>JAURYB010000139.1 GCA_030654075.1 Bacteroidales bacterium | reverse complement strand
ATTCCGATTTCATGAGCTTGATTTCAAAAGGATTTGGCGTTATATTTAATACCGAATCTTTTTTATTGATAACCAAGCGCCATTTAATGTTCATGGTGAGAATACTTTCTTCTTTTGCCTTTGTAGTATCCTTACTTTCAACAAAATATTTGTAAAAAATACCGCTTTCCGTTTTTTTGAATCCAGGGTATTTTGAGCATGAAGTAATCGCTATCGCAGCAATTAAAGCTCCTAAAGTAATAATTGTTCTGATTTTCATCTTCTTTTTAGTGTTTCAGTTAAATTTAATTATGGTTAATTTATTCTAATTCAATGAGTTTAATTGTGTAAATAAGTGTAGCTTTAGGCGGTATCTTATCCTGATCTCCGGATAATCCATGCGCAAGGAAGGAAGGAATTACAAACCTTGCTTTATCTCCAGCCTGAAGAAGGAGAATTCCCTCTTCCAGGCCACTTTCAACACCACCACTTCCAATCCTGAATTCTTTTGGTCCTGTTAGCGCTGAACTGTATACTATTTTGCCGGTTATCAACTTCGTTTCATATTCGAACCTTGCTAATTTCCCGGTTTCTGCTTTTGTGCCATTTCCATTTTCAATAATTTCATAACGAAGACCTGTAGCTGTCACCTGCATATTCCATCCTGAACTGTCGATCAATTTATCAATCTGTTTCCTTTCAAATTCAATCGCAACTTTATTGGCCTTAAGTAATTTTTCATTTACCTGATCCAGGTTTAGACTTTTTGTTTCACCACCATCTTTTTTATAACTGCAGGATTGAAAACCTATGATAAGTACAAAAAAGAGGATAAGTTGAAATCTGTAAATCATACTTCAATCTTATTTATAGTTGGCAAGCGATTTATGAATTTCGGCACTATAAGAAGGTAACAGCGATTCGAACCATGCCAGTGTTTCAGGCATACTCATAAAAATATCGCCGCCAGCTGCATTGCGATGGCCACCCCCGTTAAAATGTGCCCGCGCAAATTCATTCACCGAAAACTCACCTTTGCTGCGTAATGATACTCTAACCCTGTCACCACGTTCGGTGAATAAAGCCGCTACAGCTACATTCTGTATACTCAGGGCATAATTTACCACACCTTCTGTATCACCTTGCTGGTATTCATACTTTTCAAGATCTTCCATTGTGAGCCAAATAAAAGCCGTTGCAAATTCCGGTAACACTTTCATATTCGAACCCAGGCAATGACCTAACAACCGCATACGGCTTTCAGAATATGTATCGTAAACCATCCGATGAACTCTTTCAACATCCATCCCGGTCCTGATTAAATCAGACGCAATCACGAATGTTTCCGGGCGATTACAGGCGAAACTGAATGAGCCTGTGTCGGTCATAATTCCAACGAAGAAACATTCAGCCATTTCTTTCGTAAGTGTTGAAATAAGTCCGGCTTCACTTATGATTTGATACAACAATTCTGAAGTTGATGAAACACCAACTTCTGAGAATGCGAGATCAAACTCATTCTCAGGCTGAATATGATGATCAATAAGCACGCGTGTAGCACTTGCAGCCTTGAGCTGATCTGTGAAAAGCTTAACCCTTCCCAGTCCATTGTAATCCATACAAAAGATAAGATCTGCCTTAGCAATTAAATCATTACCAACTTCAGTGCTTTCAACATAAATAGCCGCTTCATTCACTCCGGGCATCCATTGCAAAAATGATGGAAGCTCATTAGGAATCAATACTTTAGATTTAATGCCTTGGGTACACAAGAAATGATACAATGCCAGTGAGGATCCTATTGCATCACCGTCTGGATTATAATGCGTAGTGATAAGTACATCCGACTTTTCTTCGAGGAGTTTTATCAGGTAGGAAATGGAAGATTCAGAAATGCCCAAGATGTGTATATTAGGTACGTTTAATTTTTTGCAAATTTACCAATTTAACCTTTATGTTGATCTCGTTAATAAATATTAACTTATCTTTGTAGCGAATACAATTTTAGAGCAATATGTCTGGAACTACAACATTTACAATGATCAAACCTGATGCATTTGAAGCAGGTTATACGGGTCTGATTCTTCAAAAATTTAGTGAGAACGGATTCAAAATCAAAGCGTTAAGGCTTACTCATTTGCATAAGGAAGATGCAGAAGCTTTTTATGCCGTACATAGTGCAAGACCTTTCTTTAACGGATTGGTTGCTTTTATGTCATCCGGTCCTATTGTTGCCGCTGTTCTGGAAAAGGAAAATGCTGTGGAAGACTTCCGCAAACTCATCGGTTCAACCAATCCTTCGGAAGCTGCTGATGGAACAGTTCGTAAGCTTTTTGCTACTTCAATCGAACGTAATGCTGTTCATGGTTCCGATAGCGATGAAAATGCCCTTATCGAATCCAACTTCTTCTTTTCACATTTCGACAGACCCTAATTATTCAGGGAAGAATTCCCGGTAAGTATTGTCCGAATAAAATTCTACGATTTTCAATAGTGTCTTCGTATCGGCTTCCCTGTGCCTGGAACTGACTAATCCGTTTTCCTTTTTGCTCACCGTAAATTCTGTCGGAACCTGCTCTATGTTTTTTGACAATGGAGCTGATATTCCATTTTCTTTTATCTCCTGATTCGTATTTTCTTCAGATTTTTCTTCATCGCTCAAGTCGATTTCCTTGCGAAAATCAGAGCTCTTTGCTGGCATAAGTCCGGAAAACAGATCCACGTTCGTTAAATCGACAGTCGGAACAGCGTTCAAACTTTCGTCATTACTGGATTTGAGAGCAGTTTCTATATGTTTAAATATTGGACCTTTTCCAAACATAAGCCAATCCATATTCACCTCGGGATAGGTTAAAAGAATCTTTTGGATAAAATCGAGGCTGGCATTATTCCGGCCGGAAAGAATATGCGATATGCTTGATTTCTGCACACCAATCTCATCTGCAAATTGGGCAGCTGTCAGGTTCTTTGCTTTGATAAGTAGAGTTATCCTGTCTTTCATTTGTAAACTTGATTTATGTAAACAGAGCTACAAATGTAATACTTAGTATTCAATATTGTTACAGTTAAGTTGAATAAAATTCTAATTGTTAATTTGATAGTTTACATTTAAATATAAAATTTATGTAGTAGACATAACATATTGATATACTGTAATTAATACTAAATTATTTAAATTTGAGAATATGACTTTCAAGAAGCCATTAACTTGAAGTAATAGTATATATAGTTATTATAATAAATTGATATATAGGTATTTAAAATTATATATATTCTGTAATATTTGTTGTAAACTACAATTGTAAATACATTTATTGAGTCTGGATAATTACAATTGTAAATAGTGCTGAATACAAGTTGTTTGCACAGCTACAATACACATGTGTACATTTGTTAATTATATATTCACATTTGTCAATATTCAAATGTTTACAGTTGTGAATGTGTAATTTACCTATGTAATCTTTAATAGAGTTATAATTGTAAACCGGATTAGCGGGTCTGTACTCTCCGGATATTAAAACTTCCCTCCTACTTTAAACCAGTATTAAGAAGATTTAATTTTAGTTTTTTTATTTGAAACCAATTACCAGAATGCATTTTAATTGAAAAGGTTCTTTGCTTTAACCTCTGATTTTAAAAATCTGACTGGGAAATAGATATGGTCTGTCATTTTTTCAATTCTCAGGAAGTTAACTTTTCGTTATTTCACTATAAATAATTGTATTAAAATAAGTTATAATGGAAATTACTTATCTGATATTAAAACTAAATATTCGGAAATAGTGCATATCTAAGAATAGAAATAGTATTTTGCCCAATTAAGTCACCCGGCAGAAAAATCATAAAAGTCAATTTATGAATTTATCGGCATTTTCTTTCCTGAAAAAACTGCGCAGATTTTTTGTCAGGAAAATGACAAAGAGAAAATTCGTTTTTATCGATAATAACTTATTTCCTGGAATCGAGATCTCTTTGTCTGAAATTGAGAACCGGTTCCATGGCAAAAATCACTGATCACTTTTTGATGATCTTTCCTGAATAAATCACAGATTGATCCGAAACTTTTATTAAATACATACCCGATGCTAAATATCCAATGTCGTTAATTTGAATGCTGCGGATTGAGCCTTCGTCGCGCTGACGGGAATAAACAACTTTGCCCTGTAAATTTATTATTTGAATGCTAAATTCCCCTTGAATTGAAACCGGAAATACAAGAGTTAATGTCCCGACAAAAGGATTTGGAAATGCATCAAGTGCGTCTTCTTTTGTTGGAATTAAAAGTGTACTGGTAGCCGCCAGAAAATCTGGAATTCCCCATCCTAACAGTGAATCAGGCTCATTTGCCTGGTTTGCGGATGCTTTAATTAACTCAATGATCTGCATATTATTCAAATCCGGGAAAGCCTGCCACAGACAGGCTGTTATCCCACACATTACCGGTGATGAAAATGAAGTTCCGTTACCAGTACCCAGAGTAGGGACATTCTGATTATTAAGATAGTAAATTGCTGTGTTTGAACCCTGGGCAGCAACAGTTGGTTTTATTCGTTCATCTGAAGTTGGACCTACAGAACTAAAATCTGACCTGATACCTATGGCAGTTACAGCTCCTATCGTAAACACACTGTCACCATCTGCAGGTGCGCTAATGTACCACCATCCGCCACCACCAGAGTTTCCGGCACTGTTAACAACCAGAATACCTTTTTCGGCGGCTTTATCGGCTCCTTTTGTCACTATGGTAGTATTTCCATCCATGTCGGCATACGTGTGGTTTGTAGCTATATCGTCAAATGTGGTATATCCAAGTGAAGAATTGATCAAATCTGCACCGATACTGTCAGCAAACTCGGCAGCGCTTACCCAATAATACTCTTCAATAATGGATTCGGTTGCTACAACTTCGGAGCGTAAAAGCCAGTAATCAGCTTTTGGCGCAGTGCCGATCATTTGTCCACTGCTATTTGCACCCATGCACGACAGTACGCTTGTACCGTGCGAAGCCATTGATGTGGCATACACATTATTGCCGGGTTGTGCAAAATCGCGGGTTCCTTTTATCTGATTATTTGCACGAAGGCTGTCAAAACAAGGCATTTTATCAACCGAATTAAATCCGCCATCAATCACGGCAATCAGCATTCCTTGTCCGCTGTATCCCATATTGTGCAGATACTGCCCTTTAAGCTGATTAATCTGGTTAAAGGCGATTCCGTAATTGTACAAATCACTTGCTGCATTTTTAGTTATTTCAGGCAACCTTGGATTTACAGTTTCGTTCTTAAAAGCAGGTTTTATGAACGAAGATTGTTTTTTACCATTATTAGGAATAGTTTGGATTTCTGAAACATAAGGCAACGCAGATATTTCATTTATCATATCGAAATTGGCTTCGATTACGACCGTATTGAACCAGCGCGAGCGTGCCAGAATATGTGCTCCGGTTTTCGAAATAGCTTTTATATATTGATCGCTTACAGGGATATCTGCCTGATCAAAAGAAATTTTCTGTTTTAACCGGCGTTCAACCGCTTTGGATGTAAGATAATTCGAAGGATTTAATGATCCGGCTTTAACTTCTCCTTTATCTTTAAAATGCAATACATATGTCGCAAACCCGGCTTCCTGGGCAAATAAAGAGGTGATGAAGAAAAATGAAAACAGGATCAATATTGTTTTCTTCATACATGTTCAGATTTTATTCCAATCATAACAAACAATAAGGGTATTGGGTTTGACAGACATTAAAAGAATAAAAATTCTTGTTGCTATTTAACCAGTAAAATTAAGGAAATATCCGCTTGACATTAAATTAGTTAAATAATTCAGTTTTTAAGTAATTCTGGAAATCATAATATGCTCATTTAAAAAATGGTAACTAATCAGTTTGTCTAAAGTAATGAAAAACAAATATATGCCACCGATTGCGCAGATTTCACAGACAATTGTTCATCATTTTTAATTGAAATTAATTGAAAAACGGCTAAAAGCAGTTTAAAATCTGCGTAATTCGTGTAATCTGTGGCAAAAAAGCATTTTTACAAGACTGATTAGTTACAAAAAATGTAATTTTGCACCATAAAATTCCGGGGTTCACTTATGCGTATTGATATCATAACTATTTTTCCTGAAATGTTCGATGGAGCATTCAGCCATTCGATGATAAAACGTGCACAGTCGAAAGGCCTGGCTGAAATTCAGATTCATAACTTACGGGATTATTCTGATAACAAACATCATAAAGTTGACGACTATCCGTTTGGCGGCGGTGCCGGGATGGTTATGATGATACAACCAATAGCCAGTTGTATTGATCAATTGAAATCTGAGAGAAAATATGACGAGATCATTTTCATGACTCCTGACGGGGTGCTTTTCGATCAGCCTTTGGCAAACAAATTATCGATGAGCACCAATATTATTATAATGTGTGGTCATTACAAAGGGATAGACGAACGGCTTCGTGAACACTATTTTACGAGCGAAATATCAATTGGGAATTATGTTTTAACCGGCGGAGAATTAGCCGCAGCTGTGGTAACTGACGCTGTGATCCGGTTGTTGCCCGGAGTATTGAGTGACGAAACTTCAGCATTATCCGATTCGTTCCAGGATAATTTGTTATCCCCACCGGTTTACACCAGGCCGGCAGATTACAACAATTGGATTGTTCCGGAAGTATTGACTTCGGGGAACGAAAGAGAAATTAAAAAATGGCAGTACGAAAAGGCTGTAGAGCGTACCAGGGCTCGCCGACCGGATATGCTACAGGATACAAAGCCATAATTTACTCAATACATATCAGGGAAATCTTTTGCAATAGGCGTATATATTTTGTACTTTAGCCAACTCAAACCACTTAAAAACAATATTATGGGATTATTAGACTCACTCAAAAAACTTTTTGGCACATCAAAAGAAGTAACTTCGGCCAAAGCGGCGGAGTTAAAAGACGCAACCGTAGCCAAGGCTTCTGAGATAAAAGAAGCAACAGCAGAAAAAGCTGCGGATTTAAAAGAAGTAACTGTAGCAAAAGCTACCGAGTTAAAAGAAAAAGCCGCTCAAGGTGTTGAAACCGCAAAAGAATACACCAAAGATGTAGTTGAGAAAATCGATGACATTGTTGATGATGTAAAAGTTGCCGCGCAGGAAGCAACAGATAAAGTTATTGATTTTGGCGAAAACATGAAAGACAAGGCTGAAGCCGCACTTGGCAAATTAGATGATAAGGCAGCTGGTCTTGTCGACAAACTTGAAGCCAAAATCAGAAGCGCGGCAGATGAACCCAAGGCTGCTGTTATCGAACCTGTTGTTGAGCTACCATCTGAAGCAGCTGAACCTTTAGTAGAAAAAGCGGCTGAAGTTGTTGAAGATAAAACAACTACTGTAGTTGAAGAAATAAAAAAAGGAAAAGCTGAATAAGCATTCCTGATTTCAGGAATCTGATTCTGCTATACAGATTTATCCCCTTGGTTTTCAACCTTGGGGATTTTTTTTTATAAATCGAAGTTATCCATTTCAACCTTCCGAAGTTTTTAGCTACTACTTCAGATATTCTGACAGTCGCTGAAATAACACATTAACTAACAATGTTTTATAGCTGTGTTTGTGATAAACATTTAAGTTAGGCAAATAGGAATTTATTTCATACTTTTGCGATGAATATGGCAATTTACGGTTATCAACAATTGATTGTTAAAAAAACCGGGACAAACTTGTTTTGTATCAAATTTTTAGCGTAAATTTGCACTCATTTTTGAGGAAAACGCACATCTAATACATAAACTAATGAGTAAGAAGGAGTTAATTCAGTACGTTGAAGATACTTTAGTGTTAAGGAATGAATTACCGGTATTTAAAGCTGGTGATACCATTACAGTTCACTATAAAATCAAAGAAGGTGAAAAAGAACGTATACAGCTTTTTCAAGGTGTTGTTCTGCAGCGTTCAGGCGAAGGAGCTACTGAAACATTCACAATTCGCAAGGTTTCGGGAACAATTGGTGTTGAGAGAATCATCCCGGTATGTTCACCATTTATTGATAAAATAGAAATAAACAAACGTGGCGCTGTTCGCCGCGCCAGGATTTTCTACCTTCGTGATCTCAAAGGTAAGAAAGCTCGTATCAAAGAAAAACGTAAATAAGCTCTTCCAGAGTCAGGTATATAAAAACAGGTTGTCCAGACAAGGACAGCCTTTTTTTGTTTTTTCCTTTCAATAAAATACAAAATCTGAAATGCAACTTTTCCTCTATTTATTGGAATTGGAACAACGGACTTATTTTAGTAACAGATATATGATTTCTAAAGGGTTCCTTAATTTATTAAACCAAAGAAGTTAAGTTTAAGAATCAGATTTTTCTTCAGAATTATTCAGTCATTTTATCGCAAATTACCTGGAAAGCAGTATTTTTTTTTCTTTCTGCGCGTAACTGAATTTTATAACGAAATTCGTTTAATTTTATAGCTGTTTTAAAGATCACGCCTTTACTACAATAACAATTTAATTATAATGTATGCAGGAAGGTTTAATTCCAAATGTTTCGGTCGATTGTGTGGTTTTCGGGTTTGATTTCACCAATCTGAATGTTCTTTTAATTGAAAGAAATATGACCATTGACGGAACCATATACGCTGACCTTAAATTCCCTGGTGATTTAATGAGGCTTGATGAGGACCTGGATACTTCCGCATGGCGGGTTCTGAAAGAGAACACGGGTTTAGGAAATATTTACCTTAATCAATTAAAGAGTTTTGGATCACCCGACCGTTTGAAAAGAAAACCGCGTGACCTGGAATGGCTACGACAGATAGATCATCCTGAAGAACATGTAGTTACAATAGCATATTACTCCCTTATCAATATCACGGAACAACGTAGTCCTGAATTAATATTAAGTGATAACGCCCGCTGGTATCCGGTTCACGAAGTACACGACCTTGTAATGGACCACATGGATATTCTCAGAAGTGCTCTTGAACATCTACGAAGCGAATTACTTAATAAGCCTATTGGTTTTGAGTTATTACCCGAGAAATTCACCCTTTCGCAAATGCAGAAGCTTTATGAAGTAATCCTGGGCACCACTTTCGATAAGCGCAACTTCAGGAAGAAGATACTGAGCATGAAGTACCTGATACCTTTAAACGAAAAGCAGGTCGGGGTAGCTCATAAACCTGCAAGGCTTTATATTTTCAGCCGTGAAGTTTATACTAAAACGAAGAAGGATAATTTTGATTTCTCGGTGTAGTTTGGTTAATGGTTAATTGTTATTCGTTATTCGTTATGGATTAATCGTTGTTGGTCATTTGGAATTCAGGAACCATTAACTATTTTCGATTAACTATTAACTCTTTAATCCCTAACAAATTTCCAGAATTTTCATAGCCGTACCCCTGAAAGTGAACGAATCGCCTTTTTTCAGATCTTTCATTGCAGTAACCAAAGGAACAACGGGTGAAACAACATAAAATGTTTCATCGTCAATAACCAGTTTCCCGATACCCGATAAAATATAAAGCGTTTGTGAATTCAGCTCAACCAGGGCTCCGGCTTCAACTTTAGTTGATTTATTTGTAGGTTTTATTTGACGCAAAAAACGTATTTCTTCCTCTACAGCAGATAGTTGCTGAGCTAACATGTCACGTTTTCGCATCATCTGAGCACGGAACGAATCATACCTGTCCCTTGGTGCCCCATACTCATTCGCACTTTGCTGAGCATCGTTCATAGCAGCAAGGGTATTCGCTTCTGATTCCTCTTTAATTTCAATACACCTGGCAAGCAACTGCTCTTTTACTTTGATATTAAGCGACATAGTCCCAAATTTGAACCTGGTAAATGAATGTTTTAACAATGTAAAGATAATTCTTTTCACATCTGTTATATTTGCAGGACATAAATCCATCAGGATTTTTGAAAAATAATACTGCATTACATTAAATCAATTATGCTGATATTTTACAGGTTGTTTACCGATGCTTACCTGAACATCGCTGCCGAGGAATATTTTGTAAAGAACGCAGTTGAGGACATGTGCATGATCTGGATTAATGAGCGATCAGTAATTATCGGGAAACACCAGAACGCGTTTGCTGAAATTAATTATCCATATGTTCGGGCACATAACATACCCGTTATCAGGCGAATCAGTGGTGGTGGTGCCGTTTACCATGATGCAGGGAACGTTAATTTCACGTTTATTCAAAAAACAGATAAAAGAAACCAGGTTGACTTTAAGCGGTTTACTTCAATAATAGTAAACTTCATGCAAAGCCTTGGCATTGAAGCAAATACCAATAAACGTAATAGTATTTTCGCCGGTGACCTTAAATTTTCGGGACATGCCGAACATATATTTCATGACAGAGTTCTTCACCATGGAACTATACTTTTTAATACGGATATTGACAAGCTTCAAAATTGCCTGACCCCGGAAAAAGAATACCAGGGAAAGGCAATGGCATCAGTACGAAGTAATGTAGGCAACATAGCTCCACTCCTATCCAAAACCATTGATATTAATCAATTTGCAGAAAGATTTGTTAACTGGCTGATTGATTTTTATCCCGGAAGTAACTCATATAAAATACGGCCTGATGAATTAATTGCCATTAACGAGCTTTCAGAAACAAAGTATAAAACATGGCAATGGAATTTTGGCTATTCGCCGGCCTATCAGTTCCAGGTAAATATTCCTATGCTCACTGGGTTTTTACCAATTAATATAAAAGTTGAAAATGGAAAATTTATTCAAATTAGCTTACCTGATGAAACCGTGAAGAGCTCATTATCACAAGTATTGAGGAGCATGACCGGAATATTGCATAAAGAAGAAGAAATTGATAAATTTATTGAAAATAACCGCAGTAGTCTTGAACTTGCAGGTGTTAAGATTGTTAATTTTGTAAACGCATTTTTTAACTGATTTAAAGCTTCATCAAACATTTCAAAACCAAACAGAACACAAAAATTGAGATATGCAGACACAGGAAATTTTTGACCGGCTTTGGGCTGATTATATCACTCAAAATCCTGAGGCAAAAAAAGTTTATGACAGTTTTTCCGAAGAAGGAGAAATAGTTGAGAATGACCATATTGCCTTCCGTACTTTTTTCGATACGCGTATTAATGTTGATGTGCTTGCCCGACCTTTCCTCGAAGCAGGTTATGTTCAAAAAGGATATTATATTTTTGAAGATAAACACCTGACAGCAAAGCATTACGAGCACAAAACGCTGCCAAACGCGCCACGGGTTTTTATAAGTCAGTTAATGACGGATCATTTCAGCAAGGAATTGCAATCTGTAGTAAAACAATGCGCTGCACGTGTACCTGATGAACTTGTATTTGGCAACGACCTGGTGTTTTCGGGCAATGTTTGGGGTCCGCCATCTTACGAAACTTATGAAATGCTTCGGAAAGAATCGGAATATGCCGCATGGCTTTATGTTTATGGCTTTGTTACCAATCATTTTACGGTGAGCATCAACTCGCTCAGGAAATTTAATACCATTCAGAAAGTTAACCAGTTTGTAAAAGATAAAGGATTTTTGCTTAATAGTTCAGGCGGAGAAATAAAGGGTACCCCTGATGAATTACTTGAACAATCAAGTACCAGAGCGGGATTTCTTCCTGTTGATTTTGTTGAAGGTACATTTGAAGTTCCCTCCTGTTATTACGAGTTTGCCATCAGGTACCCGGATACAGATGGTAAATTATATTCAGGATTTATAGCTAAGTCAGCGGACAAAATCTTTGAGAGCACTGATTTTTATAAGAAGTAGAAAATCATAGTGTAATTTACTGAAAGGCAGGTGAATCTGAGAAAGACGACCTGCCTTTCTTCGTTTTAATAGATAAAATGAGCGCAGTTATTTTGAATGAAAAGCCTGAAAACCCAAATTCAGAATCTTCTTTATTTTATGCTAGTTATAGAGGGTCCTGATGTTTCCTCACAATTTTGTACCTTTGAACAAAATTAAGCATCACACGGCAATAACTTTAAATCACGGAACACACTTATAATAAGATGTTTAGATTTATAGATAGTTTCCGTTTAAAACATACTTCAATCTTTAATGGTTCAATACACTTACTTATGAAAAATATCAAGAAGCATTATAAAATAAAAGCTTCGGCTGAAGATATTTATACAGCCCTGACCAATCCGCTCACCATTGAAATTTGGAGTGGCGCAACTGCAGTGATGGAACCAATTGCCGGAACTGAATTCTCGTTATGGGATGGTGAAATCTCAGGAATAAATATTGAACTCGAACCCGGCAAGAAGATTGTACAGGAATGGTATTTTGAAGAAGAAGACGGAATGCCTTCGGAACATAAATCCATCGTTACCATTAAGTTGCATGACGAAGGCAGCTCAACGGATGTGGAATTACTCCATATCAATATTCCCGAAGAGGCATTTGATAATATTGTGGATGGCTGGGACCGCTACTATTTTAAACCGTTGAAAGAACTTGTAGAAGAATAAGATGGATAAAACAATAATTCCCCACAATAAACTTAGCGAACTTAAAGCATCGTTTAAAGGTGAAGTTTATGCTGACGAATACACCCGCCTGATTTATGCCACCGACGCTTCAGCATACCGCCAGATGCCGCAACTGGTTGTTCGTCCGGCAGATATTGATGATCTGAAGAAACTGATTTCCTTTGCCCGAAGCCTGAAAACATCTCTGATTCCTCGCGCAGCCGGTACTTCACTTGCCGGACAGGTAGTCGGAGGTGGAATCGTTGCCGATATATCAAAACATTTTAACCAGATTCTCGAAATCAATACTGAAGAGCACTGGGTTCGGGTACAACCTGGAGTGGTTTTGGATGAATTAAACAAAATACTGGAACCTACCGGATTGTTTTTTGGTCCGGAAACGTCTACATCAAACCGCTGTATGATGGGCGGAATGGTTGGGAATAATTCATGTGGCTCACATTCATTGGTGTATGGCAGCACACGTGATCATACACTTGAAGTAAAAGCTTTATTAAGTGATAATTCGGAAGTTGTTTTTGGAAAGCTTACAAAAGCAGAATTTGAGAAGAAATGTTTACTCGAAACTCTTGAAGGCCAGGTTTATAAAAACATTCGCAGTATTCTTGGAAACAAGGAAAACCAGGATGAGATCAGGGCTCAGTTCCCTGACAAATCCATTCATCGCAGAAATACCGGCTATGCTATTGACTTATTACTTGAAAGTGAGCCATTTACAACATCGGATGAAGAGTTTAACTTCTGCAAATTAATTGCAGGTTCCGAAGGTACATTATGTTTTATTACAGAAATAAAGCTGAATATTGATCCGCTTCCACCAAAAGAGAAAGCGTTAGTCTGTGTCCACTGTAATTCATTAGACGAAACTTTTAAAGCAAACATTATAGCGTTGAAGCACAATCCTGTAGCTATAGAGCTTATGGACGATATAATATTGGAGCAAACCAAAGCCAATATTTCACAGCGGAAAAACAGGTTTTTCATTCAGGGAGATCCTGCGGCTATGCTTCTTATTGAGCTGGCTGAAAAAACAAAAGAAGAAATTGACAGTAAAGCTGCGGCTGTTATAAATGACTTAAAACAATCCGGGTATGGATATCATTATCCGATTGTTTATAACCAGGATGTTAATAAAGTCTGGGCTTTGCGCAAAGCAGGATTGGGCGTTTTATCCAATTTGCCTGGTGATGCAAAACCGGTTGCCGTTATTGAAGATACTGCTGTAAATCCTTTGGTTTTGCCTGAGTATATGAATGATTTCATGCAAATGCTCAAAGGTCTGAATCTTGAATGTGTCTATTATGCTCACATTGCAACTGGTGAACTGCACCTTCGCCCGGTTCTGAATTTAAAAGATCCAAAAGATGTTGAACTGTTTCATACAGTAGCGCTTGAAACCGCTAAACTGGTCAAAAAATACAGAGGATCGCTGAGTGGAGAGCATGGTGATGGTCGGTTGAGAGGCGAATTTATTCCCATGATGATCGGAGATAAAAACTATGCGTTACTCGAAAGCATTAAAGAAACCTGGGATCCGGAAGGCATTTTTAATCCCGGTAAAATTACCCGTACACCACAAATGAATACCAGCCTGCGTTATGAGTCAGGCATGGCTGTTACTGAGCCAGAAACAATTTTCGATTTTTCGAATACACACGGAATACTTCGCGCTGCCGAACAATGTAATGGCTCGGCCGACTGCCGGAAAAGTGCTGTAATTGGCGGTACCATGTGCCCCAGTTATATGGCCACGAAAGACGAAAACTCAACAACCCGCGCCAGGGCAAATGTTTTACGCGAATTCCTGACACATTCAGATAAGAAAAACCGCTTCGATCATAAAGAAATATACCAGGTAATGGATTTGTGCCTGTCCTGCAAAGGCTGTAAGAGTGAGTGCCCGAGCAATGTTGATATGGCAAAATACAAAGCTGAATTTCTTCAGCATTGGCATGATGCGAATGGAGTTCCACTTCGTACCCGGCTTATTGCCAATATTTCGCAGCTGAACAAGCTTGGAATGTTGGTTCCTTCCATATTTAACTTCTTTGTTTCCAATGAATTTACTTCAGGAATCATGAAGAAATCGCTGGGATTTGCGCCAAAACGAACCATCCCGACTCTTTATAAAATCACACTTCGGAACTGGGTAAAAAAACTTTCCCCGGCACAGAATATTGGAATAAAGGGCAAGGTATTCTTATTCGCTGATGAATTCACTGATGTGAATGACGTAGAAATTGGTATCAAAGCGGTAAAGTTACTCAACAAACTGGGCTACAAAGTCGAAATCCCCGACCATGTTGAAAGCGGAAGAGCTTATTTATCGAAAGGATTTGCCCGGAAAGCACAGCAACTGGCAAAGACAAACATTACCAAACTCCATACTGTTATAACGGAACAATCTCCTTTAGTGGGAATAGAACCATCTGCTATACTGAGTTTTCGTGATGAGTATCCTGATCTGGCAGGCAATGAACTTAAGGCTAAAGCATTAGAATTAGGTAAGAATTGCCTGATGTTTGATGAGTTTATCATGCGTGAAGTACAAAAAGGAAATATCAGCCAATCCCAGTTTACGGATGCGAAACAGCATGTTCGCCTGCATGGCCATTGCCATCAGAAAGCGCTTGCTTCGACTGGTCCTACTAAAGAAATGATTTCTTTGCCATCCAATTATACAATTGACGAAATAAAATCAGGCTGTTGCGGAATGGCGGGTTCATTTGGTTATGAGGCTGAACACTATGAAGTATCAATGAAAGTGGGCGAACTGGTATTATTGCCTGAAATACGTAAAACGCCGGAACACACCATTATCTCCGCTCCCGGCACCAGTTGCAGGCACCAGATCAAAGATGGAACAGGACGCATTGCGCAACATCCTATCGAAGTTTTGTATAATGCGCTTCTTACTTAGTTTCTGATCGGTATGAACTGCGAACACAGCCCTTTGGAAGTTTTCCGGTACTGTCCGAAATGCGGAAGTCCCGGTTTTACGCCGGATACTGAAAAATCTCTGAAGTGCGAAAGTTGTGGTTTCAGGTATTTTATCAATATGTCAGCTTCTGTAGCGGCCATTATCAGGAATAAAAAAAACGAAGTACTGTTTACTCTCCGTAAACATAACCCGGCAGCCGGAATGCTCGATCTGCCGGGTGGTTTTGTTGACCTTGGTGAAACCGCTGAAGAAGCTCTTGTTCGTGAAATCAAAGAAGAATTGAACCTAAACATCAACAAATTGGATTATGTTGGTACGTTTACCAATAAATATATTTACGGAGAATTTGAATATCAAACACTTGACCTTGTTTTTAATTGCATTGTTGATTCATTTTCCGAATTGCAGGTTGCCGATGATGTTTCGGGTTATGTTTTCAGAGATCCGGCTTCAGTAGACACTAGTGAGATTGGCCTGGATTCCATCAAAAAGATTGTTGATTATATTCATTAACGCCGTTTAGTTTCCCCCAATTCTCTTATTCAGTCTTTTTCTAAATTATTAATTTTCTTCAATTTAATATCCTAAGTCTAAATATTTCGTATTTTTGCGAAATACTAAATGAATTATGAAAATAGCATATACCGAGGACCAGGTAAAACTGGCCCGATTTGCAAAAGCAATGGGTAATCCTGCCCGCGTAAAAATACTGGAAATCCTGTCGGACCGAGGTTGTTGTTACAGCGGAAACATTGCGGATGAATTCCCTATTGCTCTCTCTACCCTATCGCAGCATTTAAAAGAATTGAAATCAGCAGGTTTAATCCAGGGTGAAATTAATCCTCCATTTATAAAGTATTGTATAAATAAAGAGAATTGGGCTCTGGCCAAACAACTTATTGATACTTTCCTTGCTGATAAATCAGTTAAAGCCACAACTTGTAATGTCTGATAACAGCTTTTCTATTAGTAACAGAAACATAAGCAAATTCCTGCCTTTGCTGCTTCTGCCAATTTGGTTTCTATTATATTCTAACCTTCAATGGCTAACAGATAAACTGGTAAATGATGTTTTCGGTTTAACTGCCGGAACGCATCTTACCGAAACTCTGCGCTTCTTTATTTTTGAAGTTCCTAAAGTATTGATGTTGCTTGCCCTCATCATATTTTTTGTAGGTATAATCCGAACCTATTTTTCACCCGAACGAACACGCAAAGCATTGGAAGGAAAATCGCTTTTCACCGGAAATATAATGGCAGCATCACTAGGAATAGTAACACCGTTCTGTTCTTGCTCTGCAATACCATTGTTCCTGGGTTTTATTGAATCGGGTATTCCTTTGGGGGTAACTTTTTCGTTCCTTATTGCCGCTCCAATGATCAATGAAGTAGCGATTGTATTGCTCTTCGGATTATTTGGATGGAAAACTGCTCTCATTTATGTAGTTACAGGCTTGATCATTGCTATTACAGCTGGCTGGGTCATAGGCAGGCTGCACCTCGAAAAATGGGTTGAACCCTGGGTTTATGAACTTAAAGCTGCCGATCATCCTGAAGATGAAAAACTGACATTCGGGAAACGTATAAAATTGGGTTTTGAAGCTGTAAAGGAAATTGTTGGCAAAGTCTGGATTTATGTGATGATTGGAATTGCCGTGGGCGCAGGTGTTCATGGATATGTTCCGCAGGATTTTATGTCCTCATTTATGGGGAAATCAGCCTGGTATTCAGTTCCACTCTCAGTATTGATTGGCATTCCGTTATATTCAAATGCTGCCGGAATAATACCTATTGTTTCGGCTTTGATTGAAAAAGGTGCCGCTCTCGGAACTTCACTGGCATTTATGATGTCAGTTATCGGACTTTCGTTACCCGAAATGATTATTCTACGAAAAGTACTCAAACTGCCTCTTATCTTTACATTTATTGGTGTTGTAGGAACTGGCATTATACTAGTAGGGTTCTTATTCAATTACATCTTTTAATGCTGCCTTCTACAACCTTCAAATAACGAATAACGAATAACAAATAACGATTAACTAATAACTTAACAAAAATGGAAATCAAAATCTTAGGAACCGGTTGTTCCAATTGTAAAAATCTGGAAAAAGCGACACGTGAAGCTGTTGCAGAACTTAACCTCGATGCAAACGTGGTGAAAGAGGAAGACATTGTGAAAATTATGGGTTATGGCGTTATGCGCACTCCTGCCCTGGTGGTTGACGAAAAGGTATTAGTATATGGGCGAGTACCTTCGGTTAAAGAAATTAAGGAAATGCTTTCGAAATAAAACCTTCAAAAAAAAAGTCAATTATGAAAAAGATTCTTCTTGCTTCAATTTTGCTGTTGCTTGTTACTGGCACTGTCCTGGCACAAAAGCCAACCAAGCTGAAAATCGTTTATTTCCATTCGGAGCGACGTTGTCCGACCTGCATTTCCATTGAGGATAACACAAAGAAAACGTTGAACACATACTTTGCGAATCAATTGAAAGATGGTAGCATCACGTTACAGATTCTGAATGTTGAAGAAGAGAAAAATCTGAAAATGGTTGAGAAATACAAAGCCGAAGGCTCATCCTTATTTCTTACCAAAGTAAGAGGATCAAAAGAGACCAATACTGATTTTACGAATTTCGCTTTCAGTTATTCGCGAAACCAGGCGGAAAAGTTTATTGCAGGGTTAAAGGCGGAGATTGAGAAGAATTTGAAATAAAATAAGAATTTGGGGATTTGAAGATTTGAGGATTTGGGAATAATTGTTAGTCGACTAACATCAATTTAACCAATATCTATTTAAAGAAAGGAGTATCAGTATGAAAAAAGAAAATGAAAATCTGATCGTAAAACTATCTCTTGAGTTTGCTTTGGACATTATTACTTATTCCGAGAAGCTTGAAGAACTCAAGAAATACGTTATTGCCAGACAATTATTAAAGTCAGGAACATCCATCGGAGCCAATGTAAGAGAAGCTCAAAATGCTGAAAGCAAAGCAGATTTTGTGCATAAAATGAAAATAGCTGCTAAAGAAGCTGATGAAACGGAATATTGGCTTACACTTTGCGAATTAGCACCAAACTATCCAAAACCTGAAAATTTACAGGAGAAACTGATTTCCATCATTAACATCATCTCAAAAATAATTATCACATCAAAATCAAACCTTTAAAACATTAGGTAATCTAATAATCCTCAAATCCTCTCATCCTCAAATCCTCAAATTATAAAAATGGAGTTCCTGCAAAACCTCATCGACCAAAGCACTTTCCCCTTACTGACAGCATTCCTTCTTGGTTTGATGACAGCTATAAGCCCTTGCCCTTTGGCAACCAATATTACGGCACTGGCCTACATCAGTAAAGATGTGGAGAACCGTCGTACTGTATTCCTGAATGGCTTGTATTACACTCTTGGAAGGGCACTTACCTACACAATACTTGGATCAATAATATTTTTTGGCGCCAGTAAATTTCAAATTAGCCGCGCCGTGCAAGCGAATGGCGAAAAATGGATAGGTCCATTGTTAATTGTTATCGGAATATTTATGCTGGATGTAATCAAGTTGCCGGGTTCGTCCGGAAGCATTTTGCAAAGGTTTGCCGATAAGGTAAAGCTTGGTAGCGGCTGGGGTGCTCTTTTTCTGGGAATGATCTTTGCGCTGGCTTTCTGTCCTTACAGCGGAGTTTTATATTTTGGGATGCTGATGCCGATGGTTCTTTCTCAATCCTCAGGGCTGTTATTGCTGCCAGATTTTGCCATTGCCACCGGATTACCTGTGATTCTGTTGTCCTATTTGCTTGCTTTCAGCATTGGTGGAATAGGCAAGTTTTACAACAAAATCAAAACATTCGAAGTCTGGTTCAGGCAAATTGTAGCGGTATTGTTTATTCTTACAGGAATTTACTTCGTTTGGATTTATTTCGCTTAGATCTTAAGTTTTGTTTAGCAATTGATCTCATATTCAATTAAATAAACATTTCGAACCCGGATTTCAATTCTATATTTTATGAGTTGGTTGGAATTAAACTAAAAAAAATATAATAGAATTATTGATAAAAGTTAGTAACAAGTTGTGTAGAAGAAATATAATACAATGATAACATCCCAAATACCACTTTTCCAGGAATTCCATATTGAAGGTGTGCAGCACATTACACCACAAAACGCGCTAGCTGAATTACAAAACGGAACTGCAATCCTGATCGATGTTCGTGAAGAACCTGAGTTTAAGCTTGAATCTATCCCACTGAATAATGTTTTCTATTATCCTTTGTCCGGAATAGTCGGGCAATTAGCTAATATCCCAACAGATAAACCAATAATTGTCATTTGTAATGCAGGTGTGCGCAGCTCAAAAGTCGTAAATTTGTTAAACAGGAAAGGTTTTCCGGAATCAGCAAATCTCGATGGCGGAATTATCATGTGGAAAGCACAGGGATTACAGGTAGAATCAGATCTTTCAACAGGCTGCGGTTGTGGATGTTCCTGCCCAAAGTAATGAAAATGTTTATTCTTTCAAATAATACTTTAACGCTAAAAGTGTTCAGATATGAAAACAAAATCATTAGGATTTATTGGTGGTGGCAGAATTACAAAAATAATGCTGCAGGTAATTGCAAACAACAAGACCGAATATAAGGCGATTGTTGTTTATGATATTAATTTCGAAATTTTAACTGCATTAAAAAGGCAGTTTCCTGGCATTCAGGTGGCCAGTTCAGTTAGTGAGGCAGCTCAACAGGATATGGTATTCCTGGCTTTGCATCCGCCTGTAATCATGGATACTCTCGAACTCATAAAAGACCAGGTTAAGCCAATTGCAGTAGTTATATCGCTAGCTCCCAAAATCACTATTCAGAAAATCGCTTCCAAGCTAACGAATGTCAAAAACATCGTCAGGCTAATTCCCAATGCGACATCAATTGTAAACGAGGGCTATAACCCGGTTTGTTTCTTCACCGAAATGTCGGACTGGAAAAAGCAAACTATGCTAAGCCTCTTTCGCAGAATGGGTCACACGTTCGAGGTTCCTGAGGATAAACTGGAAAGCTATGCTATCATGTCGGCAATGTTACCCACCTATTTTTGGTTTCAATGGAAAGAGCTGATCAATATTGGAAATCAGATCGGGCTTACAGAAGATGAAAGCAGGAATTCCGTAAGAGATACAATGCTTGCAGCATTGAGAACATACTTTTATTCAGGATTGCAACCGGATGAAGTTATAGATCTGATCCCGGTAAAACCAATCGGTGAACATGAGGCACAGATTAAAGCAATTTATAACGATAAACTTCTCCAGCTATTCGCGAAGATTAAACCATAATACTTCAATAAATTGATTTTGTGACCCTTACTACTATTTGAGTAAATAAAGTTGGTATATATCTACTCTTGAGTTAAAAAGACAGCCAATCTCTTTTTATGGCCACTATTGTTTAGCATAACTTTAATTTAAAATCAGGTTTGTTTTATTTTAACCTTCGGGAACAAGGATTTTGCAAATACAAAAAAGGAAATAAGTACATTTGATAGTCAGGAATGCTTGTAATTTCCTGCGTAGTTTTTATGTTTAAATCTTTCAACTTTTAAATAATGAGAAACCAATCATTAATTATTGCCGGATTAATAACTATTGTAATTGTGCTTGGTTCCTGTTCAGGAAAACAGAGTAAATCTGAAACATCCTTACCATTAACTTATTTCGAAAATTCAAATCAACCAATTCAAACCGGAGGAGTTAAAATGATATCGATACAAACACCTAAAGGGAAATTTAATGTCTGGACAAAACGGATTGGTAATAATCCGAAAATCAAGCTTTTATTGTTAAATGGCGGTCCGGGCGCCACACATGAATATTTCGAATGTTTTGAGAATTTCCTGCCAAAGGAAGGTATCGAATTTATTTACTACGACCAACTTGCCTGCGGAAATTCAGATAATCCAAAGGACACTTCACTTTTCAATCTGGAAAATTATGTTGAAGAAGTAGAGCAGGTCCGAATTGCATTACATCTTGATAAAAGCAATTTCTTCCTTCTCGGACATTCCTGGGGCGGAGTCCTTGCCATGCAATACGCGCTGAAATACCAGGATAATATGAAAGGACTGATTATTTCAAATATGATGGCAAGCTGTCCCGAATATGGGAAGTATGCTGACGAAGTGTTAGCAAAACAAATGGCTCCGGAAGTATTGGCTGAAATCAGGAAACTGGAAGAAAAAGGCGATTACCAGAATCCCAGGTATATGGATTTACTGAACGCAAATTATTATCCGCAGCACATTCTGCGCTTATCTGTTTGGCCTGAACCTGTAACACGCTCATTCAGTAAGACTAACAATGATTTTTACACCATTATGCAAGGTCCCAGCGAGTTTGGAATCAAAGGGAAACTGGTGAATTGGGATGTTAGTAAAGAATTAAAGAACATTCATGTCCCAACTTTAGTAATTGGAGCAAAATACGACACAATGGACCCGAAATACATGGAATGGATGAGTACACAAATCCCCCATGCCCGGTTTTTGCTTTGTAAAGATGGAAGTCATATGTGCATGTATGACGACCAGCAGACGTATATGAACGGGCTGATAGAATTCCTTAAAAGTGTAAACTAATTAGCAGCTGCGGGCTATATTTTCACTAATGGGGGGATATATAGTTTTTCGGAACACTCATAGCAGCGGCTGGATCGCTGCCAGCAATAATATTGAATCCTGATTAAAACATAAAATCTCAGGGTATCAAGGAACTGATCTTTGAATTTACGTTAGGAAAGAATGATCGTTTTAGGATTTATCCTGTATAAATAACGTTTCTTTGCTTCTTCCGGATCAGCGCCTTTTGCTATATAAATGGTTGTTTTGTGATCAATTTCTACGGCCTGCAGTTTTGCTACATCAGGTGAATCATAATTATTCTGTTTTTTTTCACTCATAACCTTAACGGTATATTTTAAGATGAAATTCACTGAAAATCAAAACGTAAAGGTAATGTTTATTTCCGGATATTCAATTTTATGAATATACTTGTCAGTTAATATTTTTTATTTTTACAAGATAATTTCATTTTTAATTAAGCACATGAAACGAGCCATGACCATAAATTGTCTCACAGAGCGATGATTATCTCCATGGCGAACCTTTAGCTCACGCGGTGCACTGAGCTTGCCGAAGTGAACACCTTTAAAAATAAGCAAGACGTTAATAACTAGCGAACTTAGCGAAGCGGTCTCATGAGCGAAGCGAATAACAAAGCGATCTCACGAATACCCTTAATAATAAGCAATGTTTGAGTAACCTAGCGAAGCGATTTCATTAACACCTTTGAAATCAATTAAGACGTTAATAATTCCATCTGACCCGTAAAATTTATAGTGAGCCTGCCGAACTAAATAAATTATAAACACATGAAACGAACATGACAAAATCTGCTAATTTTGACTCACAGTAGCATGATATTATTTTGTCATGGAGTTCCCCGCCTTCATAGGGCAGGCATGTGACCCGTTAAAAAAAATAATTACTTATGAAAACGTTAGCATGATATAATAATCATATTTGAGATACAAGATCCTGAAAAATACACGGATAACACACTGAAAAAATATATTCATCAAACTAACATAAATCCATTGAGTTTGCTTAATTTGCGCTATTTTCTTATCTATGTCATAGAAATAAGAAAACTTTAAGATTTCATTGAACGATTTAATACTAAATCGATGTTTGAATACAAAGAATTAAGTGTAACCGACTCACTAAAATCTTCCATAAATAAATTTTGGATATTCATTAACCATGACACCAAAGCTATTGAAGCGAACAAAACTATAGTGCCAAATGGGTTTTTCAATATTGCTTTTATCACCGGGAAAGGCGCGTTGGTTGCATTTAATAATGAGGTAGCTGAACTGAAGCAAGGCATCTATTTTTGCGGTCAGGCAACCCAGTCCGTTTCAGTTGATATCTTACCCGCAACCAAAGTAATTATGGTCCAGTTATTCCCCTGGTCAGCTTCTATGTTTACTGATTTTGATATGAAGGAGTGTAGAAATAAGATTGTCCCAATCCATTCAATCAATAAAGATTTTGAGGGTGAAGCAAGTGATATAAATTATAGTGATGAGCACGCTGTTTTAAATTTTTTACACAATCGGTTTAATCACTTTTTAGCTAAAAATGGACATACTGCTTTAGTCCACGAAAGTTGCCTGATAATTATGGAAAAAGGTGGCCAGGGTTCTATCAACGATCTTAGCCGACAACTAAACTGCTCTTCACGCCATCTGCAGATTTTATTCCTGAAATACCTCGGGCTAAGCCCCAAGGAATTCTCAATTATCATAAAGTTGCGTAACGCAATCGATGGCATTGCTTTTCCATCTGCCGGTATTGACAGATCTTTGACAAGCCTTGCCCTCGACAACGACTTTTACGACCAGGCGCATTTCAACAATGCTTTTAAAAGCATTATAAAAACGCAACCCCGGAAATTTATTCCATCCCGATATATTTTAGCTTTTAAAAAAAAGGACTAAGGCATTCGCATTTTTACAATTTTTAATGTTTACATAGTACTTTCTTTGCCCCGTAACCCAAAATATCTCTTATGAAAATAGCCCTCTTATTCTTAGGATTCGTAATTTCTACAGCCTCCGTAGTCGGACAGAAAATTCCGCATAAATACTCCGTCCTTATACGGAAAGCAGACTCCCTGTACCAGGTAAAAGATTTTACGAACTCTGCTATTGCGTTTTCTGTTGCTTTTAAGGCAACCGATGCAAAAATAACAATGAACCACCGGTATAATGCCGCATGTTCCTATGCTTTAGCAAACAATGCGGATAGTGCGTTCTTTCATTTAAATCACATTGCAATAGTAATGAATTATACCAATTACGGGCATATAAAGTCTGACCCGGATTTAAAATCGTTGTACACGGACAGCAGGTGGAAACCCCTGATTGAAATGGTTAAAGCAAATAAAGACAAGGCTTTTGCCAGCTTAGACTTTATTACTTTAAATGGGTACAAGGTTGAAGTATATACAGCCGGTATGAAGAATAATCAAATTAATAAACCAGTAATCGTATTCGAAAATGGAATGGCCGACACCTATGACAGGTGGAAAGCTATAATTGATGAAGTTTCAAAAGCTAATGCAGTTTTTGCCTATAACCGTCCGAGGATTGGAGAGTCCGCAGACGACAGCCTGCCTCCAACAACTGAGCATATTGTTACTAATTTGAGAAAAATGCTATCAGAGAAAGGACTAAAACCTCCTTATTTATTGGTATCACATTCTTTTGGCGGAGCCTATATCAGAAGTTTTGCATCCTACTATCCCAATGAAATTGCGGGCCTGATTTTTATTGATCCTATTGATTTCACGAAAAAGGGTGATATGGGCGACCAGCCTTACCTGGAAATCGGGCTTACCCAGCATCAGATTGATTCCCTGTTTGGGCAGCCGTATAAGAATTTTATTGAAAAACTCTATACGGAAATGCCTAAGTATTATGTAGAAGAAGTAAAAATATCAAGACAATTGACCAAAACAGATTTTGCAGAGTGCGACCGGAATCCTTTGCCTGACGTACCGGTACATTTTATTAAGGCCGGTGGGTTTTCTAATTCGGAACCACCAACCATTTACGACAGGGAAAAGATGTGGCGAATTAACAGTAACATCCAGATGAAACGATGGTTAGAACTTTTATATCCCCTGAAATATGGAAAGCTCTTTTATTGCTCAAACTCAAGTCATTTTGTTCAGGCGGATGAACCCGACCTGGTAATTTCGAGCATAAAACTGGCTTTAACCGATTATGATAAGATTCAAAAAGCTAACTAAACATTGGTGTAAGTGGAAATGAAATTAGCCGGCAATCCCTTACTGCATATATTTCCAAACTTTATGCGTTGTTTTAAAATATTGACCTATGAGAAAAATTATTTTAATGGCAATACTTATTGGATTCATTTTCTGCAATTTCAGAACTGGCTTAGCCCAAGAGAACGTTGTGAATAACCCAGAACTTATTGAAATGTTCAAAAATGACCAGGCAGATAGAACCCATCACATCGATTGGAATATTGTACAAAAAAACGATAGCTTAAGAGAAGCAAGAGTCTATGAATTATTAGATTCAAATAAGGTGCGTACATCATTAGACTTTAATAATGCCGCATTGATTTTTCACCATGGAGAAGACTCTGTTGCATATGCTATGGCTGTGAAACTAATGAGAAAATCTATAGAATTGGATTCAATAAGAAATAAATGGTTTCTGGCTGTATTAACTGACAGATATTTATTGAGTATAAATAAACCTCAAATTTATGGTACGCATTATAAGAGATTGGATAATAACATTGTTGTGAGAGAAGAACTGGACTCAACAAAAATTACTGACGCTGAAAGAGTAGAATATGGGGTGGAAACTTTAGCTGAGCAAAGAGAGAAATTAAAAAATTTGAACCGAAAAAAACTTACAGAATTGCTGGATGAAGGGAAAACCATTGATGAAATAATACTAATTGTCAAGCAAGGGGAAGGTACGGAATCTCAATATGATTTACGTGAAAATTGGATTAATAACTTTGGTTATCAACTTCTGAATCAGGGAGACAAGGAAGAAGCCTTAAAAATATTTAAATTAAATACCGAATTGTACCCAAGTGGTTCTAATGCTTTTGATAGTTACGGAGAGTGTCTTTTAGCATTAGGCTTCAAAGAAAAAGCAATTATAGCGTATAAAAAATCTTTAGCATTAAATCCAAAGAATAATAATGCTGAAAAAATATTGTCAGAAATAAAATAACAAAGCATAACACGCGATAAAAGATAAAAAGACAGGTAACTAACCAGCCTACTTAAAAGGCATTTTAGCCGCAGATTACACAGATTAAAACTGCTTTCAAAAGTTTTTTAAATGAAATTTGACATTAAGTAAAAGTTTCAAAATATCTTCCCCAATTACAATTGAATATGGGAACAAATTTATAACGGTCAGACAAAATACTATCTCGTTCTACGGGACTTTATTCTGACTCGTGTTTGGCTTTCTACCAATAGCTATTTGCTATCGCAAATAATCTACGGGACAGTCCGCCTCAGGCGGATTGAATAGTGGTAGAAAAATAAGTTACCCCAATGACCAAAGTCCGCCTGAGGCGGACGAAATATATTTGTTAAAAAGTACATTCAGGAATTGAGTTTAAAAAAATCTGAAATTTCTAATGAGGGATTTCTACAGAATTTTGGGGAAGTTATTTCGAATGTTTCTCTAAGTAAGCTATAGTTATCTGTGTAATCTGTGGCAAAAATGCATATCGATCAGACTGATTAGTTACGGAATTTTATATTTGCTATCATTTGATTCGTTGCCTGCGATCATACTCGGTTCGAATTACAATACAACGAAAAAACCCGTCAGAGAAAATTTCTCTAACAGGTTTTCAAAATTCCGGAACCTTTAGTTCCAGATGCAGATTCCGGTTGCAGCTCCGGTTTCGTATGTGGCAGTAACAATGCTGTCAAACTCTTCCTGGCTGATATATTGAGGCGTATATGTCCCAAGGTAGAAAAGGATATTGGCATAGAAAGACCTCATGTGGTTTCTTGATCCCCTTTCCAGATTTTCCAAAACAAGGATTATATCTGCATTATCTATTCCAATCAGTCGTGTTTTGAGATCAGAAATATCCAGGTCTTCAATAGTGGCACCAACAATCAGTCCTTCGATAAGAGATGCAGACCCTTTACTTACAAGCAGGGTATAAAGGCTTTGTAAATCAGGATTATTAAAAACTCCGGCTACGTGATTGATGGCAGGATCGGCAAGCTGGTATTTGTCCAGTAAAGCCTTGATAGCTTCGGTATGAACCGCTTCACTTTTTGTAATATTAGCAAAAATCGGTTTGGTGTATAGTTGCGACAACGCAAGGTAAACATCATGTGCCAGTAGCTCTTCTTCCCTCATATAGGTTAGTACATCCAGCTCAGCCTGGTTTATTGAATCAGATGGCAACGAATCAATTAAAGCCAGAGCAGTAGCATCAAACAAATCTGTTATCGTGTAATCGATCAGCTCGGCTTTTGCAGCATCGTCAGTAGTAAGTGTCGAAACCGAAGTATCGTCTTTGGTGCATCCGTTAAAGGAAAGAGTAAGGAATACTAAGCTGAGCATTCCCGTCATGTTGATAATCATTTTTTTCGCTTTCATTGTGTTTTAGTTTTAAGTGAGTTTTAAAAGAATTATTTACCCCAGTGTTTGATCTCTGTCAGTAAATATGCAGCAAATGTATTTTGATGTATGTCTGGTTAAAAATGATTTCAGCAAAAAGCATCCATTGATAAGTGGAAAGGTATATTTAACCGGTTACAGATCCTGCTGAGATCACAAATTATAGATTTTCCAGCTATACTTCTGAATCCAATAACATATTACATACTGCTTAATAAACCACGCTATCCGTGCCCGACAGGCACGCATTTGTTATACCTGACCGTACAATTATCTTTCTGAAATAGCTATTCCTGCACAACTTATTTCCTCACGACTACAAGTAAACCTCACCAATAGTCCCTTTTATCACATTTAATGCTTGGTAATATGGCATATAGATTTTTTAGCGTACTTATTTCCGCAAACCGGGCATCCACATTATAAGTTTTTTTTAAATATAGGTATTCCTGCTTGCTATAAAAAATGTTATTTCCACGAAAGCTATTATACAAGAATAATTCCCCCTTACACATGCTGCCAGTGCCGGATGAATTCAGTGCTTCTCTCTGTCACGGTATTTGCAGAAAAAAGCAAATACCCCCTGCTTGTATTACAAAAAGCAATCTTCTGCCAAAAGCTCCCATTTCTATACATGTATTTTCAAATCTTTTAGATGGTTTTGCATTCAATACTTAGCTGAATTGTGAAAAAAATATACTTATTTCAAAATTAATATATGCCTATATTGCTGAATAATAGCAACTTGTATAATTTATTAAATATTATTATCAAAAACACTTGCATTCGGTATATTTAATAGCTTACCTTTGTGAGCGAATACTCACTCACCTATTTAAAAAACAATTAAAGCATATAAAAAATGATAATCACAAAATACCAGCATCAGCAATTAAAAGATACTCCCCACAAAATCGACGTGAGGGAAATGTATAACAAGGAATCGGCCCAGGCAATGCTTATGGCTTTAAAACCCGGCGAAAGCCTGAAACCGCATAAAACTCCGGTTGATGTGTTTTTCTTTATCGTCGAAGGAACACCAACCATACATATTGGCGACGAAAGCGAAGTATGCGAAGCTGATACGCTTGTTGAAAGCCCTGCGAACATAGTTCATTATATCAGCAATAGCTCTGAAAACTTAGCAAGGGTTCTGGTTGTTAAAGCACCAAGGCCAACAAGCCAGACAAAAGTGCTTTAATTTTAAAAGTCACTCAATATAGAAACGATAATGCCCCGGTAAAAATAACTTGAGTAAGAATCCAAGAAGATATAGGCTGAGGGTAAGGTTGAGGGTAAGGTTGAGTAGAAAAACCTCAACCTAAATCTCAACCTCAACCTAAGTTACATAACAGTATCGAAAAATTCTTAAGAAACACATTACGATTCAAAAAAAATAGTATTCAAAATGGATATCACACCCCGCCAATTGGAAATTATCGAAGCAGCCGGAAAAATACTTACAGCATCCGGTGTAAGTGGGCTGACTATAAAAAACCTGGCCAAAGAAATGCAGTTCTCCGAAAGTGCCATCTACAGGCATTTTAAAAGTAAGGAAGAAATTATCATTGCCATGCTTAATTACCTGGCTGATAACATTGACAAGCGATTATCAAATCTCGATAATTCATTCACTCCCGAAGAGAAATTCAAAGCATTGTTTGCTGAGCAATTCCGGTTTTTTAAACTGAACCCGCATTTTGTCGTGGCAGTATTCTCCGATGGACTGATGGAGGAAAGCCAGGTTATTAACGAAGCCCTGCTTAAACTCATGAATGTGAAAATAAAGCATCTTATGCCAATAGTAATGGAAGGTCAGCAAAAAGGTATATTTACCAATGCCATTACTACTGACGAAGTTATGCATATTATCATGGGAACATTTAAACTACTGATGTTCAAATGGAGAATCGCTAATTTTGAGTTTGATATAAAAAGAAGTGGAGATAATATGGTATATTCCTTACTTACTTTGATAAAAAACAAATAAAATGAAAAAGCTTATTCAATACATAATTGCAACCGTGTTAGCCGCTTTTGGTTTGCTAACTTTATTTCTAAGTAGTTCCGTGATTTTCGATTTATTTGGCATTCGGGCCAAAGAGGGAAATTATGTTTTAATGGTTGTTTGGGCAAATTTCCTGAGTAGCATCCTCTATCTTGTTGCTGCTTATGGCTTTATAAAAGATAAAAACTGGACCATTAAGCCATTAGGAATATCAATAATAGTTCTGTTAATAGCATTTATAGGACTTTTTATTCATGTAAATTCTGGCAATATATACGAAACAAAAACAATTGGGGCGATGCTATTCCGAATGACTGTTACAGTTGTCTTTACTGCCCTCGCTTTTTTTATGATTTCAAAAAAGTCAAAACAGTAGCTAAAAAAAATTTACTCAGTCTTGTTAGTGAACGATTACTTACTTTAATGGGTCATGATAGTAGAAAAAAGAGAAGATATAATAGATGCGGCTGGTAGTATCATACTTCAATCAGGGATAAATGCTTTATCCATTGAGGAATTAGAACTAAAAATGGGAATCTCTCATCAGGAGCTTTCTTCGTATTTCAGCAAAGATAATGATATTCATATCTTGCTTTTAAACCATCTGGAACACGAAATACAACAACTGATTAAAAATGTGGCAACAAGCAACCTGTCGCCGGATGAAGAACTTCAAAACCTCTTTAAAAGCCTGAATAAATTATTCGATCAAAAGCCATTTTATCTGGTACTGATATTTGCCAGGGATTTAGCAGAAAAAGATTCGGAAATACCACTTATACTAAACAGAATCATAAAGAGAGCGGAAAATTTCCTGTTGCATGTTATAAACAAAGGAAAACAGGAAAATATATTTCAAGCCGGGACAAAATCCAGGTATCTGGTAAATAGAATCCTGGTGAGTTTTCGATTGCTCATGAACGAACAACGGGTAACAGAGACTCTGGTCAGAGATATTGCACTATTAAAAAGTAAAAGTAATGCGGACTAAAAATAATTAACAATTCTAAAAATCAAACAAATGTTTAAGCACAAACAAAAGCTAAGAGAGACAAAATTTTACAGCACCCTTTTAATTGGCTTACTGCTGTTGATGTATGCTTCTGCGCAAGCACAAACACTCTCCCTAAACCAATGCGTTGACACCGCCCTGCTTTACAACCGGAATATTAAATTAGCTCAGCAGGACGCTTTGATCGCCGGCGAAAAGAACCTGGAAGCTAAAAGCACCTTGCTGCCAAAACTCACCGGGTTTGCCGACTACCGCTATTATACGGATTTACCCTACCAGATCATGCCCCAGGAAGCTTTTGGTGGTCCTGCAGGTACCTACAAGGAAATTCAGTTTGGAGTACCTCAAAACCTGAGTGCCAACCTGCAACTTGCCATGCCGCTTTTTAATCCTTCCGCTTTAAGCGCTATAAAAAGTACTCGGATCGCCAATGAATTATCTGAAATACAAAAGAAGAAAACAGATGAGGATGTGGTGATGGAAGTTTCAAATGCGTACTACAATGCCCAGGTGCTTCTAAATCAGCTGGCTTTTATGGATAGCAATATCATAAATACCAACAAACTGGTGCAAACTACAACCTTACTTTACCAGCAGCAGTTAGCCAAAGGCACTGACGTCGACAGGCTGAAACTGCAACTGGAACAGGTAACAACACAACGAAGTACCGTTTTGTCCCAGCATCAGCAAGTGTTAAACGCGCTTAAATTCCTGATGGGAAAGCCAATTTCGGATTCCATCACAGTGCTGATAAACGAGACATCAATAGCTGGAAAAGATCTTCAACCCCGGACAACTACCGATATTTTATTGATAGACAAGAAGATGGAATTCAGCCAATCAGAGTTAAGCGGTCTGAAAAATTCGAGGTTGCCTTCGCTTAACGCATACGGAGTTTATGGCACAAACGGTTTTGGCACTACCGGAACAAACAGCTTTTTTAATTTCCATCCAATTGGTTATGTAGGCGCTCAGATTTCGGTTCCTCTTTTTAATGGAATGGTTACCCGGCATAAAATAGATGGAAAAAAGATAGAAGTAAACAAGACGATCATTCAAAAGGAAATAGCAACTGAAAAAGCCAACCTTGACCTGGTGAATGCCGAAATGCAATTAAACATTGCAAACACAACTATTGCCACTGTGAATACCCAGATAGAACTTGCCAAAAAGATCTATAACAATACCGTGTTGCAAAATCAGCAAGGCATAGCCAATATTACCGATTTGCTTCTGGCCGATAATTCCCTGCGTGAGGCCCAGCAAAATTACATTGTTGCATTAATAAATCTTCGCAGGGCCGAACTTGAATACAAAAAGGTAACAGGAAACCTGATAACAAATAGGAAATAAGAGTTTACGATTTTACACTGAGCGAAGCCGAAGTGTTACGAATGACGATTTACGATTTAAAATTCACAATTAACAATAAGTCAAAACACATGAAAAAGACTATCTATATAATCGCAGCAATAGCAATAATTGCCATAGTTGTCATCCGCCTGAAAGGGAACAAAGAAACCACTCAAAACAGGGTTTTTCAATACGATAAAGAACAGGCAATTGGCGTGCAGACGCTAACAATAAAACCGGAGGGCGCATCAAACATTACGTTTTATGCCGGTACTTTCGAACCTAATAAAGAAACGCGAATCAGCGCGGATATACAGGGGAAAATCAATTCATTAATGGTTGATGCAGGAAGCATGGTTAAGACTGGTCAGGCTTTGATTCAGTTGGACAATTCCTTGCTGAAGCTGCAACTGCAAACTGTAGAAATTCAGATTGAAGGATTGGAAGCCGATGTAAAACGATATACCGTACTTGCTAAAGCCGATGCCATACAGGGTGTTCAGTTGGAAAAGTCAATTTTAGGATTGAAATCCGCGCAGGTTCAAAAAGCTACTTTGCTCGAACAAATAAGCAAAACTACTATTGTAGCTCCTTTTAATGGAATTGTAACCGCCAAGCTTACCGAGGTTGGCGCTTATGCCGCACCCGGTGTTCCTCTGCTGCAGATTACAGATATTTCGCAGTTGAAATTTACCGCCAATGTGCCCGAAAATGAATTGAATCAATTTAAAATGAACCAGTTGTACGCTCTTTCAGCGGATGTATATTCTGAGACTCCATTGACAGGAAAAGTGACTATGACAGGCAGCAAATCCAATATGGGCAATAGTTACCCGGTTCAATTTACGATTAGCAATACGGCTGATCTGAAAATTAAGTCAGGAATGTTTGGTAAAGTTAAAATGAAAAGTTCAGGTTCTGAAAACCATATCATTATCCCTGCTTCTGCTATAGTCGGATCCAATATTCAGCCTCAGGTTTACCTGGTAAAAAACGGTAAAACGGTTCTGCAAAACATTACCCTGGCGAACAGGTTGCAGAACAAAGTTATAGTGTCGGCGGGTTTGGTAGCAGGCGATATTATTGTCACCAACGGGTTTGTGAATTTATTCGATGGAGCTAATGTAGCTCTTAACAGCAAGTAAACCATGAAAAACAGAACGAATGGCATTGAGAGAAAAGGTTTTGAGTTTGCATTCAAGATCGTGCATTGCTACAATTACCTGGCTGACGCGAAAAAAGAAAATTATTTTTCAAGCCGGCTTTTAAAAAGTGGGAATGCCATACTCAACAGTATCGAAGATGCTCAGGCTGCGAACTCCAAACCTGAGTACTATACTAACCTGTCTGCTTCGCGTAACGAAGCGCAAAAAACCAGAACCTATCTCAACCTTCTTAAAGCCGCACATATTCTGGAAACAGAAGCCGCTGATGAATTACTTAAAGAAACCGACGAATACTGCAGGATTCTTACCGCCCTTCTTTTTTCATCCGGAATAAGAAAAAGCTCTCATAACACCAACATACAATAACTGCCAAGCCATGAACATTACACAAATATCAATCAACCGCCCTTCGCTGATCATCGTTATTTTCAGTGTATTCGCCTTATTGGGGATCATAGGTTTCTCGAACCTGGGCTATGAACTGTTGCCCGACTTTAACCAGCCCGTAATTGTAATAAAAACAATGTACCCTGGTGCCGAACCTAACGAAGTTGAAACTTCTGTTTCCAGGAAAATAGAGGATGCTTTGTCGAACCTCGAAGGCGTGGACTATCTGGAAACCAAATCCATGCCTAACGCTTCTGTTATTATTGCCAACTTGAAATATGGAACGGACCTGAACATTGCCATGCAGGATGCGCAGCGTTACATCGACAACATCAAAAAAGATCTTCCGGCAGATATTCAGAGCCCGGTAATGAGCAAGGTTTCGCCCAACGATTTGCCAATTATTTCGATTAGCGCGACAAGTAATTTGCCCGGAACGGAATTTTACCAGAAAATGAAGGATGAATATCTTCCGCAAATCCAGCAATTAAAAGGAGTGGCTGAAATCACCCTGCTTGGTGGCGAAGAACGTGAAATCCAGGTGAAAGCCGATCAGGATAAACTGAAATTGTATAAAATTTCGCTTTACCAGGTTGTGGATGCCATCAACCGTTCAGGAATTGATTTACCTGCCGGGAAAGCGCAAACCGATAAAGAAAGTAATTCAGTCCGCCTGACAGGGAAATTTTCGACCGTAACTGACATTATGAATGTTCAGGTAGCGATGCCCGCGCAGGGAATGCCGGTTTATGTAAAAGATGTGGCCTCAGTTATCGACGGTGTGAAAGAAATAAGTTCGGTAAGCCGCTATAACGGAGTGAACGGAATTGGACTTTTGTTAAAAAAACAAGGCGATGCCAATGCCGTGGAAGTTTCGAAATTGGTTCATGCAAAACTTGCCCAGATCGAAGCCGCTAACGCCAAATCCGGGGTGAAATTTATTGTTGCCGACGATTCAACCGACATGACTATTGCCGCAGTAAATTCAGTAGTTGACGACCTGATTCTGGCTGTAATCCTGGTTTCGCTGGTTATGTTCCTGTTTTTGCGAAGCTACCGTAACTCCTTGATTGTACTCATCGCAATCCCAACCTCTTTAATTACCGCATTTGCCGTGATGTGGCTGATGGGCTTCACATTAAACCTGATGACCTTGCTGGCCATGTCGTTAATTATCGGGATTCTCGTGGATGATGCTATTGTTATCCTGGAAAATATTCAGCGGCACATTGATATGGGAAAAGATAAACGGGATGCCGCACTCGAAGGACGTATGGAAATTGGTTTTTCTGCCATTTCAATTACCCTGGTCGATGTGGTGGTTTTCCTGCCCATACTGTTTTTGCAGGTGTTTGTGGCCGATATGCTCAAACAATTCTCCATTGTTGTAATAACCTCCACACTCACCAGCTTACTGGTAGGATTTACCCTTGTGCCGTGGCTGGCTTCGCGGATCGGCAAAAAGGAAGACTTACAACCCACCAACTTCATGAATCGTTTTCTGCTTTGGTTCGAAAGGCAATTAACAACCTTTATCGAATGGTATGGCCATCAATTGGAATGGGTGCTCAGTCACAAGCTTATCTTTTCAGGAATAGTTATTTTTCTTTTGGTAATGACGGGTGCCATGCTGAAACAAGGTATTATCGGCAAGGAAATGATGTCGACCGGCGACCAGGGAAAGTTCCGTCTGAACCTGGAATACGACAAAACTACCACCGTTCAGGAGAACAATATCAGGACTCAGCAGGTTGAGAATTTTATCCTGCAGCAACCCGAAGTGTCAACACTTTTCAGCAATATTGCCGGACCCAGCACCGGCATCGGAAGCCTGGGAGTTGGCTCATCAAATATATCGGAGTTTACTATTCAGCTAAAGCCGGAAAAAGAAAGAGGCATTAAAACGGAGGCGTTTATGAAATCCCTTCGCGAAGAACTGAAAAAAGAATTTTCGGGTGTTAACTTTTCGATGGCGGTTTTGGGATTACTGCCAAAACAGGCACCCATAAAAATAACCCTGAGTGGAAGCGACCTCAATCTGGTTATGAAAACCGGAAATGAACTGAAAACGGCTATTGAAAAAATTCCGGGTGCCGATAATGTTCAGCTATCCGTTGAAGAAGGAAGTCCTGAATACAAGGTAATTCCCGATAAAGATAAAATGCAGCGGTTAGGATTAACGACGTCTTACGTAGGATTAAATCTGAGAACAGCCTTCACAGGAAACGATGATGCCACCTTAACCGAAAATGGAACCGAATATCCGGTCAGAATATGGTTGGATGATTTCGATCGGAAAAACTTTGAGGATGTACAGCGCCTTTCCATCGTAAATCCCATGAACATTCCCATTGAAGTCTCACAATTTGCGGAAGTGATGCAGGATAATTCGCCTTCACTGCTCGAAAGACTGGATCGGCAACCGTCAGTTACCATCACATCCGAATCGTTCGGCAGACCATCAGGAACATTGGCTGATGATGCGATAAGTTTCCTGGAAATGCGCCCATTGCCCGAAGGTGTAAAACTGACATGGGGAGCTGATATCAAAACGCAGGATGAAAGTTTCGGTGCATTGGGCTCGGTTCTGCTCATTTCATTTTTATTGATTTACCTGATTATGATCGCCCTTTACGACAGCTATATTTATCCGTTCGTGGCTTTGTTTGCGATACCTATGGCTGCTATCGGCGCTTTCCTGGCTTTAAACTTATCGTTAAACGATTTAACCCTCTTCGCCCAGTTAGGATTAATCATGCTTATGGGGCTGGTAACAAAAAATGCCATCCTGATTGTGGATTTCACCAACCAGTTGAAAGCACAGGGAATGTATTATAAAGAAGCTTTGATACTTGCAGGCAAAGAGCGAATGCGCCCCATCCTGATGACAACCCTGGCAATGGCTATAGGAATGTTGCCCATTGCCCTGGCCCAGGGCACCGCCAGCGAGTGGAAAAACGGGCTGGCATGGGTTATTATCGGCGGTTTGCTGTCGTCAATGATTTTGACTGTTTATTTAGTGCCGATGATGTATTACATAGTGGATACGATAAAGGAAAAAAATTCAAACCGAAAGGTGAGCCGTAAAGTAGATAAGGCCAATTTGATTGGGGAGTAAAATGTGGGATGTGGGATTTGGGATGTTGGATGTTCAATGTCGGATGGAGGATGGCGGATGTTGGATTTAGGATGTTCGATGTGGGTGATAATTAAAGGTGAAAATTGAGTTGTAGGGAGGCTTCCTACGCCCTACTCCCTACTCCCTACTCCCTGCTCCCTACTCCCTACTCCCGGCTCCCTACTCCCTACTCCCGGCTCCCAACTCCCAACTTCCGACTTCCGACTTCCTTCTCCCTTCTCCCGTCCACACGGAAACAACCTTTAAAACCCCATAACCCCCATCATGCAAAAAACTTTCATAATTCTTCAACTCGTTGTACTCAGCGTCCTACTTTCCTCCTTCCACCATCAAAAAAAGGAAACATTCAATTTAACTATTGAGGTAAAAGAATTACGCAATTCAAACGGTACTGTCGTTTTTGCTTTGTACAACAGGGAAGATGCAATTCCTGACGAGCACTATAAAAAATACCTTAAAAAACTTACCGGTAAAATAGTGAAAGGCTCTTCATCCGTAACATTCGAGAATTTGCCGGCTGGAAAGTATGCGGTTAATATCCTTCATGATGAAAACAATGATGGAAAAATTAAAAAAGGACTGATTTTACCCAAAGAAGGAATCGGATTTTCCAATTACCAATCCATCGGCATATCTAACAAGCCTTCATTTTCGAAAGCATCATTCAATTTGCAAAGCGACAAAGTACTGAAAATCAAGATCATTTATTTGTAAGTGATACAATGAAAAGCCAAACCGGATTACTGCTGTGTTTACTGCTTCTAGTCGTTCGCGGTAATGCGCAGGAAAAAGAGCCTTTGCAGGGGATTGGGCTGCCTGTAATTTCGCAGGTAAACCAGGGAAGCAGCTATATCACCTTTCCGACTGATATTGGAAACATTGAACCATTGATGTTTGAGGCGAATCTGATACCGAATTTTTACATCCGCAAAAGCAAAAATTCCCGCTTAATGGGTGTGTTTACGCCACAGATTATCCTTCGGATGTATGATGAAAGGTCGTATCCTGTCCGCACGCCAAGCTATATACCACAGATAACTGTATATTATATGCTTACAGAGGTTGAGAGTTCCCAAAGCCTGAGTTTATACGGTCGCTACGCCCATCATTCCAATGGGCAGGATGGGGATTTCTTCCTGGATAACGGTGAAGTGAACTTACTTTCCGGCGATTTCTCTACAAATTATATAGAAACAGGTTTTATTAAAACACATTTTAATACCCGCTTCAACGCGTACCAGTTTTTCAAAACATCAATCGAAATTCACCCGCAGGGCTGGGGCAGCGATGAACTCGAAGGCATTTACAGCCGGTATCGCTGGCATAATGCGGTTTCCATTTTTAAGCTTCCAACCAAAGATACCAGGAGTACAAAGAACAATGCCGATATTTCCTTAAAAGCCGAAGCCACCTGGATGTTCGGCGATGTGAATAATTTGAACGCGATTTCGACTGAAAGGGTTAACCTGAGTTTAACGTTTTATTATCATCCAAAGTTTCTTGAAGATATCGGGCTTTTTGTTCAGTATTATCACGGCTCCGATTATTACAACATCTATTTCGAACACAGGTTGGATGTACTTCGGTTTGGATTGATGACAGAAAAATTGAGGTTTTAAAATGTCCCTGTCGGCAAAATTCGAAAAGGTAAAAACCGCAAATTACAACGTCACATTTGACTCATTTTACAGCGATGTTAAAGAAATACAGAAATATCATCAGTACAATTCTGGTCCTGGTTTCGCTTGATTCACTCAGTCAAACAGTAAATTATTCACCTGAGTTTTTCGGGCCGAACGCGCTTCCGGTTCCGGAGTTTACGGATGCTACAATTGCTGAATTTACCACTTTGTCTGTTTCGTGGAATTACTATTCCGGGTTTGGCGACCGAACGTTAAATCCTTATATCAAAGCCGAAATTCCTTTGATACGCTCAAAGGTTTCATTTAAGATTTGGGGTACAGCCGCAGAACGATACACCACCACCCTGGATATCCGCGACAAACGCGCCTCCACTGAAGAGATTCCGGTTGGAACAGCGAATGGCGATGTTTACGTTCAAACCAGGATACTTTTGTTCGAAGAACGGAATATACGGCCTTCCTTTATTTTAAATTCTACGCTGAAAACCGCTTCAGGGAATAATTTCGGAGCCCGCCGCTATTTTGATACACCCGGTTATTACTTCGATCTTGAGGTCGGGAAATCTTTTTCAGTTGAATCTAAATGGCTGAAAAAGATTCGTATGGTAGCTGATGCTGGGTTTTTATGCTGGGAAACCACCAACAGTATGCAAAATGACGCAGCAATGTATGGCTTGAAAATAATCATGAGTAATAAGAATATAGAGTTCGAAAACACAATTTCAGGATACAGCGGCTGGATGAACAACGGCGATCATCCCATAGTTTATTCCAGCCAGCTCACTCAAAAGAATAAGAGAATTAACTTTTTCGGCCAGTACCAGTATGGGATCCGCGATTTTCCTTACCATCATATACGATTAGGTTTTCTTATACCAATTAAAGCCTTAACGCCAGATTATAAATAAAGCAAATTAGCATGGGGGGGATTGGATCTTAATCAATAGTTTGAAAAAAATACAGAAAAAGGTCTGAGAAAAGTATATCAGAATTTAAAGTTTACACAAATGACAACTAAAACGAGAAGCACTGAAGATGAAATAGTACTGGCTGCGTATTCAGTTTTTCTTCTGTACGGATACCATGGAACAACACTTCAGCAGATTGCAGCCAAAGCCGGTGTCAATAAATCGGCTATACATTATTATTATCGGTCAAAAGAAAAGCTTTACAAAATCGTTGTGAAATTAATGACTGATTTAATACTATCCACAACATTTAATTTTTCTTCCGACCGCGAAAGATTAACAGAAGCAACCTGGTTTCTTTATACAGAGTTGTACAACAACCGGTTATTATTTGAACAAACAATTGTGGAATTATACCCCGATGATTGGGAACGCAAGGCAAAGGATTTAAATACATGGCTCGAGTTTTCGAATATGTCACTTTCCTATGCTTTGCGCGGTTCTGACTGGAAAATTAGAAATTCCGTATCATGATAACAAAAAATAAACTGCTCATTTTCACTTTAGCTTTAACTGCTCTGACCTCTTGTGATGGCATGTTCGACTATTCGCCTTATGCGATTGATTTCAGCGAAGAAAACAGGAATGTAAATCAGAAAAATACCGATAAACTGCTTCTTCGCGAACCTGACGACACCCTTACAATTGCCTTTACCGGCGACACACACCGCTTTTTCGATCAAACCGATGAGTTTGTGAAAAAAGCGAATCAGAATCCCGCAATTGACTTTGTAATTCATGTGGGTGATATGGCTGATTTTGGATTGCCTAAACAATATACCTGGGGAAACTCGTATTTGCTGAAATTAAACTTTCCGTATTTTGTTGTTGTGGGAAATCACGATCTGGTTGGCAACGGCCTTACTGCCTATAATGAAATGTTTGGCGCACTTAACTTTAGTTTTATTTACGACAGCCTGAAATTTATTTTTATAAACACGAATGGCCTCGAATTTAAATTTAACGGTGAAGTGCCCGATGTTCAATGGCTGGATGCCCAACTTAGTCCAAACTATGATTTCTCAAAAGCAATTGTAATCTTTCACGTACCTCCAATGAACTGCGACTTCGATTCATCCCTGGAAACAGCATTTCAAAAAACATTGGCACGCTACAACAATGTTCTGTTTACGGTGCACGGTCATTTACATGGCCATGAAATATATAAACCGTATGAAGACAGTATTACGTATGTAAACGTATATGGTGTTGAAAACATGAAGTTTAACCTGATCAAAATAGCAAATAACCAATTCGATGTTGATACAGTGGCATTTTAAAATAGCGTTGTTATTAAGTCTGGTTCACCTGTTGAATCCACTAACAACTTACGGTCAGTATTCAGAAAAAAAAGCCGATTCGGCAAAATACACGCGTTTTTTACCCGATTATGTAAAACTACAGTTTGCCGGTGGCATAGGATTAGTATCGGCTGGAGTGGGATATTCCTTTTTCAAGGAAAAACTGGAAGTTTCCTATTTCTACGGCTATGTGCCTAAAGGTGTTTCTATCGACGATTTACATAGTGTAAGTTTGCAGGTAACTACAAAGTTTTTCCGATTTAAAGCCAACAAAAACATCGAAATAGTACCGTTGAATGTCGGCTGGTTTATCCATCACACCTTTGGCAATGAATACTGGATTACATTACCTTCACATTATCCAGCCGAATATTACTGGTGGTCGCCCGGACGAAACGCTGGAATATTCCTGGGCGGTGAAATCAAAACTAAATTATTAAGCAATAAAACACCCGCTTCGGGTACCGCATTTTATGCACGTTTTGGAACAAGAGGATTGTACATTGAAAGCAAAATCGGGAATTCTTCAATCCCATTTCGCGACATTGTTGAATTTGGGTTTGGCGTGGCTTTTTACCGGTGACAAAACACACAAAATAGCCTGATTGAATCTCTTGATATTAAAAAACAGCTGCACTCAGATAAATACAAAAATCAACCAAGAAAAACGAGAGATAAACAAAGTAAGTCTGAAAATGGAAAGGTTCTCTCTTTGAAAACACCTGTATTTTTTTGTATTTTGATGCGTTTAAATCAACATAATCCTTTTTTTTTAAGGCTACATTTGTGGCCTGAATCAAAAACGGAATAAACTCTACTAATATTTATGACTTCACCAATTCAACCAAAGAAAGACCGTCTGCTAAAGTGGTTTAAGAAATACCACAAATGGCCGGGTCTGTTCTTTGCCTTCTTCATTTTACTCTTTGCGGTCTCAGGAATTATAATGAATCACAGGGGGATATTCTCTTCTGTTGATGTTAATCGGAAATTGTTGCCCGGCAATTACAAGTGTAACAACTGGAATATGGCTGCCGTAAAGTCTGCTGTAAAATTACCGGATGATTCATTGCTGGTTTTTGGTAACATTGGCATTTGGAAAACTGATAGCAGCTTCACCTCTTTCAGGGATTTTAACGATGGATTTCCGAAAGGAATTGATAACCGCAAAATTTACTCTTTAGCGTACACTCAAAATCAACGATTGATTGCAGGAACACTTTTCGGTCTTTTCGAATACGATAATGGATGGAAAAAGATTTCTATTCCTGCAAAAGAAGAACGTATTGTTAAGATTATTCAGAAAAACGATTCACTGCTGGTGATGACAAGATCTTATTTGTTAGTAGCGGATATAAATGATAAGAAGCTTAATTTTAGTAAAATAAATGTCTTATCCGGTGAAGATTCCGGCAATAAGGTCGGCTTATTCCGAACTATATGGGTGGTACATAGCGGCGAAATCTATGGAATTGCAGGCAAGTTGCTTGTTGACCTGGTAGGCCTGATTTTCATTTTCATCACGTTGTCAGGAATTTTTTATTGGCTGGCACCGCATTTATTGAAGCGGGTAAAGGAATCGTCGAAAAGCAGAATTAAAAAAGTGAACCGTTTTTCTCTTAAATGGCATAATAAGCTGGGCTACTGGTCGGTACTTTTTTTACTGCTGACTTCCATCACCGGCATGTTCCTGCGTCCGCCTCTCCTTATTTCGATTGCAAATACGGAAGTAACTAAAATCAAATATTCCAAACTGGATGATCCTAACACCTGGGACGACAAATTCCGTGATCTGATGTATGATGAAGTTCTGAAACGGTATATTGTTGCAACATCGGACGGAATCTATTATTCAGATGACGAATTTGGTTCCGTTTTACGCAAATATTCTGTTCAGCCACCCGTCAGCATTATGGGAATCAACGTATTTGAAAAGATGGCGACAGGAGGATACCTGGTCGGTAGTTTTTCCGGCATATATCAATGGATTCCTGACGAAGGTATCATTATTGATTTTTTTACTAAATTGCCTTTGACTGAGGCAAGCCAGGATGGATCTCCATTTGGTGCCATTTCTGTTTCCGGTTTTATTGGCATGCCGGATGGCAACCAATTTGTGTTTGATTATGCCGCTGGTGCGATCAGGCTTGGCAAATCCGGCATATTCCCGCCAATGCCGGTCGAAGTCATCAAAAAAAGCCCGATTTCACTTTGGAATACATCACAGGAAATTCATACCGGGCGCATCTGGGAATTTCTTTTAGGTCCGTTTTATATTCTCATTGTGCCGCTTACAGGATTGGCCTCAGTGCTGATATTGGTTACCGGTTTTTTTGCTTGGTGGATTCCTTACAGGAGAAAAAAAAATAGTTTTATGCTTAAAACGGGATAGATTTCTGTGTTCATTTAGTCTCATCCCGATTGTTATCGGGATCAAGCTCCAAATTCCAAGTGGCCTTTCAAAGTAGGTCTTGGTTCTTGAGACTTGGGTCTTGGGACTTGGGTCTTTTTTGTTTGGTAACTCATCAATTATTTTAAACAAAAAACGGACAAACACTTTTATCAAGGTCTCGCACAATTTCAAAATAATTGTGCTCAAACTAGATGGTGTTTATCCGTTCTGACTTACAAATAAAAATTACCTCCTATAATTTTCAGTGTTAATTTATGCTTTCGGCACCAGATCTGTTGTCTTTAATGCAGGCGCTTTGAAAATGCCTAACAATCCGTTTACGCCTACCGTCATAATAATATTATATAGGAAAGCAACGAAAGCTATAAACAAAAGTGCTCCGGAGAGTGCGGCCAGCACCATGTATGGCATAAATTCGCCATTTATATATAACGTACGCCTGAGCATTCCATGCAATCCGGCCATTCCCATAAAAGCGCCCATCCCGATACCGCCAAAAAGATGACACCAGAAATGAATATTGGTGAGTTTCTGACTGTATAGTTTTGCTCCGTTGGTTAAAATCGGCAAAAGGAAATAAATGGCAGCATACAAGGTCATGCTCAAACCGATAAGTATCGCTACATGAACATGTGGGCCTATAATCCATTGCGTGTTATGCAAAATTCGGTTCAATCCGAGGTCGGCCTGCATAATTCCAGCCGGAACAGCCAATGCAAATCCAAGTAATCCACCCAACAGGAATTTCAATGGATTCGACATTTTAAGAGGACGGGCACTCCATAACGTTGCCAGTGTAATAAAAAAAGCAAGTCCCTGAGTAATGAGTTCAAATGCTGTCACCATTTCGCCCGAAACAACTTTTAACCATCCGGGTTGCGCCTGATCACTCATAAGATGGTGCGACCAAACAGTCCATGATACAACCAGTTCGATCAGTAAGGCAGCACGTGCCCAGTTTTCCATAAAAAGTTTTTTCCCGGTGATCAATGTAGCAAGCAGATACCAGGTTCCGGCAACAAATATCAGTACCAAGCCGTCAGCAATAAGATCGAGGCCCCACCAGAACCAGTTTTTATACAACAGGGCATCTACAGCTGTTTCTTTCAGATCAAAACCCAGCAATGCCCCAACCATGTATACAAGTATCAGCACACCTGTAAAAAGTATAATGGCTGCATTCAAAGCAACGTCAACAGTTCCTCTCGCAATAGCAGCAACAGGAAGTGAAACCAGGTGTTCTTTACGGTTTTCCTTTTTCGTAAAAAGGTTTTTAAATCCGCTATATCCTAGTGCCGAACCCAATAAAGCAGCAACAGGCTGTTTTTCCCAACCATCAGGAGTATATAATATGGTTTTGAAAATATTTATAACAAACAGTGCGGTTCCAACCATAACTATGGCAATGCCCAAGATAAAAAATGTACCGCCAATAACACTGAATTGTGTAAAATCGGCAGGCAAAGGCCAATACAAAGTATACAGTGGTGCATAATGCGATACAAATCCGGCTGCCCAGAAAATGAAGGTACCGATTGCTATGCACCAGAAAGTCCAGCTTGCCATTTTAATGCTCCACAATGGTTTGCCCATCAGAAAAGGAACCAGGAAGAGAAAAGCGCCAAAAACAATTAAATAGGTTGAACCAAAAATCCCAACCAACGGATGTGCCGTAAGTATGGCAAAATATTGGTTTGTGGAAACAGCATCTATTGGGCTGACGGCATACATGCGCATTATCATTCCCTCTATCACCACAAGTCCGTAATAAAGAAGCCCGACAACCACAAAGCGCAGCGTAATCTTTTGCATAGGAGTGAGGGATGTGTGCTTGAACAATCCCTGTTCTCCATTCATTAATGTATTTATATAACTCATATTTACAGGTTTTTTAGTGTTAAATTAATTTTATTTAGTCCGTTACTTCCACAACATCTTTTTCAATCATAAATACTCCTGCCGGGCCTGAGTATTCGGTCGAACGTATGGAATAGATACCTGGCCGGTCGAACTGCCATAAAATATCATTGTTGTGTCCTGGTAAAACCTGCATTTGGAAAACCATGGTATTATCATTTCGGAACAAACCAAAACCATAAGTAAGATCGCCAGATGTAACATTGAATAACACTTTGTCGTTGGTTTTAATAAGCATTTTCTCAGCAGGAAGCTGGAATTTGTGATCCTGTACACTAATGTCAAAAACCTTGTCGGCTTTAATATTTGCCCTGTCCATATCCATTGGTTTCCAAGGAATGGTATGCAGGGTTACCAAATGAATTGATACACCCAGCAGGATAAGAAATCCCACAAAAGTGTAAAAGTAAGTCGGCTTCACTTTCGAAGGGCCTTCGGTTGTTACACGATATCCGAACCAGCCCATCAATAAGAGGATTGCCAGAACGTAAAAAGTGTAAATTAATGTTTGTCCGAATAGGACGGTGTTCGAGTCTACCATAATTTCAGGTTTAAATGGTTAATGGTTTAATTTATTTGGTACTTAATATCTTAATTATATTCTGCTTACAGGTGATTAAAGTGAAAACGAATTTTTAAAGCAATGTTTTACGAAAGCAAATCTGCCAGAGTGGTAGTTTTTATTGTTTCAAGAAATGCCTGCTTGGGTTTTTCCCAAACCTGATGCATGGCGCAGGGCTTATCAACCGGGCAAACGGCGTTACCCAATACACAACCCTCAAAGGATAGAATTCCTTCAACCGAATCGATAATTTCAGAAAAAAAGATGGTTTCCAATGGTCTGGCAAATACATAACCGCCGCTCCTTCCGCGGGTAGCATGAATAAAACCGCTTTTCGACAAATCGGTTAACAGGCGCATAAGGTAACGCTTCGGAATATCAAGTTCATCATAAAGGCTTTGCGCCGAAAACTGCTTTTCGTTATTCAACGCCATGTATGTAAGAATCCTGAGCGCGTATTCGGATGTTTTACTTATGAACATAAATTAATACTTACAGGTATTATATTATGCAAATGTAGATAAATATTTAAATTTTCAATGTGTAAATGAAAAATATTTATAATTTCAAAAAGCAACTCTTCTTATGCTGCATATTTCACCCGTTTATGACTACAAACTCTGAATAAGAAATCAATTATAGTTCTTTTACCAGGAATTGTCGAACCAATAAATATTGTTTATACATTTGTAAACAATTAAACATCTAAACATGAAGGATAAAACAATTTATGTATTGCATGCCAATATCTGCAAAATACTGGCAAATCCTCTCCGCATCGAAATTATAGAAGTTCTTGGTGAAAACGAAATCAACTTTAATGATTTACTACTTGCCACAGGTGCATTAAAATCTAATCTTTCCCAGCACTTATCGTTAATGGTAACCAATAGAATACTATTACAGAGAAGGGAAGGAACTAAAGCATTCTACAAACTGGCAAGCAAAAAAACAGCTCAGGCTTGTAGTATTATGCGTGAAATCCTGGTTGAAAACCTGAATAAACAACACGAAATCATTAACCAGCTCTAATTTTCAATCATGACAAAATCTCTTTATACCCTGCTTCTTTTGCTTGTAATGGGACCTAACTCATTTGCGCAGCTAAGGTTAAACCCCGAAACGAAACCATCACCTACAAGCATTGGTATCGTGATTTATTCGGATGATGCTGAAACTGTATGGAACGCGATGAGATTTGCCAATTTTGCAGTAAGTTCCGGCGACACTGTTGAAATATTTCTGCTGGGAAAAGGAGTTGTAATGGATACTTTGGCAAAATACAACAGCGATATAAAAGAACAATCAGATATTTTCCTGGAATCAGGCGGTATCATTCTTGGATGTGGCACTTGTTTACGCAGCAGGAACAACTTTGAGCCGAAAGTATGTAAAATGTCGTCAATGAGTGATTTGTACGATTTGGTAAGAAAAAATAAAATCATGTTAACCTTTTAAACAAATTAAATTATGAAAAGTATTCTCATTCTGGTAAACGATGCCCCCTATGGAACTGAAAAAGCCTACAATGCCATGAGGCTGGCGATGCAATTACAAAAGGAACACGATCAGGTAGAAGTCCGTATGTTCCTGATGGCTGATGCGGTTACATGTGCAATCCCAAATCAAAATACACCTTCGGGTTATTACAACATTGAGCGTATGCTAAAATCAATTATCATGAAAGGCGGAATTGTAAAATTATGCGGATCTTGTGCTGATGCACGTGGACTGAAATCAATCCCATTAATCGCTGGAGCTGAATTAAGCACCATGAGCCAGTTTACCCAATGGACTGTTGACAGCGATAAAGTCGTCACATTCTAAATTTCTAATTAATCACTGAATACTTATAACAAGATTTATGTTCCGAAAAATATTGGAATCCATAATGCCTGCAAGCAAAATGGTTAAAATGTTCACATTGAAAATGGAGAGCGATCTTCCAATCGTAGAAATAGCAGATAAGGTAGAGGCAGCTTGCGCAGCCCACAACTTCGCACTGTTACAATCATACAATTACCATCAGATTGTCGAATCTAAAGGATTCCCTATCAAAAGGAAAACATATATCTATGATATATGCCAGGCCAAAGCCGCATCCATGATGCTCACATCAAATCCGGAATTCTCTGTATTTATGCCCTGTACTCTTACATTATATGAAGAAAACGGTAAAACCATAATTTCTACTATGAATATGGAAATTATGCTAAAAGCTGTAAAAAACGATAAAGCTCTTTTTAGCGAAGCATCCAATCTTTTTAATTCATTTAAAACAATGATGAAAGGTTTAGCCATTTAAAATTTACATTTAAAGAAATTTAGTCAGATTCTTAGCTGAAACAATTCTCCTTCCAGCATTGGTGAGTTCTTTGGGTTATTTTTTTCACTGGAATTGTAGAAAAACACTTACCCCCCGATGCCTGTTTAAAAGCATTCGGCCACTCAAACTATCTCACAACAGTAATTAAAGCTACCAGAAATATTGATCAAAATACCAATAAATCAACACGGTGGGATGCAATATTATTAAAAGGTCTGCAATACTGGAATTGCAGACCTTTTGTTTAGTCTTTGATAATGTTAACCTTTAATTATTCGAAGTTCTATCCAGCGACCTTTGAAGTTTACATACGATCTAGCTCCTGCAATTCTCTTTGAATAAGTTCATCTCTCATCAAAAAAAATTTTATCCTTTTTTGTAAAAAGGATCTTACATGCTGCGCTTTTCAAGCCATTTAATTTAGATTGAAAATTAGGTTCTAGAACAATAGAATAATATGCAATCAATTCGGTGAACTTTGCCTATTTGAATTTTAAATCATCGACTAAACCCCTGAACTGATACTTTTTAATGCGTTTTTCGGCTTTCCCGAAAACAAAAAAACCACTGAAAAGTACTCATTTTCAGTGGTTTGCTCTTTTAATCAAGTTTTTTAAGCGGAGAAGGGGGCTCATGAACCACCTTCCTGTAACCCTTATCAATATTGACTTTGAGAGCAAATCTCACTCCTCCCCCTTCTATAAGCAACCCTTTTCTTTCATCCCCTTATTTTGCTTCACCTGCTTTGTTACCTGTTGCAAATATAGTGAATTTTTAGTGCATTTTAGCGCACGTAACAATTCTTTTTCAATAATATTTACTCCTTTAAAAATGTAATTCACAATTTGAGTGTTGAAAACTTTTTCACCCTTCTGCCGTATTTTTCACTGCCTTACTTATTAATTTTATACAGTTCAATCTGTTGATAATTTACAAATACTTTCTAGTAATGTCAAATGATTAAACCACGTAAAAACGCTGGTTAGACTCTCGTCATCTCTATTGTATTCTTAGCTATAATTTATCTTAAACCAAATAATACCATTATATGACTTCCGGAAAACAAGTTTTATCACACGTTCATTTCGATGAACACCCTTTTTTGCTCTCAGGTAATCCTCCTCCTGATGAGCTTGCAATTCTAATCGATTCGGATTTTTCCACGCCGGAATATTGCAGAGCCCTTTTTGCAAAAATTATATCCATTGGATTATCAGAAGTCCCTCTTTTCCTGAGATACCAGTGTGATCGTGTCAAAGACCCTGTGAAGTGGATCAATTCCCTGGAGAAACTAATCAAACTTAATGTTGATTTATTCGATACAAAGCACCTTGATCACCGGCACTACAAGTTTATTTCCCAGATCGATCTGAAAAGGCATGAATTGCAAACTTCACCTCTTGTCAATCATCGTACTTTTCATCTTCGTAAGTCTGTAAGCAGCTTTACAGAGGAGAGGGAATACTGTTTTCGTACTGTAAAAGATCAACTTAAGGATTATCCTTCCTATGAAGAAAAAATCGGGTTTCTTCATGATCAGATCTTCGACTATCGCGAAGATTCACTTGACTTCGTTTCCTGTAAGGAAAAACCTTTCGATGTGCTTTGTGAACTCGAAATAGAAAAACTCGAAAAAAAAGAATCCTTAATTCAAAAAGCCGAAATACTCAAATCTAAAAAATCACCGGAAACTATGCCTGCAAGCAAAATGAAAATAAATGGAAATGTTAACTATCTGGTAGATGTCTTCTACCAAATGAAAGAGCGCAATATACTCGACGCTACACCTTCTGAGATTGCTGCAATTATAAATCGTGGTTTCCTGGATAAAAAAGGGAAGGAGATTCCTTTAAGCACCATTCTGACAATTTTGGACCCTTCCCGGGTTGAGAAACGCCCCAAAGAAGGCAAACGGTTCAAAATGAAATAACAGCGCCCTTCGGGGCGTTTTTATTTTCCTCTTTAAAACAGTAATAAGTCTGATTAGGACATTTACATCTGATTTTTAAAGTGGTATAATTCAGCGAATTAAATACCAAAATGGTCTGGCAGACCATTTTTTACTTGTTTTTCTTTTTTTCGAAATAAGATTTTGACAAATGAAATAAAATTATTATTATATTTTTATTATAATTGACAGTATCACAGTATCTTAATGCTATTTTATATTAAAATGCTTAGAATTTGAGCTTTTTATCCTCACCTATATTTTGAAATATTTTTGTTTTTAATTGGCCGCTATTCAAAAAAGTCTGATTAGCCTTTTTCTGTTTCGTAAAATACCTATTCAGTATCAATCGATTAACCTCTAAAAAGGTCTGGTCAGTCCATTTTTAGACTTTTTTTGAGTTTTCTCTGATATTATTTTGCTTCCTCAATCTTTAAAACAAAAAAGTATATGGAAGCAATCATCATTCCCAAAGATCAGTTTCATGATCTCATTACCAAAGTGGACTTGATACACCTTCAAGTCTCAATCCTTCACAAGAGGCCAGAGGAGGTCCTCATCGACAATCCCGAATTTATCGATTACATGCACATTTCCAAGCGCACAGCTCAAACCTGGCGCGATGAAAGGCGCATTCCTTTCACCCAGATCGGTGCAAAGATCTATTACAAGCTTTCTGATGTCATGAAGCTTATTGAACAAAACACAACCCGCAACCTCACTTCTGATGTCCGCTGACAAGAACCATTCGCTTGATGTTAAGCACAGCATTGCAAGAGCTCCACCTGCAGCAACCTCATCCATTCGTGCCTCAGCCAAAGCAATCTCAACCCTAAAGGCTATTCATTTTCAAATCCCACAATCATGTTCAAATCCCTCTTTAAATCCTTCACCTCTTTCTTCATCCAGGAAGATCCATATGCAAAAATCAGGTCCGATGAATTTATTAAGATCGCAACCATTCAGGACGCTGTCGAAAAGTTATATGAAATCTATTCGCCTCTTGATCTAAAGCGCTGCGAAGAAATAACTGACCTCCTCCGCACTATAAGAGAAGCTCATACATTCAATCCACTCACACCGATCAATACCTTACCAGCCTCAAAAAAGCACCTCATTAGTAAATATTTGTAGCCCACTAAATCCTAATCCCCAGCCCCTAATCCCTTAAAACATGGAAATCATCGCATCCTCCAACACCAGCGGAAAATCCTTCTCCCCAGTCGAAGCCGGTAACTATGTAGCCAGGTGCTACAGCATGATACATATCGGCACCATCTCTGATGAATACAAAGGGGAAAAGAAAGAAGCCAATAAAGTCCGGCTTACTTTCGAACTCCCTACTGAAACCAAAGTTTTCAAAGAAGAAAATGGCGAACAGCCTTATGTGGTCAGCAAGGAGTTCACGCTCAGCCTTCATGAGAAAGCTTCCCTTCGTAAGTTCCTCGAATCCTGGCGAGGCAAAGGATTTACCGAGCAGGAAGCAAAGCACTTTGATGTTTCTAAATTGCTTGGCAAGCCCTGCATGCTAAACATCATCCACAAGACGAAACTTGATGGAAACATCCGCGCCGATATCAGTTCAGTAAGCCCAATTCCAAAAGGTCTCTCCTGCCCTGCTCCGGTTTTACCTCCGGTCATCTTTTCAGTAAATTCTTTTTCAAAAGAGATTTTCGATACCCTTCCCGAATTCCTTCGTGATAAGATTATGTCATCCAGGGAATACAAACAACTTTCCGTCCCGGCAAACGAAGTTGTCACACCTCCGGAACATGAAGCCCCCATCGATCCGGATCCAATCATTACCGGTGACGAAGATCCCGACGATCTACCTTTTTAATCCTAACTCCGAAATTCCCATGAAAAACCCACTCTCCCTCATCACAAAGTTCCCTTCCACCAAACGCGAACGCGAATTCTTCATTCATCAGGCCATCGAAGAGATTATGAATGGAAACTGTTATCCCTTGCAAATGGAAGTCAGGCTCAAAAACCTGGAAGAAATCATCAAAGGCATCAGGACAAGCACCACAGTGAAAAATGCTGTCATTGCCGAAGCAGATTATTACCATGAAAAAACATTCGAACAATACGGCGCCAGGATAACCAAGTCATGTCGCCGAGAATGGATCTATGATAATTGCAACGACAGCATTTTGAACGATTTCCGGCTTCAACTGAATGAACTTCAATCTGCCATCAAAGACCGCGAATCCTTCCTCCAAACCTTAAAACCCGGTATGATTGCCGTCGATGAAGCCACCGGCGAACAGCTTATTCCACCTGCTGTCAACGAAAAAACCATTCTTCAAATCTCAATCCTTTAGCCACGCCATTGCGAAGGCTCCGACTGAAGCAATCCCCACCCTTTACCACTAATTAACCTTAGCAAGTCACCCCTCTCTTTCCTTTAAAGAGAGGGGTTAGGGGGTGAGTTTTTTCAACCTAATGACCATTGAATGACAACTGAATGACTACTGTACAAGCTATGAATGAAACCAACAATTTTCCCACCCCTCAAGCCGGCCTCGATCTCCTCGCCCGCCTCAAAGCCGAAGCCCTATCCATGGCAAATCCTCCCACGGAAACCAACTTCGAAGCCGGTTTCTTTCGTTGCCGCACAGCAAACCAATGCCTGTCCGATGCGAAAAGCCAGCCGGTACCCACTGATTTATTCTACTCTCTTTGGTTCGAAAACGAGCTCACTATTCTTTTTGCCGATACAGGCGTCGGGAAATCAGTTTATGCTGTCCAGATCGCTGATACCATAAGCCACAATCGAAAGGTCTTGTATATCGACCTGGAGCTTTCGGACAAACAATTCCAGAAACGCTATTCCGATAACTTCGAAAACGAATATAGGTTCAATGAGAATTTTTACCGCATCTCATTCAAATCCCGTTATTCGATCCCGGAAGGCACTTCGTATGAGGACTATTTCATAGTCAGCCTGGTAAATCTTCTCGATCGCACTGGTGCACAGGTTGTCATTATTGACAACATGACGCGCCTGATCTCAGCAGATACCGACAAGGCTCAGACTGCCAAGCCAGTTATGGATCGCCTTAATGACTTAAAATTTGATTATGGTTTGTCAATTCTCTGCCTGGAACATACCCGAAAGACAAGCAGTTCCCAACCCATTAGCCTCAACGACCTGCAAGGCTCAAAGATGAAGTCCAATTTTGCTGACTCGGCATTCACTATCGGTCGCAGCACCAGGGATCCAAATATGCGCTATGTAAAGCAGTTGAAGGCCCGCTCATGCGAAAATATTTACGATAACGAAAATATTATCGTCTATGAAATCATCAAGGAAACAAACTTCCTTCATTTCAGCTTCATCGAGTATGGTAACGAATCCGATCACCTTAAACACGTTGAAGAAAATGAAAAATCAGCTCGTGTTGAACAAATACTTGCCCTTCATTCCCAGGGAATTTCTAATCGAGCAATTGCTCTGCAACTTAGTATTACAGAAGGTGCCATTCGTAAATGCCTTAAGAAACATGCCTAAATTTTGCCTGCGTACCTCTGCGTACCTGCGTACCAATGCGTACCTCGGTACGCAGTACGCACTTGGTACGCACCCTATTCTCACCTGCAACACTCACTATTCACTTTGAAGCCATGCCCTTCACCTTAGAGCCTTATAAATCCCCCTCAACCCGCCACACTTGTCCATCTTGTGGCGCAATAAGGCAATTCGCAAAGTACATTAACACCGAAACCAGTGAATACTTGGCCGATCATGTCGGTCGTTGTAACCGCGAACAAAACTGTACATATCACTACACCCCAAAACAATATTTTCACGATCATCCTGATCAATCCTCCACCAGCCTCCAAGCTCTTCGACCTATCTCCCCATTTTCAAATTTTCAAATTCCCAAATTTTCAAATCCGCTATCATTCATCCCTCAATCCATCTTCCAATCCTCCCACTCCAATTATAAAAGCAACCTCTTCATCACTTTCCTCAAATCCATTTTCGATCCCACAACCGTCACCCAACTCATCAACACCTATTTTATAGGAACTTCCAAAAACTGGCCCGGCTCCACCGTCTTCTGGCAGATCGACTGCCAGGGCAACATCCGTGATGGCAAAATCATGCTCTATGATCCCACCACTGGCCGCAGGATTAAACAACCTTACAACCACATCACCTGGGCTCATTCTGCCCTCAAACTTAAGGAGTACAACCTACATCAATGTTTCTTCGGCGAACACCTCCTCAAACTTCATCCTGAATTGCCAGTCTCAATCGTTGAATCCGAAAAGACAGCTATCATAGCCTCAGTTTACTTTCCACAATTCATCTGGCTTGCCACCGGCGGAAAGCACGGATGCAAATGGACCTCCTCCCAGGTCTTAACTGTCCTCAAAGGTCGTCACATAACTCTTTGGCCCGATATCAAGGCCTATGATGATTGGAAACTAAAAGCCGGCGAACTTTCTAAATCCGGCCTCCAGGTCACTATCTCCAATCTTCTCGAACAAGTCGCAACCACCTCCGAACGCGAAGCCGGTCTCGATATTGCCGATTTCCTCATCCGTTTCAAGCCCGAACAATTCACTGTATTCCCTAATGCAACTCTGCCTATTCATTCGAAGGACTACATTGCGAAGGCTCAGCCTGAAGCAATCTCCTCCCTTTACCACCAATTTATGTTAGAAAGTCACCCTTCTCCTTTTTTAGGAGAAGGGCCAGGGATGAGGTCTTGGCCCCTCGACGAACTCGAATCCTTCTTCTCTACCACCAAACTTCCAGATCCTCCCATCCGCCTCAACCAGTGTACTGTCATCCTCAACATCCCCAAATTCATCTCCGGTCACCTGGCAATTCTCCGAACATATAACGGTAATCACAAATTCCTTCATTACCTCCATCGTTTGCAATTGCTAGTGCAAATTCTTAATTCCTCTGTATCAACTTTTGAATGATCATTATTAACTCTTTTCTCATTCACAAGTACTGAAAAGTAAATGATACATTAACCAAGATATTTTAATTTAAATAATCTATCAAACTACATTCAAACTGTCCAAATATTTCCATAAGTTTGATGGCTTTTAATAAGTTCATTATTTATGAGATGCTATAGATATTAAAGATGGATATGAGATATAAGTTTTGTATTTAAAGATTCAGCAAATAGACTCATTTTAGGTGTGCAAAATCCCAATATTATCTGTAGCAATTTTTGACAAAAAAATCCTATAATACCCCATGTCTTTTAGACATTAAACCCCTATTTTTACCAAAAGAAAAAATTGAAATAAATTATGACTACTCAACAAGTATTAGACAAAATATTTAAAGACCCGGCAGTAAAATACGACCTTTCGGAATTTATTGGTTTAGGTAAGCATATCCATGACATGATTAATATTTATAATGAAAATGGATCCGGAAAACTAACAGGAAAGAAACTCTATTTTATTAAGCCTATAGCCCCCTTTCACTCTTTAAAAACAAAAATTCAAGTATATGTTGAAGGTGGCAAATCAAACCCGGAAGAAATAGTTCGTCAATTGTGGGTATATAAACTCATCAATCATTATAATTACAAACCAGAGCAAATTGAATGTGAAGTTCCTGTTCAGTTTGGTACTGAAGTAAATACAAAGTTCGCTGATATAGCGGTTTATAGAGATGCAACTAAAGTAACGGTTAAGCTACTTTTTGAAATTAAGAAACCAAAAAGAAAAGAAGGCATTGAACAACTTAAAACTTACTTAGGAGCTAAAGGAAATCCAATTGGTATTTGGTCCAATGGTTCTGATAGGTTAATTTTATACAAACCACATAATACAGATTTCGATACCTTATCAGAAATACCAAAAGTTGCTGAAGAAGCTAAAGATGTATTGCAAGTTAAGCGCACACTTGCAGACTTAAAAACATCATTCAATTTCAAGAAAATCATTCAGGACTTGGAAGAACTAGTCCTTGCTGATAGTGGAGTTGATGAATTTAATGAAATTTTCAAAATCATTTTTGCAAAAATTTGGGACGAAAAGGAAGCTAAAGAAAACAGAAGAGCCAGACCAAATAAAGAAGTAATATTTAAAAAGTTTGAAGATGCTGAATTAACCTACGATACAATAAACGGTTTATTCAGAAAAGCTTGTGATGAATGGAAAGGGGTCTTTGAAGAAAATGAAAATATTAAATTGCGTAAGGATCATTTACAAGTTTGTATTGGCCCGGTTGAACCTATTCGCTTAATGGGTTCAAACTTGCGTATTATGGATGACGCTTTTGAATATCTATTACCGACAGAAGCAAAGAAAAAGAAAGGTCAATTTTTTACACCCAGGCATGTTATCGAAATGTGTGTTCGTATGCTCAATCCACAAGATGATGAGTACGTAATGGATCCAAGTTGCGGGTCCGCAGGTTTCCTTTTACACGCCATGGAATGGGCATTCCCTGCACCAACTGCAGCGGATCAGGAATTACGAAAACATCGATATGCAAGCAAATATCTTTGGGGCATTGACTTTGAAGCAAGAGCTGCCAAAACCTCTCGTGCCTTAATGCTTATTGCTGGAGATGGTCATACAAATATTTTTGGTCCCGATGTAAGTAGTATTGAACCCCGTACATGGTACTCTACAAAATCAGGGCAATATTTAATGACTGAATTAAGTAAAACGCCTTTATTAAGAGTTGACATTCCAGATGGAGAAACTTTTAGCGATGACGATAAAGCTTGGGAATATTTTGGTGAAATGAATTTTGATGTCATTTTAGCTAATCCTCCATTTGCAGGCGAAATGAAAGATAAAAAAATGCTGATTAATTACGATTTAGCCCGTCCAGCATTAAAAAGAGCAAAGGACAAAGCAGCAAAAGAGGAACGTGATGTTTTGTTTATTGAACGGATCATAAAAATGCTTCGGCCTGGTGGAAGAGCAGGCATTGTTTTACCTCAAGGAAAATTCAATAATTCTTCGCTCGCCTTTATTAGAGAATGGATTTTGCGCAAAGCTCGTTTATTGGCTGTTGTGGGCTTGCATGGCAATACGTTTAAACCTCACACGGGTACTAAAACATCAGTTTTGTTTGTTCAAAAATATACTGCTGAGCAATTGGCCGAAATAGAAAAAATCCAAAAAGAGGTACAAGATAAATGTCCTGACTACTATAACATGATCTTTAACGTTATTTACAGTGAAAAGAATGTAAGTGACTTAAAGGTAGGTGATTGCTTAGCACAAACTGTTAACAGAACCTTTCTTGAAAATATGGCAGATGAAGATACAGGAGAAATGGTGTCCATCGAAAGAACGGAAGAACTTTTCAAACCTAATCATATTTTAAGACAAGCTGATATTGATAAATTGCAATCGGCTGGGATTGAAAATGTTTTTGTCGAATCTGAGGAAACAGATATTCCTGAGGAAAAAATTCCTGAAGAAATAGTTGAACTTTTACTGGAAGAATTCCCTGAACCTGAAATGGCTGATGATAAAGAAGAAAAGGAAGAGGCCAAAGATGAGAATTCTGAAGAAAATAGGGAGCCCAGGGAATATGATGAAGCCGACGAGCCAATGACAGTAGAAGAAAAAATCGAAGTGATTTATGCACGTAAGGATGAGTTAAAGGGTAGCCTTCTACGAGCTAAAACTAAATTAGGTGATTTAGCTGATGAAGTGGAAGCAATGGAATTGAAACAAAAATCAGAGTTAGTAATTGCACAAGAAACCTGGACCGGTACTCCTGAAGATTTAAAGTTACATATTAAGTCAGTTAAGGAAGGACATAAACTAGCAATAAAAGCACTCAAGGATGCCCAAAAAGTAATTGCCAAAACGTTGAAAGCGGAGATAAAGAGTTATGAAATTGCCATACCTTTAGCCGAGGAGGAAGTTCTTTTACTCACTAACAAAGGCAAGCTAAAATTAATATTAAATAACGATGATACTATAGCCAAGCTTCGAAACCGGTTTATTGATGCTGAAGTTGCTAAACAATTAGACTATCCAATTTTCATGGCAGTAAGTGAAAATGGTGGCAAAAATAACAAAGGTGATTATATTTACTTAATTGATAATGATGGGAATATGGTGGAGGATGTTTTTGGTAACCCAGAGATTAAACAAGATTTGGTAAACCACAGTATCAAACGTGATGAATTATTAACTAAAGCAGACAAAATAAAGGAAGATGACTGTTGTATTGCTGAAGCATTTGTAAAGTACGCAATTGAACAGAATTTTGATTTCTGGAAAAACTAATTATTATGGCAATTTGGAATACGATAAGACTTTCTGAAATACACCCCGATAGATGTGATGCTGAATATTTCAGAAAAGATTACCAGGATAATATTGGTAATTTGCAGAATTCTGGTGAAACGTCTTCATTAGGTAAATTATTTAAATATATAAATAGGGGGTCTCAACCATTTTATGATAAAAGTGGCACATATAAAGCATTGCGTAGTGTAAATGTTGGTTTTATGAATTTTAACGAAACTAGGCAAGAATATGTTACTGAATCTTTTTTTAAAAGTAATAATCGTGGCAAGGTTCAAAAAGATGATATCTTAATTACATCTACTGGAGTTGGAACACTTGGAAGAACAAGTATCTGGTTTAAAGATGAAAAGGCATATTGCGATGGTCACATTACAATTTTAAGAAATGGCGTAATTGATCCGTATTGCATGACCGCTTTCTTGAATTCAAAATATGGAATAACACAATTTAACCAGAATTATAGAGGTTCAAGTGGTCAGATAGAAATATATCCTTATGATCTTTCCAAATTTATAATTCCTAAATGTATATTACCTTTCCAAACTGAAATCGGAGATAAATTAAGAGCAGCATTTGAACTTCAAAGACAATCCCAAACTCTGTACAAAAAAGCGACCGAATTATTAGAGCAAGTCTTAGGTTTAGATAAAATTGATTATAACAAGAAAAATTATTATAAGACACTTAACACAACTTGTGTTCTCGAACGTATAATTGATCCAAAATTCCACAATCCAAAATTCGATCAAATTGTAACATTCTTAAAACATAATTTCAACACCATCGAACTTCGAAAAATTGCAGATATTGAATATGGTTATATGCCTATGCAGGATTATGAATTAGATAAAAGTAAAGGTATTCCATTAATTAGAGTGACGAATATTACTCAAGAGCTTGAAATCAAAATGGATGATTTAAAATATATTCCAAATTGGGTAAAAGTTCCGCCTAAAAAATATGTTGAGAAAGGAGATATTTTAATGGTTCAATGTGGAGATACAACCGGAAAAGTTGGTTATATTTATGAAGATGTAAAAAATCATTTATTCCCGTCATTTTGCTTTTCATTAAAAGTAATAGATAAAAGAATAAATAGTCTTTTTCTAGCTGCACTTCTTAAAAGTAAGTTAATGCAGATTTTGTTTGATCAGACGGTTATGATAAATACAGTGCGCCCTAATACTACCAAACCAAGGTTCGAGAAATTAACAATCCCTATTTTTGATGAAGATTTTCAACTGAAAATTTCGACTATGTTAATAGAATCAAATATAGCTAAAAAACAATCATTGGAGCTTTTAGCAAAAGCAAAAAACAGGGTTGAACAATTAATTGAAGAAGCAATAAATAAAAACTAATCTATGGCATCAACTCCTTCCGATAAAGAATTATTGCAAGATCTTTGCAAACAATTCGATGTATCATATCCCAAAGTGGAAAAGCTTTTAGCAACAGTAAAAGAATACCAGTTCAAGGATCGTAGAACTGGTGTGTATGAGGCTTTAAAGGAAATTATTAAATCGGACTTTAAAAAATCAAACGATGAAGTTCAATAAACTTACTATCGAGAATTATAAATCCTTTCAATTTCCTACCTCCATTTTGTTTCCCCAGAGCAGTGAAGGTAAGAGTATTTTTTTAATGGGAGGAATGAACGGTGCCGGCAAAACATCAATTCAGGAAGCTATCAATTTCTGCCTGTACGGTGCCAAAATCGAAATGATTTATAAATGTATTAACCGAAAGGAATTAGCTAAAGGCAATGCATTTGTATCTTTTGAGTTAGAAATGGAAACCGATGATTTTGAAACAATAATGATCCATCGTTCCTGGAGCGCCGGGGCTACTGATACTCCAAAATATAAGGATTTAGAAGAAAAACTGGTTGTTGTTAAGAATGGCAAAAGAGTAAGTGTTCAAAACAAAGAAATGTGGCAGGATTATATCAACGCCACTATTCCAAAAAGTATTACCCAATTCTTTTTCTTCGATGGTGAAAAAATTCAGGAAATAGCATCCGACGATCATTCCGAAGTTCGCTTACAATCTTCCCTGGAAGCCGCTTTAGGTATTCAGTATATTTCTCGTTTATCAAGCGATGTATTGTATCTTAAACAAGAAGAACGAAAAGGTTTTGTTGAGATATCCGACGAAGACATTGAATATAAAGAAAGTGAATTAAAAAAAGAGCAACGGAAACTACAATCAAAGATTCAAGAGAAAAATGAATTGAATGAGGATTTAGAAAATTTCAAAACTGAAAAAGAAGATGCACAGGCACGCTTTAAAGCAATCTTTAATCTCGACCCCGAAAGTTCCGAAATTGTAAAGCAAAAAGAAAAGAAACGGATACAGCTTTCAAACAAGAGTAATCAGATTGAAAATCAAATTAAAACCATTACCGAACAGTTTTTGCCTTGGGCAATGGCAGGTAAATTGTTTGATGATGTGAAGGTACAAATTGAAAAAGAAAGAGAAAGCCAGACACAAAACGCAATTTCCGAAAATGCAAAAGTCCTGGCTAAACAAATTGTTGAAAAAATTGAATTACCCGAACCTATTACAGAAAAACCACTTACCCAAATTCAAAAGAGAAAGCTTGAAGAAAGAGTACTGTTGCTGCTTCAACAGAATAACAGTCAAAGCGATATTCAAAAATTACTGAATCTTTCAGATAGAGATGCAGCAAAGGTTTTAAATAAAATTGAAGAAATTGAGCAAAGTGATGTGCTGCTTTTGGAAGAAATGATAAAAGAAAAATCTGAATTAGATTTTGAAATCCGCTCTATCGAGGCCAGTCTTACTAATTCTGCTTCTTCCGAAAGTGAAAGAGAGTTATTTGCTGAATTGCAAAATATTATCGAAAGCAGCCAGACACAAATTGGACGATTATCTGTTCGCCTATCAAATATCAATGAAGAAATTGTTGTACTTGAAAATAAAATTAAGGAAATAGAACTTGAAATAAGCAAACTCTATGAAAAGCATAATTTTTCAAAAGAGAAAGCTGATTTCATCCAGGAATGCGACGCTATTGCTAACTTAATGAATACCTATATGGTAAAATTAAGAAAGAATAAAGTTCATTTGCTCCAGGAAAAAACATTTGAAATGTACCGAATGCTATCTAGCAAAGCTGGCTTAATTAAGGACCTTGATATCAATGATAAAACGTATGAAATCACCCTTAAAGATAAAAGTGGTCACGAAATGAAAAAGTCCAGTTTGTCGGCAGGCGAAAAGGAGGTTTTTGCTTTGTCGTTACTTTGGGGACTGTCACAAACTTCAGAACTCAATTTGCCAATAATAATCGACACTCCATTATCAAGGTTAGATAGTGTTCATAGAGACAACATTGTTAACCATTATTTCCCAAATGCAGCAAATCAGGTAATTATACTTTCAACTGATACTGAAGTAGATAACAATTACTTTAAAAACTTGGAACCACATTTAACAGGTGCCGCGCGATTGGAATTTAACCAAAACAATGAATTAACAACGGTCCGTGAAGGTTACTTCTGGTAAAAAACGAATAATATGGCAGATAGATTATATACATCATTAAAAACCGATGAAATAATTAGTGCTTTCCGGGCATACACCAAATTGGATAAGGCTATTTTGGCCCGTATGGCATTTTCATTTTCTTTGGTTCATGCAGGCAAATTGGTAACTCGCAGTACCAACTTTTCAGGTGGCGAAATGAAACGACCTTCCTTTATAGCTAATGATGAAGTCTTTTTCAGAACTCTCATTAGTCAGGTTCACCAGATTGCAGATATAGATGAAAATGAATTTTATAGCAATAAATCCATTATCAAGGACCACATTGATAACGGCGCCTTGCTTCTTTGGGGAGTGTTTCAAAAAAATGGAGAGGATATAAATCGTTGGTATTCCGAGATCGTTTCGCGAATACTACTACCAGGAGCCAAAACTGTAAAAACGAAAGATCTTGATATCCTCATCGGTAGAAGTATTTTGCAGAATACCGACCTCATTGTATCATTAAATGATACAAGCAAACATGCCAACTCACATTTGGCAATTATGGGTAAACCTGGTGTTGGCAAAACACAATTCTTATTGAAGATACTTTCAGACATTAGGGTACAATCTGACTACCAAACTAACTTCATTTTCTTTGACTATAAAGGTGATGTGGTAGATAATGAAACTTTTATCGATGTAACCAGATCAAGAACATACAGGTTATTACAAAATAATGAATCCTTACCCATTAGCCCATTTATTCTGCAAAGTTATACGGAACAGGATATACAACTCTCAGCAAGAGAAAAAGCAGAAAGCTTCTCATGCATAAGTTCAAAATTTGGTATAGTACAAAAAGGAGCTTTAACAGAAGCCATTGTAGCGGGTTATGCTGCCAGGGCAAACTCAGAAAAACCCTTTCCTGACTTTAACGACATCCTTCAAATCGCATTAGAAAATTATGAAGAGGAAAATAAGAATGATGATACATTAATTGAGGTTTTACGAGACCTCGCAAACTTCAATTTGTTTTGGTCTCATAGCTCTTCGGTCCCGCCGATGGAAAAAATCAGTAATCGTACTTTGATTATTGATGTTCATAAAATGCCGGTTTTAAAAGAATTAATAGGGTATCTTGTAATTGAACGCTTATACAAAGAAATGGCATCAATGCCTGATAGTCCTATAAAGGATGGTCGTAGAACGATCAGAACGATATTGGTGATAGATGAAGCCCATAACTACCTGGGCCAGAAAAATATCTTTCTTGAAAAAATAATTAGAGAGGGAAGGTCAAAAGGAATTGTTGTTTTCTTTGCGTCTCAATCACCATCCGACTATCAACAGAAGTTTTTCAATTTTCAGGAACTACTCGAATTTTCATTCATCTTCCAAAGCGAAGGAGCATCAGCCAAAGCTCTACAGGATATTTTAGGATGCAGCCCCAAAACAGCCAAAGATTTGCAGTCCGAAGTTGCTCGACTGGAACCATTTCAGGTAATTAGTAGAAGTATGATAAAAACGGAAGAGTTTACAAAATTTACAGCTGAAGCATTTTATAAGAATTATTAGTGTGATTCTTTAGCCTTTCTCATAGTCCGGAATAAATTAAAATAGTTAACAAAATGGGTAAAACAATCACAACATATCTACTTGACGGTAATCCTCAAGGTGTTCAAAATATTTTCATTAGCAATAAAATCTGTAGTCTTACTCTTATCCCAAGATCTTCATTAGACATTATTAATAAAAGGGATGAACTTAAATCACCAGCTTTTTACATTCTCCTTGGTGAAGATGAATTTCAACAACCAAAAGCTTATCTTGGGGAAACCGAGAACTTTTCTGAGCGCATTAAATACCACGATTATAAAAAAACCTTCTGGCAAAAAGCATTGGTTTTTATCAGTAAAGATGGAGCAATGACAAAGGCAGATGTTCAGTATTTGGAACACATGGCAGTGGCATTAGCCCAAGTGACTAAAAAGTATAATACTTCAGAAAACAAGCAAATTCCCAAAGCTCCAAACTTACCTGAACATCAAAAAAGCAGTATTGAAGAATTTTTTGATGATGTTACACTTCTAACCTCTTTTGTTGGCTGCTCAATATTTGAAAAAGCTGAATTGAAAGGCAAGCATATATTCTATACCAAAGCGCGAGGATGTAATGCCAAAGGATTTTATGATGAGAGTGGTTTTACAGTTTTAAAGGGCAGTATTATTACACCAACAGCTGTGCCTTCTTTCACCTGGTTGGAAAAACGTGAACGAGAAATACAAGAGTTCACTGAATTACAAATTAGTGGCTTAGTTTTGATAACTAATAGGACATTCAACAGTCCTAGTACAGCTTGCGACTTTTGTGTAGGCAGCAGTAACAATGGATGGATTGCCTGGAAAGACGAAAAGGGTCAAACCCTGGATGAGATTTATAGGAAAAAACTTGAAGAGTAAATTGAATTTTCTCCGACTTTATCTGGCATTTTAATTAAAAATTGGCTATAAAGTCAATTCAGATTTGATATAATGTTAAGGCCTGGAATTCATATGAGTAACTCTCATTATCTGAAATAGCATTTTATTTTGGCATGTTTCAATATTTGTTTTCAGATTTTCAAATTTCATATAAATTATATTTTGGCCAAATATCAGAATAGTTCACAACTCTTATTCCCCAATAGTTCAATTTGGTTATCGGAATAGCCGATATTAATTGAAAATTAAATTGTGGCAAATTATTTTTTTTGTTTTCACTTTTATATTTCAATAAATCACTTATTTCATTTATGTATGATTTGGGATCTCCTCCATTTTCAGTTAATAATGCTGATATAGGAATATTTGTGGCTTTGATAAGTACAGGCTTAGGATTTGTCTCCAATAGATCAAAAAGAAATCTATATTTTTCATATAAATCCTTCATGACATATTTTATTTTTAAATTAATTAGTTCTTTTAAAAACTCAAAAGTGTAGGTCAATATCTCTGATCCAAATTTATTGCCTATTGGATATTTCGCTGCAGTTATTTCATAAGAAGAAAGATAAGGTTTCCCATGTTGCCAATTTAGACAGCCAAGATTTGATTGTTCTGTCATAGATTTAAACGAACAAGCGCTCTTAATAAACAAGCTATTGCCCTTTAGATGAAGTTCACTTTGCTGATATACTTCCTTGCTTAACTCAATTATTTTCCATTCACTTATTGGATCAACTCCTCCTAATCCGTTATTAATTATACTATTTAAGAAAAGAGTCGAAGTGCCATGGTATAGCGGTATTGGCAAATAATTATTGTCGTCTTGAGTTTGCATTTTATAGTCTTAATCTTTATTCCCTTTTATGGGAGATATTTTTTCAGTGTTTTATTTTTTCTCTCAATTGTTTTAATCTGAATGTTAGGTCCTCTATTTTCCCTATTCTTCGCCATAATCTGCTTACATCATTATCCTTATTAAGTAAACTTCGTGTAGGATGTGCTACCAAATGTCTGAGGTCATTAATGCTTGTCAGGTCCTGCCATTTCTTTTTTGAATAACCAAGTTTTTCATTTAGGTTAAAATGATCGATAATGCTGAAAAAGTCAATGAGATATAATTGAGCAGTCAATTTATTCTCAAGGTCAGTTTGTACAAGCATTTGATAATAGTCCAGGGTTTCCTTCCACTTTTCATTTACTTCAGATTTTTCAATCATAAATTCTTTAATCTGTCCTTCCGTTAAATCGTTTTCTATAAAATCACATAATATTCGTTCTAGTTCACAAATGAGTCCGAAAATATACATCTGAACTTGTCTGCAATTTAAATTTCCCAAAGTAATTAATCCTGTAATTCGACTCTGGTAGGTTAGGAAATAGAACGTTCTATTATCCACTACAAAACCTTTTATAACCTCATGTATAGAAGTATCCAAAGGCAAGACATCTTTGTACGTAATTGTCTGCTTTTTTATATTTACATAATTATTTGGACTATCAGTTTTGTAAAATTCATTGGTAGTCCCATCTTCTTCTACAATGGGTAAAATGTCAAAACGGTTGTCATTCATTAAGGATTTATAATTGTCTTCTTGTATTTTTGCAGCATTAATGCAAGTCCAACGTCTGCTGCTTATCCCAACGGATGCAGCTGTTACTTTTATATATCCTTCGTCCAGGTAATAAATTTCTTCTATCATCTCTAACTATGAATCTTCAATTTGTATTTTGAAAAATAGTGTTTAAAAAAATCTTCTCTTGATCTAAAGCATCTTTTTTATAAATACCTACTGTCGTAAAGTTTTTCTGAAATTTGCGATAATACTTTATAAATAGGTTGTCTTTATTTTGGGCATACAATTGATTCATAAGCATATCAATGAAGGGTTTCTCCTTATACAAATAATGCCTGTTAACTTTCCATTCTTCGTCTCTTTCTGTTGCTCTGTCATTTACTAACTTATTACTACCGGCTTGCCAATCAGATAAATCGCTTTTAATTATTTTTTCGTTTTTTATATCGGCATTTCCTGTGAATTGTTTTTCCAGGTCATCTGAGAAACCAATTAATTCCTCGATCAAAAAAATGAGTTCCTTATGACTAATATTTATTTCTGATTTGGATATTTGAAACAATGGAAGGTCAATACATACAAAGTATCTAAATTCGTCTTTGCGTTTATCGTCATAGCAAATCTTAATGATAGGGTTATGAGCATATGTGTCCTTTAAATTGCCGAAATGAGTTAGGTTATCATAATGATGCCCCCTTTTATAGATAGGTGTTTTTATTCTTAAATAAAACACAGGTATTTTAAGAATACTCATTCCCTGTTCGTAATAATCAAATTCGGCTATTAAAGGCTGGTGTCTTCCGTTTTCACGAATATGTCTGATGGCAAACAGTCTATTGTCATTAGTGGCAGTATCCTTTTTATACAATTTAAATTGATCACTAAACCTATGGGCTAGTGAGTTAAAGATGGGGTCCAATAAATCAATAATCTGAAGATTGTTTGTGTTCTTAAATGATTTTACCTGTATGTCTTCAAAATCTAAATCAATCAGAACCGGATAAGGATCCTTGATGTTTTCTTTAATGACTTCAGGATTATTGAAACACTTTTTCCAAACTTCTTCTGGAACCCTTTCTGCATAATTTATTTCTTTCGTAAGCTCAACATTTTTAAACTGGTCTATCAATTTTTCCGCTTCAAATTTCCGCAAAATAAATCGGGATGTTTGGTCTTCATCAATAGTGTTTTGCAAATATGGATAATGAATAGGTAATTCTGCTTTAGTATTTGTTTTTAATTGTAATTCCATTTTGCCATTCAAACGGTCAACTCTACCTACTCTTTGTTCATTGTCGCCCTGTGTCCATGCAAGACCGTAGTGTATTACTTCGTTACAGTGGTAGTGTAAATCAACTCCCTCTTGCAAAACTGATGTAGAAATAAGGGTATTTGGAAAGAAAGGGGTATTGAACGCTTTTAGAATAGAATTACGATTGGTGTCAGCGCATACAGGAAAAACTGGCAAGGTATTGGTTAAAAAACTCCAATTTTCAGCTAAAAGATTAGCTTCAGTTTTGCCTAATTCCTTTCTGTAAAAAATACGGAATGATTGAATGGCTTTACAGATCAATTCTACCAGGCCATTGCCTTCCATATTGGCTTTTACGGTTTTGGAGAATTCAAGATATAAATCTTCACCCCGATAGTTTTTCTTACTGGCAATTGATTTCATTTCGGCATAAAAAACTACTAAAAAACTACTGGAGAATAGAATTCCTTTTTCGAGATATTTGGTAAAACCTTCCTTTTCAATGATGGAAAAATTGTTGTAAGTCAGTTCTGCTTGTTGTATTTTTTTAGCTAAAGTTGCATCGGAGCATTGCAAATTGAACAACAAAGTAAAAATGGTATCAAACTGTATAGGTTCTAGTTTTTTAGTATTAGAATTGGGTTCCAAATTAATTTTTCCAATCATTTGAAACTTTTCCGTCTCATCCAATAAATTAAAACGCTGGTATTTTAAGGTATCCCTGTAAAGTCTTTTTTCGCCGTTATAGTAGATGGTATCTACGCTGTATGGCATTTTTTTGTAATCCATTGCAGGTTCAAAAAACACTGAAAATATTTGTTCTTTCTTAAGAAAACGATTTCTGAAATTAGAGCAGTCGGTAGTCTTATAATTATGATCTTTTTTTATTGTAAACAGACTAAAAATTTTAGAATCTACGTTATAAAACTCGGTTCGTTTGCTTTTTGCATCAGAGGGTCCCTCTTCCTCAATTAATGTTATGTTTTCATCTTCTGAATCAACCTGTTCAGTCTTAGCCAATTCATAAAAATACTTCCGAAGTTTTTTTTCTGAAAACTTTTTGAGTTTTTTAACATCATCAAATGCTTTTGAATTTTGGAGAATTTCAAAATACAATTCATCGTACTTTTCAATTACTCTTCGGCTAATTTCAAATACTGAAGGTATACGCCTTACAAATACCACCTTTTTGTCAGGTTGCATATTTAGCGGACCTGATGGCTGTAATTGTTCTACTGTTTTTACATATTTTGGGTGCAAAGGATAATGTCCATACGATCTTTTGTACTTATCAGAGAGTTCTTGTATTACTTGTCCATCTTCTCTATCTACATAATCTCCGGAAATGCTGGAATCTTTTATTTTTTTATCTTGAGAAGCTGAGTTAGGTAAAAACTCAAAGCCTTCTAGATAGCCAAATAAAATACTATAAGGATTTTGTTTATAATCATTAGATTTGTTTTTCCTATTTATCGCCGCTTTATGCCTCACTAAGGCTCTCTGATAGGTTGCAAAAAAGATTTTCTCCCTAATATTATTAATAGCTACAGGCTCATCTATTTCTTTGCGGTACTCATGCTTTGTTTTTCCTTCTAATCGTCTGAAGCGTCTAACACAAATTGCATTTAAAATATCAAAGGCATTTTTTCCAATGTATTCTTCATTGAACAAGCTCACAATACTCACAATATCCTTTGCCGCTGAATGGTTAGGAGTAGCAGTTAATAATAAAACATTTTTAGCTATTGGAGCTAAATGTGAAGGAAATTCGTCAAACTGTCGGATATCTCTTCTGGTAAAGAAAGCATGAGCTACAATACTTCTGTTGGAATCACCCTCCGCCCTGCGAAGGTAATGTGCCTCATCAAATATCAATAGATCAAAAGGGCTTTTGCCCTTTGGGCTCAGCCATGTAAAAACTTGCTCGTTGCATTTGCTGGCAAAGCGATACATCCACCTGGCTTTATCTTCGTCAGCTGAGTTATCATCAACATCTTTAGTGATATTTATTTGAAGCTTGTCAATTTCATCCTGCGTTATTTTTTTAGATAATAAATTGCTCAATGAAGATGTCTTGCATATGTACAACGAAGGCCAGCCAGTCTTTATCGCTTTCATTAACTCTAAATGGCTTTCGCAATAAATGGCTTGCCTAAGTGTAGTACCGTTAATGGTAGATTTTACTCTATTATCCGCTATTCTGTAATGATAACGGATGAAGTTGTTATATTCATTTACCCATTTTAAAGCCACAATTTCATTAGGTGCATACAATAATACTTTTGCATCGGGTTTTTGAAGCCATAATGTCAGCATTATTCCCAAAGCCTGGTAGGTTTTTCCCATACCTACTTCATCTGCTAATAAAGCTATATTTTTTTCTAACAAAAGATTCCAAAGTTTTGCAGTGCCTTCAGTCTGGATTTTGGCAATATTGTTGGCCTCGTTTTTATTATAATACCAGTCAACTTTACCGTAGTAAAAATTTAAATAGTTCGTAAGATATTCAGGTGTTATTTTAAACATTTTAATTAGCCATTTTTATAAATCGTTTGTCTTGTTTACTGAAGTTTAACTTGGCTTCCAATTCTTTTGTATTTATCTTATCGATTTTTTTAGGTGAATACCCATTAAATAAATCGATGCACTGATTTACTTCGGCACATAAAAAATAATGGAATAAAAGGTCATCTTCTTTGCCATCCGGCAAAGTCCTTATAATTGATTCTTCAACAAGCGTAATAATATTAATTATACTACCAGGCAATCTATATCCCAAAGCATCTAATTTGTCTTTACTTTCTTTGTGTAAGTCAATTGTATCCCATAACCTCTGAAAAGAAACAAACATCATGTAAGTTGATTCATGGCCATTATAACTAAAAAAAGGAATTGTTTCATTGTCAGTTTCCGAGTTTTCTTCATCTAAACTATATCGTACTCTTCTTTGAGTGGTTTCACCTAATGGATCATAAATCAATGATTCAAATAAATCCAATAATGAAACATAACTTGTAGGAGGTCGATTGGCTTTCCCTAGCTCTGTGATATATCCAGCATATACTATTTCTCTCTTTGCATTATAAACTGTGAAAGATTTGTTCTTCAATACGTTCAAATGATGTTTTAAAAAAGACCTATCTTTCACTTTTGAAAGTTCAACTTTCTCATCTGGTAAATCAGGCAAACAAACCCAATAATGTTCTGTATATTCCTCAGCAATTAAATCATAAGTAAATGTATCCCAGTTAACAATAATCTGACAAGTAATAGAATAATTCTGTAGGTCTTTTGCCCAGTCGGCATCCAACTCCTCTTCGGTGATTCCATTAATAATATTATAAGGCACTGGCATAAGTTTACTCAACAAAGCCTTGTTTTCTTTTTGCGAAATATCCTGTATTATACCCGCTTCAATATTTCGCTGATTTTCTGCTCTATTTATTCCGGTTGCTCTATAAGAGCAATTCCATGAACCTACTGCTATGCTTTTCTCAGTAAGCCACACTTTTGCATGAAATAAGCCTTGTATTTCCTGTTTGGCTCCATCTTTTAATATAGTTATATCTGGATCATTTTTAAGAATACCTAATTCCTGAGGGATAATCCTAACACTTCCAGATTGGTCTATATCAGGCACAATTCTGATTTCTTTTATTCCCAAATTTTTAAATTCGTTAATTAGTTTTGAAGTTTCTTTAGAAAAATAAGGGGACCATACAGTAAGATTTACAGCAGATAGCTCTTTTAATAAATTTGTTTTTATATTAAAATTATGACGGAAACTCCAACCTGTATCAAAATCATTTAAGGTATTGCTCCACTTTTGCAATTCTTTGATGCCATTTTGAGAATGATTTATGTATTGAAAAAATTGGATAATCTCTGAGGCATTCTTTTTACTGGCAACTTCTTTTATTAAAAAGCATTCTCTGTTATTATGCCAGGCTGCAATACTTAGGTTGGCTGATCCTACAATGATATAGGCTGCTTTTTCACCTTTTAGAAATATAACCTTTGGGTGAAATATTAAATCATTGCTTTGACTTTGCAACAAACTAGCTGCATTAACAGCTTCTATATCTATTGTGGTTCGCTTATCATTTTGAAAAGAAATTGCATTGAAATCGTACCATACTTTTATGTTAAAATTAACTAGCTCCAGGTTTAAAGCTTCATAATCCTCCGCTGTTCTCAATTCAGATGGTTCTTTCCCAACTAAACAGGGCAACAAAAACCTTTCAACTAATTCAATGTTTAAATTAAATGTAGTGAACCAAATCAGATTTGGCTTGATTTCTTCGACTATATTTTTATACGCGCTATATAACTTCATTTGTCAGATTTAAACCCTTGTACAAACTATCCAGCGTTGACAAATAGTAGTTATTAATCCAGGATGGTTGTTTTAATTTTTCTAATTCCGCATTTGTAAAATAGAGTGATTTATGAATGGTGATTTTATTATCTGATCCAATGCTTACCCAATGCATGTGCCCTCTCGACTTCATTATTTCGTTGTGGTATTGTATCAATTGTTTGATAAATTCAATTGGAGGATTGATGCTTTGCTTGCTGGAAGTGTATATTTTCATCAGTCTTCGTAATCGTGAGATAGCTTCCGGATTAAAAAATACATCACTCAGAAAAGCTTCCATTTTATCTATTTGAATTGTGGTCAGATTGAGCCAATAATTTGCAGTAGTAATCAATTCATCATTAATAAAAGAAGTCCCCCTAAGCAGTATCCTTTTTGCCATCTTATCTATACAGGTTATGAACGGTTCGATAGCTACAATTGCATTTATTATTTCATCCTTATATTCGTCTTTTGCCTTTTCAATAATTCCTTGATAGTTGCTTTTGTCTGTAAATTCTTTATAAGCAGTAAAAAGATTGGCTGCTGTGCCTTGATGTAAGCCTAATTGTCTTTCCCAAAAGCTTTTTACAGTATCACCAGAATATAAAGATGGAGTTAAAATAGAAGCATATGCCTTAATAATTATTGGGTTTAGGATCTCTTCAATCTTGTATTCAATTTCTTTGCCAGATTTGGGTACTACAGATAAGATTTTTGAATCGATTAAACTTAAAAGATTTTTGGCTGCAGATTTCCAAGGATTACCGGAGAAAAGAAGTCCAACATTTTCCCATAATGCAGTATTGTTATAGGGCACTTCTGAATTGCTATTTAGGATTCCCATTTGCATAAACGGGCCTTTGTGTCTTCCATGTATACCTAATAAATACTGCCTTACCAAAATGCCACTGGTACGTTTGACAACTAATTTATTTCCATTATTATCCTTATCATCTTTCAATAATAAGCCTTTCAGTTTGCTTAAGCCCGGAACAGTATAATTAGATGGTTGCATTTTTGGGGCTTCATAAGTGGATCTGGTCAACAAATTTTCTAAAAAAATTAGTATCCCTTCATACAAATCAGATTTATTTATATAAGGTGGTTTCCTTACCAGTCCATTTATTTTATCTGCCCAATCAACTGTGCATTTATATAATAAGTAGTGGTGAAATAAATTTAGGGTATAATAACGAATATCTGTACTGATTGTATTGATTTTATTATAGAATATTTTATTGCCAAGAGAAGTCCAGATAATTCGTAAACCCATAGGGTCAATTGACCCATCACTAAAAATACTTTCATCGTAACTTGTGAAAATATCATCTAAATTATTTTCTAACAACATTTTATTATTTTTGATTCATTGATAGTAAAATCGCCCTTTAAAGTTTGTTTTTAGTTTTCTTATTCCACTGATCACTTCGTGATATACATCCTCTTCTTTGTTGGTAAGGGTTCAATAAGCATATAAATATACGTTACTAATTTTAGTCAACAGTTCCCATTGTTTGCTTAACTAATTTTATGTTTTCAAAATTTGAATACTTTACAGAAGGTAAAAGCTTATTAAGTAACAATAGAAGTTCTTTATTTGCTTTGAAAAAATCAATGTTTTCCAGAAAAAAGTCAATAGTCTCAAATACTTTTGACTCATTAATCAAATTTTGAAGATCATCATGTTGATTCACCCATTCAAAAATAAAAGTTGAATTGATAAAATTTTTATATTCCTTTTGTAATCTACCTGTAGTTTGTTTATTATGAGGACCTGCAAGCCATTCTATAAGCAAATTCTCGAAAAAAGTATCCCATTTCAGATAATCTACAATATGCTTTTCAAAATCATGAAAATCAGAATTGTTGATGCGAATGTTCTCATTATGTATAATCCCGTTTTTATATATTTTATTGAAAAGAATTGTATTATTCCCAATACATAAATGATGAGTCACTATATCAAATGGTTTTATAAGTTTTCTAATCAATTGAATGGTTTCTATTAAACTATCATGTTTTTCTAACGGATTATTTATAATTAAATCATAAAATACTTTAATTTTAGGTGAATGCTCCAACAGCATTTCCGAAACTTGATATATTTGGTAATTTGATTGCCTTCTATTATAGATTTCTAAATTTGTTTTCTCATTCGTTTGTATTCCAATATTAAGTTCAACACAACCTGCCTCCACTATACTCTTAAGTTTGGATTTTGTTAATTCCATAGGAGATACCATGCAATAAAAAGGTATTCCTATTTCTTCTGAATATAATCTAGCAAATAGTTCAAGTTCATGCTCTGTTCTACTTGCCATGTTATCATTCATGATATTAATAAAATGATATTTATTTCTAGTTGTGTTAATAATAAAAGCTAATTCAGTAATTATCTTTTCGATAGATTTTTTTCTGTAATAGTTTTTAATCCCAAAAATCTTTTGAAGATTACTGTTGTAGCAATAACTGCATGAATGAGGGCACCCTCTGTCAGATGAGTATACTAAAGTAGAGGGATGACCAATTTGATGGTGTTGATACTTATAGTATTTTATATTATTTATTGGAATAATAACTTTTTGATCAGCAATAAAATAATTATCAAAACTAAAATCTGGTGTTGGTAAATTGTTTAGGTCAGTAACAAGATTTTGTCTCTCAGTTTTAACTATTTTCGTTTCTAAATTATACCAAAAGTTAGGTATATAAAAGCTGTATCTTTCATCCCAGTGATCTAGTAATTTTTTTATCAAAAAGTCTGCCTCCCCAATGCATAATGCATTACAATCATTAATGCAATCCTCGGGATATAATATCGCATGTATTCCACCTATTATAACTGGTATCTTAAGCCTTTCTCGAATTGCATCTGCTAAAACTCGTACATTCCCATATCTAAAATCTACTGCTGTAAATAATACGAAATCAGCAGTACTACAAAAAGCTAATATTTTCTTAAAAATTGTCGAATCAATTTTTATGATTTCAATTCTGCTAGTATTCAAATACTTACACTGATACCCTTCTCCGAGTTGAGCTGCAATTGTCCTTAGTCCAATATCTATTTGAGTTGTAGTAATAAGTAGAACCTCTTTTCTTATATTTCTTATCTCTGCCATTTGGAAACTTGCCTATACCCTAACTGAAATTTTGCGAATAATTTTTAATTTATTCTTTTCAATAATTGAAACAAGAAAGTTAAAAAGTGCTGATAATAAGATAATACAGATAATAGCTGCTAATACATATGTAACGTCATATAATCCACTAGCTTTAAGTATAATATAGCCTAACCCTTTTTCGGATGCTATGAATTCTCCAATAAATGCGCCTAAAATTGCTAGACCACTATTAAGTTTTAAAGATTGAAGTACCCAATTCATTGATGAAGGAAAAACAAGCTTCCAAAACTTTTGATTATTTGTTGCTCCATTTAAATTAAAAAAAATAGATTCTTCTTCTGAAATATCTTGCCCTCCTTGATATGCTTGAAGAATAGCAGTAAAAACGGTTGAGAAAAAAGCCATGGCAATTTTCATAGATAAACCAGTTCCAAACCAAATAATCATCATAGGCGCTATGCCAAAAATTGGAATAGAACTTAAAGCTACTATATAAGGTTTTGAAATATTTGATGTTCTGGGAAAATATAACAAACTAAAACCAATTATACTACCAATGCTAACACCAGTAATTAAACCTACTATAGCCTCAAATCCAGTAATTGAAGTATGCATTATTAGCTCTCCATTCATCGTTTTTTCCCAAAATTTCACTGCAATAGCAATAGGAGAAGAAAATAAGAAATTAATTTTATCGGAATTTCTTGAACAGAATTCCCAGATAATTGAGAGTCCTAAAAGAGGAATAAAATATCGAACTATTTTTTTTGCAATTCTCATAGAGTTCCAATTTTTTTAACAATATCTATTAAATATTCATTGAATTCCGGAGTATCTTTTCTCTTACCTGGTTCCAATTTACTGAATTCATCAGAAAAATTTAGGTCATAGACAATATTACCGGGATTTGATGATAACATTAAAATTCTATCACTCATCAAAATAGCCTGCTCAATATCATGAGTAACTAAAACCACTGACGAATTCTTCTCTTTAAATCTTTCCCAAAGTTTTTTCTCAACTTTGCGTAAAGTATTTCTATCAATGGCATTAAAGGGCTCATCCAAAAGATAAATATCTGATTCAATTAAAATAGATTGAATCACTCCAACTCTTTGTTTCATTCCACCTGATAGTTCATTTGGATATTTGGTTTCTGCATCACTTAATCCAAATAAATTAAATAATTCTTGTCTGGTTACAATTGTATTGGAATCAATGCTATTCCTTATTTCGACACCTAGCAAAGCATTTTCATAAGCAGTTCTATAAGATAATAATGTTGGCTTCTGTGTCAGATAAACAACAGCTTCTTCCCTATTTTTATGTATTCTAATTTCCCCTTTAGTTGGCTCATAAATTCCAGCAATTATATTTAGAAGTGTTGTTTTGCCACAACCACTTTTGCCTATTATGGTTACAATCGTATTGGAATGAATACTTAAATTGATATCATTTAATACGATAGTGCTATTGAAGCTCTTCTGTATATCTTCGAGTTGAATCATTTTTTCCTAATTTTTTCATCCAGTCTTTTATTGTGGGTAATGCAAAAATTAATGTTAATATTACCGGAATAATATTACTGCAAACAGATATTCTTTTGGCAATTATTTTATCATTAACAAATCCAAATGCATCAATTAAAATTGCAGAAATATACATTAAAACCAGGGTAGCTAATACTGACCAAATTATACTTTTTATCCATCTTTTTTTATTGACAAATGGTCTCCTGAAAAATTTAAAAATTGCCACTTGACATTTCCCCATAAATATTGTGAACTTATCCCATTTTTCAAAATTGGAATATTTTCTTCTAATGTCTTCCAGTTCCGCTTTTATAGGAGCTGTTGCGCTATTTATATCTGTATCGATTTCTGTTCTAAAAACTTCCTTCGTAATTCCAAATTGTTTAGAAATCTCCCTTAATGAATATTTGAGGAACTCATCATTTACATGATTGTTATAGGAAGTAGCTGATATTAATTCTAATTTTTCTGGAGTCCATCCTTCATTTTTCCCCAAAGCAATAATTGAATTATCCCATTCCTTTTTGTCGATATTTAAATCTGCAGGATAAAAATTTTCATCATTAATTCTTTCTATAATTTTTCTTGCCACCTCTTTATCAATTGCAGCCATTTTTTTCTCTGTAGCAACTCTTAAGCATATATCAGTTGCAATTTCTTCTGAAGATTCAATTATTGAAATAGACTTTTGAATACCCTCAACAATCTTGCATAAAATCCTATAATTTTCTCGCTTACTTATAGCTTGTTTTGTGGTTAAAATTCCAGTACTTATTAATGTGTCTTTTTCTCTAGAAAAATAATAATTAACTGAAAAATCTGCATTCTCATTCTTTTCTTTTTCCATCAATCCCTTAACAACTGTGACTATATCTGCTGTTAGTGCTACTGCACTTTTATCGTTTTCGCCTCTACTTTTGAATCCTTCATATGTATTATTGAGTACCTCGAATTCTGCACCGACCTTTTTTGTAAGATGAGGAATACAATCTTCATTTTGTTTGATGAATCTTTTACCAAGGTGATGCCCTGTTAAAAGTTCTTTGTCATAATAAATAACATCAGTAAAACTTGCACAAAGTTTTTCAAACGAATCATAATAAATATGGTGTCTATCAACAGCCCAGAATGGTATTTTGTTTATCAAAGCTCCGATTACTACACATTCCTTAACGTCAAAGTTAGTTCCAATTTTTTTACTTAAGAAGGCAGTAGGATCTGATATACATATTGGTATTATATTTTTTCTTCTATTATGAATTGCGTTTTCATTCATAGAAAGCATTTCTTGTATCGCATTTATATCTCCTTCTGTTTTAATATCAGGAAATATGATACTAATACTATCATCTTTCAACAAGCTTTTAAAAATTTTAAGCTCCTTTGCGATGTAGACTGGTAAATACAAAAAAGCATCAGCAGCCGTATAAATATAAATTTCGGTTAACATAGCTTATTTAACTTTTTTTGCAAAATCCATATCTAAAACTCTTCTTGCACTTTCTATTGATTTAATATCACCTAAATCTTTTCTCAGCTGAATGGCTTTCTCCCAAGCTTCAGCTGATACAATTACACTTTTTGGTAATGTATTAGATTCTATTATACGATTCATAGCTTGCTTAATAATATCCTTATCAATATCTGGGAATTTTTTCATTGCGTATAAAGCAGCACTATCAGGATACTTATGGGCAAAAGATTCTGCCTTTTGAAGTGCATTTACAAAATGTTGCACTAATTGTGGTTTTGAATTTATTGTTGATTCTAAAACTGTTACACCTGTAATGGCAAAGTCACCATATAAATCAGCCAAAGAATAGACAATTTTAGCATTATTGTTCTTTAAAGCAGATGAAACATTAGGTTCCAATTCAAGAGCAATATCTGCATCTCCACTTTCTAGCAAAGGCAAAAGTGCTCCAAATGCTGCTTGCCGTATGTTAGGCTTTAAGCCTGCATTCTGAAACATTTTCGTTTGTAAAGTAAAGGCTGTTGAAGGAGCAGGGAATGTTACTACTGAAAATCCTTCAAGTTGTTTAGGGTTTTCAATTTGTGGAACTCTGCTATTTTTTTTTGCTACGCCCCAAAAAGGAACACCATTGACAACACTTGCAATAACTTTTCCTTTTTGACCCTTTTCAGCTGCAATAGCTACAAAAGTAGGATCTGCAATTCCAAATGTTGCAGAGCCACTTATTAATGCAGCATAAGTTTTATCATCTCCTCCTGTACTAATTAATTCAATCTCAATTCCTTCTTCTTTGAAAAAACCTTTTATATCGGCCAGGTAAACTGGCATATAAATAAAGACTTCCCCAAATTGTGCTACTTTAACCTTCTCAATAGTTTGATCTTTTGGCTTACAGGAGTTGCAACTAGTGATAATAATTAATGTTGCAATGATGACTAAAGGGAAAAAAATCTTTTTCATATACGATTAAATTTTGTTAAAAATACAATTTTATTTTTATTTGCGTTAAAAGTGTTCATTTTCTTTAGAAATGCTTTTCAAAATCATGATTGCAATTTTATAAGTATTTTAAAATTATACAATAATTACCTTCAAACCAAGCTTGCTTAACCATAGATAACTTTACGTTATATATAATCTCTGAGGGGCTAGTTCCCCGCAGCTTTACTGCGAGAGAAATAGCCTTAGGTGAAAACCTCGAAAGCTCTTCTTCGAGGTAATTTATTATGTTGTCTAATATTTTTCCATATAAATGATAAATAATACTATCGCTATTTAAAATAGCTGTAAATGTATGACTGCTATCATATTTATTTTAACAAATATATAAATTATACGTGTTATAAATTACATTACTCTGTCCTAATTGCAGTTTTATTTATCTAAACCACAGATTCAGTGTCATTGTCTCCATTTGCTTCTTCCTGTCATTGTATTTGTAGTAAAAAGCAAATACATCAATATTCGCGTTTAACAAATATTGAATTGGGCCAATCATGATCCATTATGCCTATGAATGTTCTCATTTATACATTACTGTTTGGTTAGGCAGCAATCAATTCAGCATTTCACTTAATTTATGTTAAAACATAAAATTCTTTCTTTACTTTGCATCTAACTCTTCTGCAACTTGTTTTTATTATATACTAAATGGATTCCATCTCATTTTTTGATACCGAAATTGAACCTAAAAGCCGGAAGATACTTGATATTGGAGCTATAACAGCAGATGGTAATTCTTTTCATTCAAATAAGATATCCGATTTTATTGCATTCATTAAAGGCTCAAAGTATATCTGTGGTCACAATATATTTAAACACGATTTAAATTATATTCAAAACGCTATTACAAGCGCAGAGATTAATCCGGCGAATGTAATTGACACATTGTACTTTTCGCCTCTCCTTTTTCCATCCACGCCTTATCATGCCTTACTTAAAGATGATAAACTTCAAACGGATGACATAAATAATCCTTTAAATGATTCTATAAAAGCAAAAGAACTTTTCGATTCCGAAGTTTCCGCATTCAATCAACTGGATAATTCGCTTAAGCAAATTTTTTTCTTCTTATTGCGCGGGAAAAAGGAATTCCGCTCCTTTTTTTCATTCATTGCTTACAATACATTTGATACGGAGCTTGAAACTCTTATCCGGAATAAATTTCATACTCATATATGCGAAAAGGCAGATCTGCTAAAAATAATTTCTCAGCATCCGGTTGAATTGGCATACTGTCTGGCATTAATAAACTGTGAAAATCGATATTCTATAACGCCCCCCTGGGTACTAAAGAACTATCCGGAAGTTGAACGGATAATGTTCACACTCAGAAACAAACCATGTCTGAGTGGCTGCAGTTATTGCAATCAGGCATTAAATATTCACAAAGGATTAAAAAAATATTTTGGTTTTGATGCTTACAGGACCTATGCCGGTGAGCCTTTGCAGGAAAAAGCGGTTAAAGCAGCTGTAGACAATAAATCACTTCTGGCGGTTTTCCCGACAGGTGGAGGAAAATCAATTACTTTTCAGGTTCCTGCATTGATGGGTGGAGAGAATACTAAAGGATTGACCGTTGTGATATCTCCTTTACAATCGCTGATGAAAGACCAGGTTGATAATCTGGAAAAGATTGGAATTACTGATGCAGTAACAATTAATGGATTGCTTGATCCGATTGAGAGGGGAAAATCATTTGAAAGAGTTGCAGATGGTTCCGCTTCATTACTTTATATCTCGCCTGAATCATTGCGATCAAGAACTATTGAACGACTCCTCTTAGGTCGGAAAATTGTTCGTTTTGTAATCGACGAGGCACATTGTTTTTCATCCTGGGGCCAGGATTTCAGAGTTGATTACTTATACATCGGTGATTTTATCAAATCACTTCAGGAAACGAAAAATCTTGAAGATAAGATTCCGGTTTCTTGTTTTACTGCAACAGCTAAACAGAAAGTTATTGAAGATATTTACACATATTTTAAAGAAAAATTATCTCTTGAATTAGAGATATTTTCTTCAAAAGCATCCAGAACAAATCTGCATTACAAAGTTTTCGAAAAGGGAGAGGAAGATGAAAAATATAATACCGTTCGGGATTTAATTGAAGAAAAAGACTGTCCGACAATCATCTATGTCTCCCGCACAAGGAAGGCTTACCTCCTTGCTCAAAGGCTAACCGAGGATGGCTTTAATGCCAAACCTTATCACGGGAAGATGGATGTGACAGAAAAGTCTGATAATCAGAATGCTTTTATTTCAGGTGAAGTTCAGATTATGGTTGCAACCTCTGCTTTCGGAATGGGAGTTGATAAGAAAGATGTTGGAATGGTTATTCACTATGAAATTTCTGATTCTTTAGAAAATTATATCCAGGAAGCCGGTAGAGCTGGAAGAGATGAAAATATCACAGCCGATTGCTATGTCCTTTTTAATGAGGAAGATTTAGGTAAACATTTTATTCTGTTGAATCAAACCAAACTCAATTTGAATGAAATAAAACAAATCTGGAATGCAATAAAATTTATAACAAAGTTTAGGAATAGTGTTTCAAATTCTGCTTTGGAGATAGCTAGAAAAGCAGGTTGGGATGATAACATTGCAGAAATTGAAACAAGAGTCACCACAGCTATTGCAGCGCTTGAAGATGCCGGCTATCTTAAAAGAGGCCAAAATGTTCCAAGAATTTTTGCCAATAGTATTCTCTGTAAAACAGCTCAGGATGCAATTGAAAAAATTGTCAATTCAACTAAGTTTGTTGATGACAGGCAAAGAATGAATGCACAACGAATTATCAAAAAACTTTTCTCGAGTAAAAGCAGAAAACAATCCAACGATGAAGCTGCCGAATCAAGAATCGACTATATATCTGACCATTTAGGTATTGTAAAAGAAGAGGTTATAAGCATTATAAATATACTGCGAGAGGAGAAAATACTTGCTGATACAAAAGATCTGACAGCATTTATCAAGAATGGAGAACACAAAAATCGTTCTCTCTCTGTTCTTGATACGTTCAGACAAATAGAAAATCTTCTACAGCCTTTATTTGAAGAACAGGAAAAGACTTTTAATCTTAAAGAATTAAACGAACTGGCCGAAGAGGCAGGATGTAAGGATGTTTCTCCTAACAAGATCAAAACAATAATCAATTTCTGGGCCATCAAGAATTGGATTAAACGTCACAGTCAGGATTACTCAAAGAATCATGTTGTGGTAATTTGTTGTCAGCCAAAAGACCTGTTAAAACAGAAGTTGGAAAAGAGACACGAGTTGGCAAGATTTATCGTGGATTACCTGTTCGAAAAGAATAATGCTCTGCCGGAAGCAGACAAAACTGAAAGTGAAGAAACTCTGGTGGAATTCTCAGTGCATGAACTTAGAGATTCCTTTGAAAAACAATTGCAATTATTCAACACTAAAGCAACAATAGACGACATTGAAGATGCTCTTTTTTACCTTTCAAGAATTGAAGCAATCAAAATTGAAGGTGGATTCCTTGTTGTATATAATAAATTGACCATTGATAGAATTGAACAAAACAATAAAGTACAATACAAAGTTGATGACTATCAGAAGTTAAGCCAGTTTTATGAAAATAAAGTGCAACAAATCCATATTGTTGGCGAATATGCAAAGAAAATGGTTGAAGATTATGCAGGAGCGTTAAAATTTGTTGATGACTATTTTCAACTCAATTATTCATCATTTCTTAATAAGTATTTCCCTGGTAGCCGTCAGTCTGAAATAAAAAGAAATATTACACCTGCAAAGTATCGTCAGTTATTTGACTCACTCTCTGAAACTCAAAGAGCAATTATTGACGATAAACTCACAAAATACATTGTAGTTGCTGCTGGTCCCGGTAGTGGAAAAACAAAGGTTCTGGTTCATAAATTAGCTTCTCTGCTTTTAATGGAAGATGTAAAACATGAACAATTGCTTATGGTAACGTTTTCAAGAGCGGCAGCAACAGAATTTAAAAAGAGATTGATTCAGTTAATAGGTAACGCTGCTAATTACATTGAGATCAAAACTTTTCACTCCTATTGCTTCGACTTGCTAGGCAAAGTAGGAAGCATAGATAAATCGGATTCAATCCTAAAAAGTACAATCAAGAAAATTAGAGAAAATGAAGTCGAAATAAGTCGGATTACTAAAGCAGTTTTAGTAATAGATGAAGCCCAGGACATGGATGAGGATGAATTCGCTTTGATAAATGTTCTGATAGAAAAGAATGAGGAAATGCGAGTGATTGCCGTTGGTGATGACGATCAGAATATATATGCTTTCAGAGGAGCAGATTCAAAATATTTACAGAAATTTATAACTGATAAGGGTGCAACCAAATATGAACTTATAACAAATTATAGAAGTAAAAGTAATTTGGTTGCGTTCACAAACCAGTTTGTTGTTAATATCCAAAACCGTTTAAAAGTAACCCCGATTATTCCTAACCTGGAAACGATTGGAGAAATAAAAGTTGTCCATTACAATAGCAGTAACCTTATTATTCCATTGGTAGATGATATACTTGGTACAGGGCTTGCTGGCACAACTTGTATTTTAACTCAATCCAATGATGAAGCTTTTCAGGTAACGGGCCTTTTGACTAAATATGGATTACAGGCTAAACTCATTCAAACCAATGACGGATTTAGTTTAAAAGACTTGTTAGAAGTACGTTTCTTTTTAAATGCACTAAAATTAGAAGATGGAGTATTTATTCTCAATGATGACATTTGGAGCACTGCAAAAAGTGAGCTTCTTAAGAAATATAAACTTAGTTCCAAATTTGAGATATGTAACAATATCATAAGAGATTTTGAAGAAACAAATCCGAAGAAAAAATACAAATCCGATTTAGAAGTTTTCATCAAAGAATCTAAACTTGAAGATTTTTACAGTGAGAATGGAGAGATGATTTTTGTTTCGACGATACATAAGGCAAAAGGGAAGGAGTTTGATAATGTATTTTTACTGCTTGAAAACTTTGATGTATA
>JAURYB010000132.1 GCA_030654075.1 Bacteroidales bacterium | reverse complement strand
ATAAGGCTGGGAAGGGCCGATATAATTATCGCCGGTGGTGCCGAATCACCGGTTACAGAAGCATCGGTAGGTGGTTTCAACTCTATAAAAGCATTATCCACGTTGAACGATTCACCCGAAACTGCTTCACGCCCGTTTGATGTCAGCAGGGATGGATTTGTGATTGGTGAAGGTTCCGGAATACTGATGATTGAAGAACTTGAACATGCCTTGAACCGCGGGGCAAAAATCTACTGCGAATTAGCCGGTTATGGCGCTGCTTCGGATGCCTACAACGTGGTAGCAACTCATCCCGAAGGACTCGGAGCCATACTGGCAATGGAAGGCGCCATATCTGATGCCGGGGTCACAAAAAAAGATGTAAGCTATATTAACGGGCACGCAACCTCGACACCTATAGGTGATATCAGTGAGTGCAAAGCCATTGAAAAACTTTTTGGTGAAGATAGCCTGGCCGGGATCAGCATCAGCGCCACCAAATCGCAGACCGGACATATGCTGGGCGCTGCCGGTGCCGTCGAAGCAATTGCGTGTGTAAAGTCTATTGAAACCGGTATCGTACATCCGAGTATAAACCTGCATACAATCGACCCGGCATTTAACCCGAATTTTGATTTTACCCCGATCAAAGCACGCAAACGCGAAGTACTGGTTGCCTTAAATAATACTTTTGGCTTTGGCGGACACGCGGTAACTACGGCGTTTAAAAAGTTTCAGTAGATTTCGGATTGCAGATTTTGGATTGCGGATTGCGGATTAAAGATTGTGGATTGCCATCTTCTCACATCCTCAAATTACCACATTCCCACATCCTCAAATTTTCAAATTATCGCATTATTAACCAATCCGGCCTTTCCACCCTGTTCATAGCCCAAATTATCCGCGATTTTGTTCTGGAGACATAAGCGGTCGGTTTATCCGGTCGCCAACGGCGTGGATTTGGTAACACTGCGGCTATGGAAGCAGCTTCGTCGCGGGTAAGATTTTTCGCTGACTTATGAAAGTAATATTGTGATGCGGCTTCGGCCCCATAAATGCCATCACCCATTTCGATTACATTCAGGTACATTTCCATAATACGTTTCTTTCCCCAAAGTATTTCGATCAGCCCGGTAAAGTATAGCTCAAGGCCTTTCCGCACATAGGTACGTGCCTGCCAGAGATAAACATTTTTCGCCGTCTGTTGGGTGATAGTGCTGGCTCCACGAATTTTCTTGCTTCTTTTATTCAGTTTCTGCGCTTTTTCAATGGCTTTGAAATCAACGCCGTAATGAGATTCGAAATTATTATCCTCAGAGGCAATAACTGCCAGCACCAGGTTAGGCGAAATATCCGACATAGGCACCCAATGCTTGTTAATTGTAGGTTTTTTGCTGTCGGAAATATTTTCAATAACCCTGATCATCATCAACGGGGTTACCGGCGGAGGTAAAAATCGGTAAAGTAAAGTAACGACTATGCTACTGGCGAAAAAGAAGATAAGACAGAATTTGATTTTTCTGAAAATATATTTTCTAACTCTTTGAAATCGTGATGATTCGCCTGTTTGGCTCATTCGCATGGTAATTTGAAAAACAATTTTAAACTAATGGTGCAAAATTATAAATTATTTGATATGTTTGCCGTGCCTGTCAGTGATTCACTTAATTGATTTAATAGGTTGATAATCAGGTGGTAAATATTTATATATTGAAAATCACAATGTAAAATAACCTCATGAGCAACTTTATAGGAATACGGCACGAAGATAAATACGTGATGGAATGCAGGGCTCCGCTTACCCCAAAGCATGTGGAACGACTCATTAAAACCAAGAAACTTGACTTCGTAGTTCAGACTTCCGAAAAAAGAGTGTTCACCGATGAGGAATACATTAAAGCCGGCGCAAAAATTGCCAAAGACCTGAAGAAATGCAGTGTCATTTTCGGTGTTAAGGAAATGCCGGAATCATTTTTCGAAGAAGATAAAACCTACATTTTCTTTTCGCATGTCATCAAAGGGCAGGCTTACAATATGCCGATGCTGAAAAAGATGATGGAAATGAAATGCAACCTGATTGATTACGAACGGGTTGTGGATGAGCAAGGCAAACGCTTGATTTTCTTCGGACGGTACGCGGGCCTGGCTGGAATGATCAATTCCTTGTGGTCAATAGGGCTAAGACTAAAAGAAGCCGGTTATAAAACTCCGTTTGCGCAAATAAAACAAGCACATCAGTATAGTTCGTTAGCCGAGGTGCGCGAAGTGATTTCGGCGGTAGGGCAGGAGATTGCGGAAAAAGGCATGCCTGAGGAATTACGCCCGTTTACGGTTGCGTTTACAGGTTATGGAAATGTTTCGCAGGGAGCCCAGGAAATACTTGCCTTGCTCCCGGTAAAAGAAATTTCGCCCGAGAAACTTCTCTTTCTGAAACGCCGCAGTAAACTTCCCGATAACCTGATTTATAAAGTTATTTTTAAAGAAGAACACCTGGTGGTGCCTATCGATGAGAATGAAGAATTCGATCTCCAGGAATACTATTCAAGTCCCGAAAAATTTAAAAGCTCATTCGAAAAATATATTCCGCATATCGATATGCTGATCAACTGTATTTACTGGGATTCGCGTTATCCAAGGCTTGTTACCAAAAACTACCTCGAAAAGTTGTTTGCCGATGGAACCCCGAAACTGAAAGTAATAGGCGACATTTCATGTGATGTAAATGGCTCGGTTGAATGTACCGAAAAAGGAACTGAAATCGAAGACCCGATTTTTGTTTATCATCCCGACAGCCGCACTTATACCATGGGGCATAAAGGCGACGGCGTTCTGGTAATGGCGGTTGATATCCTTCCCAGCGAACTTCCCCGCGATTCGTCAGCCGGTTTTGCCGATGTGCTCATCAACTATGTTAAAGCAATTGCTGACTGCGATTTCAACGAGGATTTTTTAACACTGGACCTGCCCAACGCAATAAAAAGCGCCCTGATCCTGCATCGCGGCGAGCTTACTCCGCATTTTAAGTATTTGGAAGAACATCTGGAGAATTCGAAAATGGAAAATGGTTAATGGAAAATGGTCATAAAAACGTCCAAGTCTCAAATTCCAAGTCTCAAAATCCAAAATCCAAAATCACAAATTCCAAAACTACAAAATCCAAAATCACAAATAAAACTGATATCCATACTCGACAATCCTCGAACAACTCTTAGCTCTCGTCCAACAACAATTGAATTGACCACTGAATGACCACAGAATGACAATTGAATGACCAACTCACAATTCCAAATTTCAAACTCACAACTATCCATCCTCGACAATCCTGGAACAACTCTTAGCTCTTGTCCAACAACAACTGAATGACAACTGAATGACCAACTTCCACTTCTCTAAAAACAATACTTAACTCTTATCTCCGCAATCCTATTAAAATCTAAATAAAACCTACAATGAAGAAAGTCCTTATTCTGGGTGCTGGCCTTGTGGTCCGCCCTATCGTAAAACACTTGCTTAACAAAGGAATCCAGGTAACGGTTGCAACCCGCACCAAAAGCAAAGCCGAAGAAATGATCGCCGGCCATACTAACGGTGTAGCTGTTGCATGGACAGTTGAAGATGAAGAATCACTTAGCCGCATGGTTGCCGAACACGATCTTTCGGTAAGCTTATTGCCTTATCTTCACCATTTGCTGGTGGCTAAATATTGCCTTCTGCATAAAAAAAACATGGTTACCACTTCGTATGTAAAACCCGAAATGCAGGCTCTTGATGCACAGGCAAAAGAAGCAGGCATTATTATTCTCAATGAACTTGGCCTCGATCCAGGCATTGACCATATGTCGGCCATGCGTATTATCGACAATGTGCATGATAAAGGGGGTAAAATTGAAGAATTTTATTCCATTTGTGGCGCGTTGCCGGCTCCCGAAGCTGCAACAAACCCGTTTAAATATAAATTTTCATGGAGCCCTAAAGGCGTTGTAATGGCAGGAAACAACGATGCCAAATACATGAAAAACAATGTTGTTGTAGATGTTCCTACTGAAAACCTTTTTAAAACCCCACTTCAGGTTAGTTTTCCTGAAGTAGGCGATCTGGAAGTTTACCCGAACCGCGACTCCATTGCTTACATTGATATTTATGGCATTCCTGAGGTGAAGACCATACAGCGTGGAACTTTCCGTTATATTGGCTGGTGCGAAACCCTGCATGTGATGAAACAGTTGAAACTGATTTCGTATGATAAGGTAAACCTGGCTGGCAAAACCTATGCTGATTTTATAGCTCAGCAGATTGGAACGAATGACAGCTCCGATATCCGAAAGAAAGTTGCCGCTCACCTTGGTATCAGTGCCGACTCTTATGCGCTTGGCGCAATGGAATGGCTCGGGCTTTTCAGTAACGAACCGCTTAACCGTGCCGAAGATTCGCCTTACGAAGTTACCAGCGACGTGATGATAGCAAAAATGGAACTCGGACAAAATGAGCGTGATATGGTTGCGATGCAGCATACCTTCCTTGCTACCTATCCTGATGGAAAACAGGAAGTGATCCGCTCACGGATGCTCGATTTCGGAACACCGGCAACCGATACGTCAGTAGCTCGTACCGTTGCTTTGCCGGCTGCCATTGGCGTTGAGATGATTCTTGCCGGGCAGATCACTGTTAAAGGTGTTTTCCGTCCTGTATTACCGGGAATCTACAATCCTATCCTCGATGAACTCGAAAAACTGGATATCCGTATGGTTGAAGAATATGGATTGCCGTTAAGCGAAAGAATAAGCTAAACGCTATTTGAAATTCAGTGAAAAGGCTGCCATCGGGTGGCCTTTTTAATTTTTGTTTGGGTCATTCATAAGTTCACATTTTGACAAACCGTCGGGACTAATGGTTCTGATATCATTAAACTATACAATGATTAAAAGAGTACTTTTGGGAAAGTGGCATATATTTGTTGGTGAAATCAAGTTGGACAAAATAGCCGGAAACCATACAAAAAACAGAACAATTTATTATGAGAAAAATTTTAGCATCATTTTTAATTCTATCAGGTCTGATCTCATTTGGACAGAATTCAACTATTGAAGACTTATGGATGATATATGATTCCCATGATTTTAAATCAGTAATTAGTAAAGCAAAACCGCTTCTTGAAAATGACACAAATAATTTAGACTTAAATTTAGTATTAGGTCGCGCATATACGGAACAAGGAGACTTCACGGATGCAGTTCCATACCTTGAATTTACAGTGAAAAACGACATTTATAATTCAAGTCGTAAAGCCTGGGCACTTGGGTACCTAGGGACTTGTTATTTTATGTTGCAGAAATACGATGACTCAGAAAAATCGCTTAATGAGTGTATTCGTTTAAACTCGACTAAGAATGCTACAAATAATGCTTATGCCAATTCTTTGCTTTTTGGGTTTCATGAGTTTTATGAAAATTGGGAAATAGTTGAAACTGATAATTTCCGTTTTCATTTTCAGAATATGAATGCTGCTGAAATTGTGAAATATACTTCAGTAAGAGAACAGGCATACAAAGAAATAAATGGTTTCTTTAAAAGCACTTTGCCGAAAAAGATTGATTTTTACGTATGGAATTCAAAGGATGATGCAAAGAGAATATTAGGAGCAGATTTAGGATTTTCAAAACCAAACTTTTGTATTGTTCATACGCACTATCAACAAACTATCGGACATGAAATGACACATGTAATTTCAAACTACACCTCTGAAATTACGAATAAGACCAGGTTTATAAACGAAGGCACAGCTGTTTGTTTTGACCAATCCAATCAAGATAGACTAAAATTGGTAAAAGATTGGATTTCTACAAATAATAAACCAGTCGCAGTAAAGGATTATTGGGCAATGGGAGAAAAATATGCTGAAGAAATTTTATATCGTTTATCTGGATTGTTTGTAAAAGAACTAATAGATAATTTCGGGAAAGACAAATTTCTTGAGTTTTTTAAAAATCAAACTTATGAGTATGGCAAATTTGTATTTGGTGATAAACTTGATACTGTAATACAAGAATTTGAAATTAAGATAAATACATAAAACTACTTTGTTTAACTCCGACATTGCCCGGATGTTATATATAGCTACGCCGGTCTTTGCGATTTGGCTTTCGACGTTAACGGATAAAATAATTTCAATTAAATCGTAATATAGACAATCGCTAAACAATCATGGAAATGGATAAATGCATTTTAAAATTCAATCTGAAACAAACAATGGTTCGCTTCTGTAAATTCGCCGTTTTAGCTTTTCTCCTTTTTCAGGTTGAAAAAACTTTTGCGCAACAACCTTCGCGGATCGCAATTATTGATCTGGCGGATTCAAACCTTATTTACAAACATATTGGCTTTACTGTTTTTAAAGATAAGTCTGACACATTCGACTGCCAGTTTAACTGTAAGCAATATATCAAACAGGAACTTACGCGTGTATTGTCAACAAGGTACACGGTTAGTTTAATATCAGCGCCTGACAAGCTGATCCCCTCAAATGGAAGTATTTATAATTTATTGAACGGTAATAATGACATCAAGTCATGGATTTCAGGGCTCAAAAACCAATATGATTTTGTTATTTTTGTTGAAACGGGTGAAGAGGACGATTTAATGGATACAAAAAAGCAGAAACTTCGCTCGTGTGGGTTATACACACGGGGAAACCCGGCAAAAAGCTGGGCAGCCGTGTTTAGCACAACCAGAATAACTGCTATCAGAACAGCTAATTCAGAAGTTTTGGAATACGATTGGAAAGGGATGGACTATTTGTTGCCAATCAGTGATTATCAATTTTCACGACAGAATTTATTAATTGATCCGGAAATGCTTCCTGTTATCAGGACAGGACTTGTCAAATTGGTAGATTACAAACTGGAATATTTCTTAACAAATTCATATTTGTTGCCAAATGTTGATTACGAAAGTTTAAAGAAAATGAAAGAAAATTAGAATTCCGTGTGCCTGTGTCTGATGCATTTGTTAAGGTGTCTTAAAAGTGCAGCATTAGTAAAAGCTAAATCCCATTAAATCTAAGGATATTCTTTACTTTTGCACCACAATTTGAAAACACAATGGCAAAATTTCTTAAATGGCTTGGTGGTGGTATAGGATGGGCAGCAGGCGGACCGATCGGCGCGCTTCTTGGTTTCGCGCTTGGATCAATGATCGATGGGATGCAAAGCGGAGTGTATGCTTATGAGCCTCAGCAACGACCTAATTTTAATACGCCCCAGACTACTCCAAACGACTTTATTCTCAGCTTGCTTATTCTTGCCTCAGCTGTAATGAAATCGGATGATAAGATTCTTCGTTCCGAACTGGATTTTGTAAAACGTTTCCTGCTCCAGCAGTTTGGGACAGATGAAGCTGAACGGCAGCTCCTTATTCTGCGTGAACTGTTAAAAAAAGAGTATGACCTGCAACAGGTGGGCTTGCAGATAAAACAATATATGGAATACCCGTCGCGACTTCAATTAATGCATTTCCTATTTGGTTTAGCAGCTGCTGATGCACAGGTACACGCTTCTGAATTAAATATAATTACGCGTATAGGAGGAATACTCGGAATCGGCAACACTGATTTTGAGAGTATTAAGGCCATGTTTGTGAAAGATACTACAAGCGCTTACCGGATTCTTGAAGTTACTCCGGATGCTTCACCCGAGGAGCTTAAAAAAGCGTACCGGCGTATGGCCATTAAATATCATCCTGATAAAGTAGCTCATCTTGGCGATGATGTTCAGAAGGCTGCCAATTCCAAGTTCCAGGAATTGAATGCAGCTTATGAGAAGATTAAGAAAGAAAGAGGAATTGCATAGGGGAGGAGTTAATTGTTATAATTTGAGATAAATAGAATTAACAATTGAATATCATAACAGTAGAGCAAACAGGGATTTCTCAAACCTGAAACTTTTTTAGCCTGCATACGACTGCAAAATTAATTATGGAAATTACCAAGCAAACCATTGCCGATATAAAAGCGCTTGCTTTTAAAAACAAAAAGGACAATGCTACATTTTTCAGGCAAATCGCTGCCAAACCTCCCGGAAAAGTTGATGAGGCATTTCAAAAACTTCATGATGAAGTATTTTCAGAAGTAAACTGCCTCGATTGTGGGAACTGCTGTAAATCGCTGGGGCCAAAACTAAATAGTACCGATATTCGCCGTATTTCCAGCGTTTTACGAATAAAACCATCGGAGTTTGAACAAAAGTACTTAAGGATGGACGAGGACGATGATTTCGTTTTTAGTACTATGCCTTGTGTATTTCTGGCTGAAGATAATACATGCAAAATTTATGAAGACCGCCCACGTGCATGTCGCGAATACCCACATACCGACCAGCGAAAGATGCACCAGGTGCTGGATATTACGTTGAAAAATATGTCAACCTGTCCGGCAGTTTTTGAAATTGTAGAAAGGCTAAAGAAAGTGAAAATCTGATGCTCTTTATACGTTTTGTTTAACCGTCTTAATTGGATTTGATTGATTCGACGTTTCCCGATTAGCCACTTGCATCCTTAATGTTGTCCTTTGCGACTTTGCGGTAGAAAAAAAAACGATTTCAATTGAGATCTGCTTTACAAAGTAAACTCCCTGAAATAGTTACCGTTTATTTATTGAATAATCTCTCATCAAAATTGAACGGTTCAATCGCCTTGATTGTGATTTTGTGAGAATCAGCATGTGCAGGATTGATCAGGTAATTAAATTCATCCTGAACTACAACTGACGGCACTTTTAAAACAGGGAAAATTCCTTCCGCCACAAATCTGTCACCGATTTCCTGGGTTGCGTGTGAGTGTGGTAATGATTTCCAGTCTGGCGGAAGCTGTTCCTTTGTTAATTCCTGGATTTGCATTTCATCCGGAATTTCAATAGAGATGAGCTCATAATCAAGCGGAAGATTACCTAAAGGAGTATGAACAGCAATTTCGGTGGTACACAAAGCTCTTGATGCACTTGTATATACCAGAGCTGTTCCTTTGCTGTTCCAGCGGCCGCCGCTCTTTTCAGCACCTTTTCCCGAAAGGTCATTTGCAAACTTCGACTTACTTAACCGGAATACGATCATGCCAGGATTCCGTATTCGATCCGGGTCAGCTCATCTCTCAGCATATTAATGCCAAAGGAATTATCCAACAACATTTTAGGCTTACTATTTCCCAGAACAAGATTACTGGTTTCGAGCCATGAGTTAAACTTTTCGGACGTGCCAAAAACTTCTACTCCCTTATTATAAAAAAGAGCTATTTCTATAATTTTTTCAGATTGTAACGGATCGAAGGTGCGTTTTTCAATACGGTACCTTTGCATGGTGCGTTCCGAAAGGTGCAGGTAGGTTGACCATTCATTACTGGTAAATGGACTTTTGTTAGCAAACGTATCAAAAACTGCAAATCCAATACCTTTACGCACCATGGTAATTAAAGACATGGCATTAATATCATCTATTGAGCCATATGTAACCATTGGATCAAATATTTCCATTATTCCCATTTGATTTAATTTTCCACAAAGGTAAGCAATATGTCGTAAAAATAACGACATTTGTCCAAATAAAATAAAAATATTTTATAATTACCTGAAATTCAATAACAAGTATGCTCGTTATCAAATACCCTAATCCCTAAAACTTAATTCCTAACATGGACAAGTCAGAACTAAAAAGTAATGAAAAACACATAACATTAAATTTAGAATGAAAAAGTAAGGGGGCTTGCGATACTTTAACATTTTGTGTTTTGCGTTTAATGTTTTTAATTCAATTTAGAAATTGTTATTATCACTGTAAATATGGTATAGTAAGTTGTTAATTAATGCCTTACAGAAATATTATGCCAGAAAATATTTCAAATTGAAAGAATAGACACTAAAACCTCTATTCGTATCTCAGCGCATCGATCGGGTCAAGCTTAGCTGCTTTTACGGCAGGAATAATACCTGAAGCCAATGCTACAACAACGCATAATCCAACTCCCCAGATAATCCATCGCCATGGAACTATAAAACTTGTGCCAATGGAAAGTGCCAATGCATTGCCTATCGCTATACCCAGGATAATTCCTAATATTCCGCCAAGTTGAGCAATTACAACAGCTTCTGCCAAAAACTGGTTCCTGATGGTTCGTTTTGTGGCACCAATGGCTTTTCGGATTCCAATTTCCCGCGTCCTTTCAGTAACAGAAACCAGCATAATATTCATTAGGCCTATGGCGGCACCCAATAAGGTAATAGCGCCAATTATTACGGCAGCCATGCGGAGGTAACTAAGGCTATCGAACAGCATGTTTGCCAGGTTATCACTTTTCGAAATATCAAAGCTATCTTCATCTCCAACACTAACCTGCCGCACAATTCTGAAAATACCGGTAGCCTCATCAATTGCAGCTTCAAGTTTTTCGCCGTCAGCAACATGAATATTTATGCTATAGGAGGCGTTAGGGCGCGAAAACCGCTGTCTGGCGCTATTTATAGGAATAAGGCAAACATTATCCGGATTGAAACCCAGGCTCGATCCTTTTTCTTTTAAAATTCCAACGATAAGATATCGACCCGGGCCGATGGTGATGTATTTTCCTACAGGATCTTCCTTGTTTTTAAAGACTTTCTTGATAACATCATTGCCAACAATAGCAACTGAAGAACCATAATATACTTCAGTAGGAGAAATATTCCTGCCCTTAACGATTTCGTTACCAGAAGTGACAATATAATTTTCGTCACAACCAATCACCGGAACATTTGGATTGGTTTTATTAGCCGCATATTTTACTGTTGCCAGGTTGGTGGCAAATATAAAAACAGAAGGTGTAGCCGGAAATGAATATAAATCTTTAAAACGCATTGCTTCTTCGAAAGAAATCTCTCTGAAATTCTTAGGCTTGCTGCGATTATTGCCAATGCGCACCTGCATGGTTCTGTTACGAATGGTAAAAGTATTGGCTCCCATCATCTGGAAATTATCATTCAGATAATATTTGATCGCATCAATTGAGGTGAGTATGCCTACCAGGGCCATAATCCCAAAGGCGATGATCAATACAGTTAAAGTGGTCCGCATCATATGACTCCGTACTGATTGCAGCGAAATGCGAAGATTTTCAAGTACAAGGCTGCCCGCAAAAAATTTCATGATAGGTATATTATTGGTATAACTTAAGTTCGCTGGTAATATAATTTACTGTAAGCCAATTTTCTATGTATTTATATTACAATAAAAGCATTGTAAAATTAATGATTTAATTTACAACAACCAGAAAAAAAATAAAACGAAAGACTCTTTTAAAACAGAGAAATTGCTGATGACATGAACAGCGACCAAAACAGAACTGAAGCGCTCAGGTAAACCAATAAAAAGCGGTTCGACGAATAGTATCTGGTGGCTATAAAAGTACCTAAAGGTATAGAAAGTAATACAGGTGTCAGGATTACAATACCAGCCATCCCAAATTTTTTCACAATTTTAATAATCAACCTGTTACGCTTTGTAAATCGTTTTGCGGGAATAAATTTGGGAACTGAAATATTCAGTGAATTGTAGACTTTTACCCGTACCAGATGAAAATAATAGAAAAAATACCTGGTGTATAATTGGAGTATCCATTTACTCAAAAAGAAGAATACCACCACGCCTACAATACCTCCGGCTGTAGTCGAAAGCCAGGTTTGTATAAAATTCAAACCCAAGCCAAATGATATAGCAGGAGCAAACAGGAATTTGATGCTGCTCACTAAAAAAACTATTAATATTTTGAGAAATCCAGACAAGATAAAAGTACTTTATACTGAAACGTATCAAACCACATAATGTTGCATCGGATTCGACAGAAATTGAAAATACTTTTTGACAGGAGCATGTTAAACTTTTTGTCCAAATGCCAGATCGCCTGCATCACCCAGACCTGGAACAATGTATCCCAATGCAGTAAGTTCATCATCTATTGCAGCTACCCAAATGGTTGTACCTGTTTTCGGAAGCATTCGTTTTAAATATTCAACTCCCTGCACACTGGCAACAACGGATACAAAATGAGTATGGGCAGGTTTTCCGTGAATAAGCAATGAATTGTATGAAGCTACCATTGATTGGCCGGTTGCAAGCATTGGGTCGGTTAATATCAAAACCCTGTTTTCAATTTCAGGACTGGATACATATTCAATCTGAATCGAAAATTTGTCATCTTTGCGATGCTCGCGGTAGGCTGAAACAAATGCGTTATCGGAACTGTCAAAATAATTAAGCATTCCCTGGTGCAAAGGCAAGCCAGCTCTTAGAATAGTAGCTAGTATCGGATTGATTTTCATAACCTGAACTTCAGCAGTGCCTAGTGAAGTAATTACCTCCTTAGGTTCATATTCCATTGTTTTGCTGATTTCATAAGCAAATATTTCGCCTAAGCGTTCCATATTCCGCCTAAAACGCATTCGGTCCTGTTGCAGGGATACATCACGAAGTTCACACACGAACTGGTTGACTACTGAATTTTTGCTTCCTATATTGATCACCATACTACTGGTTGTTGATTCGTTTATGATTTATTTCGATTCTTCACAAAAATAAACACTTTGGGCTATTGTTTTGCCAAAAGAAAATATTTTTTTAACTGCATCTTGCTTAATCTCCATAATTTAAGCCCTATCCTAAGATGCGGAGGGAGTGACGTTCGTATATATCGCTGATACATAACCTTTTTTGCACCAAAACTGCTGTAAAATCTTGCCAACCCTTCCATATTTGATCCTTCAAAGTCAAGAACAAGTGGATTACCGGCATTTTGTTTTATAAAAGAGTCAATAAGCCAGGGCATGGCATTCAGTTTTTTACCGGTTCCGGATAATGCGGAAAAAAGGAAAATAGCTTTCTGATGACTGCTAACCCAAAGTATTGCTGCTAAAAGTTGGTTAAATTCATCATATGCTCCCCATATTTCGCCAATTCCCTTGTTTATGCTTTTATCAGCAATATCCTGTAGCATTGCATATTGCCTGTTGTTTAGATGTGTTAACTCCTGGCCTTTGTTTGCTCTGAACAGCGAAATGATTTCCTCCGGTCTGACGTGTTTGGAGATAGTGAAATTATTTTGAGCAGCTTTTCTTAGATTGCGCTGCAAATTGTTCTGGTAGCCGCTAATTAAATCCTTATATTCACTTATAAGTCCCAATTCAAGATTGGTCATTTCAGATACATTTACTGAAGCGGGCATTTCATTGGAAGTGTTCAGATTAAAGTCAATATATCTGTATTTGGCAGGAATACAGTTTAAAAATTCTTCAAGTTTATTTTTCGCCGAAATTGATTTATAGAAAAGCCCAAGCTGCTGGGTGAAAATGGGTTGCATAATATAGCTGAAACCTGCTTTGGTGGAAACGGGTAACGGGAATACATTTTCATAATCATCCTCAATAAGCGCGCACCAGCCAGGACTTACTATATCTAAGTACCACGAACATGCATATAGATTCCCGTTAACAGCATTATCAATACAATCATCCCATGATGATTTATCAATCTTATCATGTTGCAGGAACCGGATCATGGAATAGAGGAGTTAATGGTTAATGGAAAATTTTAATGGTTCACTGAGTAAATAAGGGAATATCATTTTTGCAACAACCGACAGCCAACATCCGACATCTTTCCTATTTTTTCATACCTTCTTCAACCATATCAATATACACCTTGAGCCATCCCTTCCAGCTGCCAACTTCATTAAACGCAGGGTTGTGCCACAAAGGTATAAATGTGCCTCCGACTTTTTTTACTTCCTGTATCAGTTCATTTATTGTTTCGGTTGCTTTTTGGGGAGTAAGTTTCATATAATCATGAAGAGTCCCGTCCATGGCAGCAAAAGGATGGATTACCAGGTTTGTAATTGAATCCTGATCAAGATCAAAGAATGGGAAAGGCGTGCATATTGATGCCCTGAATCCGGCAATTTCGGCATAACCCATTGTATAATCGTGAGTTATATCATTATTTATCAGGTTTCGGTATGTTTCGGGCATCGATAATTTGAGAAAATGTTGACGGCTTAGTTCCACCTCGCGCTTCAGGATTTTAGATAAGCGGGCAGTTTCCATAACCATAAGCGAAGGTTGCTGAAAGGAAGCATAAGAAGGATGTATTCCAATTTCGGCATAATCGGCCAGGTACCTGATAAGCCTTTGAAAATACCTGTTGTTGTATGGACTGTTCTTATCGTTTGGCCCGTAATCAGCCAGTAGCATAAAATAAATTGGCCGGTAGTTGTATTTTCGCTGCAACTGCATTTGAAGTTCAAATGTGTCGAAAGGATCGTGCTCAAGTCTGAGCAGGACTCTGATCCTATGCCGCACTTCATCGTATTCCCTGTTCTGAAATGCTTTGGCAATTCCTCCTATGGCTCGTGTCAGGCCTTTGTTTTTGAAGGCATAGGCAGCGTCTACATCAATAGTAGCAATAAAACTGTAAACCGGAGTCGTAAATGCCAGGTCAGGGAACCATTTGTGTAACACATTTTTGATTTGAACCGACCATATATTAACAAGTGGCTTATGCAGGTATCCTTGCTGATACGCATCACTTCCTGAAGCCAAGTAGCGGTTGTGATTATCACGGAGGTGCGGCAGATATTCCTCATAACGACTCACCAGGAAGAAAGAAGCCGCAAATGGGTCAAATGGGAAAACCGAATCTTTGTCATTTACCGGAAAAAAAACCAAACCTCCTTCAAACGTAAAATGCCTTAATTCCCTGGCATATATTTTACTTTCAAAAAGTAATCCATTGGAAGCAAAGTACAGAAATCTTTCTTCAACAGGTACTCCGTATGAAAATTTTGGGCCATCATAGTTTTCAAAAAATGAAAGCTCGTTGGTGTAATTTATCTCCAGTCCCAACAGGTTGTTTAGCATTAGCCGCATAGTAAAATGCAGACGGTTAGTTTCTTTTGGAACCAGGATTAATAACATCAGAGCAGAAGATATTTAGCAAAAATACGTTTTTTATCGTAAGACTTATTGTTAAGATATTTATTGTCATCAATTCAATTTTATTGAAATAGCTGATTCCATGCCGGCACAAATAGAAATCTTAGATTTAAGGATTGGTACTTATTCATTCCACGAGCTTGGTTGCCCCTAATTACTAAATCGAAGGTAAATACGTATATGATTGATGTAATATAAAGGCTGTTTTACAACGTTTTCATTTTTATTAACAAACCGGCTCTCATTAGCCGAATTGTTTTACTTTTGAATTTGTATATTTTCACTTGTTCAGAATTAGAACAAAAAATCGGAATTCTGGAATAGTGAATTAACCTTCAGTCTATTATGGATAATTTTATTGTATCGGCACGAAAATATCGTCCTGTTACTTTCAGCACAGTTGTGGGACAAATTTCGATTACCGGAACCCTCAAGAATGCTATTCGTAACAACCAGCTCGCACAAGCCTTCCTTTTCTGCGGACCTCGCGGTGTTGGTAAAACCACTTGCGCCCGCATTCTTGCCAAAACGATAAACTGCCTGCATCCTACTTCCGATACAGAGCCTTGTAACGAATGTTCCTCCTGTATTGCGTTTAACGATTCAGCCTCCTTCAATATTCATGAACTGGATGCGGCTTCCAACAACAGTGTTGATGATATCCGCAACCTGGTGGACCAGGTCAGGATTCCGCCGCAAATGGGGAAATATAAAGTGTATATCATTGATGAGGTTCACATGCTTTCGTCAGCTGCGTTTAACGCATTTCTCAAAACACTGGAAGAGCCGCCGGCATACGCCAAATTCATCCTTGCTACCACTGAAAAACACAAAATTATTCCTACCATTCTTTCGCGTTGCCAGATTTTTGATTTCAAACGCATAACGGTCGACGATATCGCGAAGCACCTCTTGTTTGTTGCAAACAGCGAAGGAGTTACAGCCGATCCTGAAGCTCTGCATATTATTGCCCATAAAGCTGATGGCGCTCTTCGCGATGCATTGTCAGTTTTTGATCAGATGGTTAACCTCGGCGACCGTAATATCAGCCGTGAACTTGTGCTCGAAAACCTGAATGTACTCGATTACGAATATTACTTCCGTATTATGGAGTATATGCGAAACGGGAATTTTAAAGATACTTTGCTGATTATTAACGAGGTTATCGAGAAAGGATTCGACGGTCAGCACTTTATTACCGGAATGGGCGAACATTTGCGTAATCTGCTCATGAGCATTGATCCTGCCACAGTGAAGTTAATCGAAACCAGTGACGCGATCCGCGCAAAGTATTCGAACCAGGCCCGCGCCGTGCCAACGCAACTACTAATTGATGCGATGGATATTATCAACAAGTGTGATATTACTTACCGTACATCAAATAATAAGAGGCTGGCGCTTGAAGTTCCCCTTATCCAGATATGCAAACTGAGCGGTCAAATGCAGATGCAGGCCGGAATTCAACCTGCTGCTGTTCAGGTTGCAGAAGCTACTGAAACGAAGCATACACCAACAGCTGTTTCCCCGCCACAAATAATTAGGGAACCAGTTCCACCAGTGGTAAATCCAGCGGTGGTGCCGGTAGCCGCAATTCCGGAACCCATTCCTGTCCAGGTTTCAGTTCCAACTGTACCTGAAACTCCTGGTACAGAAACTATACTCCAGCCTGCTCCTGTTTCCGAGATTATACCCCAACCTCAACCACTAAAAGTATCTGAACCTGAAGTTGTTGAAACACCTGAACATGATGTGCCTGTTCAATCACATCACAGGTCAAGTTTTTCGATAAAATCTGTTTTGCAGGCGGATCAGTTGGCTGGTTCGGTAAAAGCTGACCAGGTAAAAGATCGGACCGGGATATTTACATTTGAGCAGATTGAAGAAGCGCTTTTACGCTTTGCGGAGCTAAAGAAATTTGATTCTGCCTTGTTTTATGCGTCCCTTACCTCATATAAAGCTGTATTACAGCCTGATAATGTCCTTCTGCTGACAGTCGGCAATACAGTTCTGGCAAAAGAATTAAATGACCGGCGTAATCTGCTTCTCGAATTCCTGCGTGAGGAGCTGAAAAATGACTTCATAACAATGCAAATAGTAGTTACTGAGCAGCCGACAGAAACAAAAAAATACATGAACGACCGCGACAAACTGGATGCCATGGCCGCGCAGAATCCAAATGTAAACAGGCTCAGGGATCAACTGAACCTGGAATTAGATCTTTAAATTGAAGATTTCACATTTTGGGCAGTTTTGCCCTGAATTCTGAACGAACTATTTTATTATTTCAAAACATCCAGCTAACAACTGAACCAGATATTTATGAAAAAAAAATTCGCCCGATTTATATTAAAGCTAGTTGGATGGAAAGTAATCATCAAACTTCCTCCTGGCGAAAAAAAAATGGTAGTGATGATGGCTCCACATACCAGTAATTGGGATTTCCTGATCGGATACCTTGGGTATATGTCAATCGGAGTGGATTCGAAATATCTTGTTAAAAAGGAAGCTTTTGTTTTCCCGCTAGGAGGAATTTTAAAAACGGTAGGCGGAATTCCTGTCGATCGTAAAGCCAGCACCAACATTGTGTTACAGGTAGGTGAGATGTTTAAAAAATATGATAGCCTTTACATTACAATAACTCCCGAAGGAACCCGAAGCCTGAACCGTAACTGGAAGCGTGGTTTTTACTATATCGCTGAAAACGCGCGTGTTCCTATCGCTTTTGGGTTTCTCGACTATAAAAATAAAATTGGAGGAATAGGTGGTTGGTTGAATCCAACTGGTGATTACGATGCTGATTTAAAGAAAATTGAAGCATTTTATTCAGAGAAAGCCGCAAAATATCCCGAAAAATTTAATCTCAGCCCTCAAAATCTAAAAAAATAGTTTACCTCAAAATGTCTTCCCATTGAATTTTCAGGAATAAGACTATGATATACATCCATTTAACGACAGATTCTGAGTATTCTTACCAATCTTAAAGTCCCAAAATCAACAATGCAACTTCTTACTCCTACTCATTTTACAGATTATGAACTTATTGATTCAGGAAGTTTCGAAAAACTGGAACGTTTCGGGCAATATGTAATAATTCGTCCGGAACCTCAGGCTATCTGGAACCGCTCAATGAGTGAAGCTGACTGGGATAAAATGTCGTCGGCCGCTTTTAAGTTGGAGAAAAATGACACTGAAAAAGGACGTTGGATATTAAAGAAAGGCATGCCTGAACAATGGCGTATAAATTATTCGTACAAGCAAATCAATTTCAATGTGAGGCTCGGTCTTACATCTTTCCGGCATATTGGTGTTTTTCCTGAACAGGCGCCCAACTGGGATTATATTTACGACCAGGTAACGGCTTCTAAAGATTCGCATCCAAAGGTACTCAACCTCTTTGCTTATACCGGCGCTGCTTCGCTGGCTGCCCGTGCGGCAGGAGCAGAGGTGGTTCATGTTGATTCGGTGAAACCTGTCATCAGCTGGGCCAGAGAAAATATGGAAAACAGCCAGCTCGACAATATCCGCTGGGTAGTGGAAGACGCATTGAAGTTTGTGCAACGCGAAGTTCGCCGTGGCAATACCTATTCAGGAATTATCCTCGACCCGCCGGCATACGGACGTGGTGCCGATGGTGAAAAATGGATTCTTGATGATAATCTGAATGAAATGATAATGCTTTGCAGTAAACTGTTGCTGCCACAGAATAGCTTTCTGATCCTCAATATGTATTCAATCGGGTTTTCTGCTCTTGTAGGGAATAATTTGATCAACAGTTATTTCGACAGGAAAGAGAAAAATGAATTTGGCGAATTATACCTATCCGATCGTTTTGGTAAAAAACTTCCGCTCGGGACATTTCTGCGATTCAGCAGGTAGACTCTAAAATTAAGGTTTAATTACACATTTCATGTAATTAATTTATTTTTTAAAGGTCTCAGGGAAGTCGCTATGAAAATAATCATTGCTTTGTGAGACAATATACTGTCATGGCTCGTTTCATCAGAAATTATGTGGCAATTTCCGAATTGCTTGTACTTTTCTTCTTTTGTAACTAATCACCCTATTTTAATTTTAGTGTTTTATAGTACTTAAAGTGTCTAAAATACTTAAAGTGCCTAAAGTTCTAGCCATAAAATAACGTAATAAGGCTATAGTTTGGTTTAAAAAGGTTAGCAGTAGATTTTTCTTTTTGTTTCTTTCCGATTAAATGGAAACTTTAGGCACTTTATACTATTGGCACTGATTAGTTACCTTCTTTTTAATTCCTGGCCTATACCAAAGCTTCCCGGCAAACAAAAATATATTTCTGTTGTTGTGAAGAGTATAAATTTGAAGCCTTATGAGATTCGGTTTGCTTACATTACTGCTTTTCACTTTTTTGAATAACAGTAATGCCCAAAAAATTAAAATTTGGGAAACTGTTCATTTTCTGGCGCTTGGCGATTCATACACCATTGGTCAAAGCGTCGCGGCTAATGAGTGCTGGCCTAACCAGTTTGTGTTTGCATTATCTTACCAGGGTTATAATGTAGAGGAAACTAAGATAATTGCTCAAACAGGCTGGCGTACGGATAATCTGAAATTAGCGATTAGCCAGCAGCAATCGTTAACCGGTTACAACCTGGTTTCGCTGCTTATAGGTGTGAATAACCAATACCAGGGAGGAAGCATACAGGATTATGCTACCGAATTTGAAGAATTGCTCAAAGCTGCCATAGCACTTGCCGGAAATTTACCTGAACATGTTTTTGTTTTGTCAATTCCCGATTATGCTTATACGCCTTTTGGGAAAGGAGATCTGAATATCAGCACCCAGATTGATCAGTTTAATGCTTTCAATAGGCAAATCACTGAAAATTATCGTGTTAAATATATTGACATCACCCCAATTTCCAGAAATGGATTGATTATGACTGATCTTGTTGCTTCCGACGGATTGCATCCAAGTGGGAAAATGTATGCCCTTTGGGTACAGGAAATACTGAAAAGTGTTGAAAAGGAACTTGGTATTAATGAAGAGCTTTCGGGTAAGGATGATTTTCGCTACATTCTGTCCCAAAGGCAATTAACGATAAAATCACCCAAGGAAGCTGAGCTTTTTATTTACAATCCGAATGGAAAAATCGTACATAGCCAATTCTTACAAACTGGTATTGAAAGCACGATAAATCTTAGCGGGTTACCCGCCGGAATGTATTTTCTGGGCTTTTACAAGCAAAGGAAAGTACTTTACAGGACGAAAATCATTTTGATATAAAAACCAGGTGTGATTACTTTCCGCTTTCAAAACTCCCTGTTCCTATCAATTCATCATATAATTCGCCTCGCGACCGGTGATAAACCAGTATGGTATAATTATTTTTCGTTTCCGAATGGTTTCCTTCAATCCATGTTGCGTCGCCTGCTTTCGAGTTATTAGGAAGCATCACATATAAATAATTATAATAGCCTTGCTTGAAAAGTATACTGGATTCATAGGCTTTCTTCCGGTAATTGTACTCCATTTTATTTTCAGGCGTGTATTGCCAGCAATTAAATCCACCTGCCACATAGAGATTTCCTTCAACAATAGGAGCATCGAAAGGAAGATAGAATTTCACCATAGCGTATTCCCCATAATTTGAAACAGAAGGATAATCAACAGTTTTCAGCAGGAATTTTCCGTTTATATCATCATCAGATATATATTCTTTATAAGTTCGTTTTTCACTTTCCCATAGTTTAGCGTAAAACATGGAATCATCGAAGGTGATTTCCCGCACCTTTTCCGAAATCAATTTAATGCTTGACAAATCAAACCTTCTGAACTCATTAATCCCATCAAACAAATTGGTGCCATTATCGAATGAATAATCCAACTCATCATTGCGAACCATATAAGGTTTAAGATTGGTAAGCGCAATGTCCCAGCGCCAGTTCTGGAGAATCACAACTTTTATGTCCTGGTATGGAGCGTCAATCCGGAAGCCTGAGGTATTAATGGTAAAATCGACTTCCTGCTTTGTTTCATAATCTTCGGAAGTCCCTGCCCGACTGATAGTTGCGTCGATCGTAACCTTTGGTTCAACCACCATGAATCTTCGGGTAAATGCGTTGATTTCATGTCCGGATTGGTCGCGTGAAAAAACCCTTAATATATAATTCCCCGATTTCTTTAAAATAAACCGATCATTCGGGAAACTGAATTCATAATGAGTATAGATAGTGCGTGTATTAAATGAAGGTTCATAGTTTTCAACCTGATCTTCCTCGGAGCCTTCGAGGTATTCATTTGTCCAGATTTCCGATTTTGCCCAATCCGCATTGCAATGCTGAACCTGGTAATAGTATTGTGTGAAATTTCGGTGTAAATCGTCAAAAACTACATGAAATTGTTCGCCGCTGCCAAATGTAATTATAGGATCAGCAAGATCAAATCCGACGCGCGAAAGTTTTACGGCCTGTATGTATTTCTGGTATACATGATTATCATTCCGCAAATAGTTATCCGAATAAAAATCAACTGTATCAGGAACGATGCCTGTAATGGCTCCTGATATATTCTGACTGGAAAACAGAATAAAGAACAGAAAAGGCAAATAAGCAGTGAATCTTAGTTTCATGTTTTTTTAGGAATGAAGTTTTGTCCTGCAAATGTAAAGCTTTGCAGGAATACTTTCTTATAACACAAATGATGCCTGAATAGTGTATCCGGATATTCGTAATGTTAATTTAATTATATTATTGATAACGAAGATATTTAGGATAAACTATGTTCCTGGTAAACCTATGAATATAGCTGTTCTTAAATGCCGGACCATCTTAAAATACCACCCGGAAAAGTGACCATTGACGAATTAGGTGGATAAAATAAATAACCCGGCCTTTACGCCAGGTTTTTTATTATTTTCGCTCTTTCAAATAATTTTCACAAAGATATTCTCAATATACATCACAATGAATTCCTTTACCCGGAAATTAACTCTGTTTTCGCTGCTTTGTATGATTCTGCTTTCATCATGCAGACATCGTAAAGAACCAGTGCTTATCAAAATAGGTGGCGAAACCCAGGGGACCTATTATGCAATTACGTATTATCACGATGACAGTACCAATTTACAGCCATCTCTTGATTCGCTTTTTCGCAGGTTCGATTCCACCGCCTCTACATATAAGCCTAATTCAATAATTTCCCGGATGAATAATAACGATCCTTCCGTAAGGGCAGATGAAATGTTTAGTGTGATTTTTCAGAAAGCCATGGAAGTTTCAGAAAAAACGAAAGGCGCATTCGACATCACAGTTGGGCCACTGGTTTCGGCCTGGGGATTTGGCCTGGGAAACCGTGTAAAAATGAATCATCGTATTGTTGACAGCCTGATGCCATTGGTTGGATACCACAAGGTAATGCTTAGTAACGGAAAACTGATTAAAACCGATCCACGGATTCGCATTGATTATAATGCCATTGCCCAGGGTTATGCGGTAGATGTTGTTGCCGGTTTTCTTGATTCAAAAGGTATTCAGTCATATCTTATCGATATAGGTGGTGAAGTACTTGCTCGCCGCACAAAACCAGGCGGGGAGAAATGGAGTGTAGCTATCGAAATGCCTGCCAAAACTGCCGATGAACCGCGTAAAATCCAGGCTGTTGTTATGCTTCAGGATATGGCTATTTCTACATCAGGAAGCTACCGCAAATTTTATGAAGAAAACGGGGTCCGATATTCGCACACTATTGATCCTTCAAATGGCTATCCCGTAAAACATACTACATTAAGTGTGTCGGTACTTGCCAAAGATTGTATTACGGCTGATGCTTATGCCACAGCATTTATGGTTATGGGGGTTGATAAAGGCAAAGAATACCTGAAAAAACATCCTAAACTTGATGTGTATTTTATTTATACAGCACCTGATGGAAGTATGAATACATACTATACAAAAGGATTCAGGAAACATCTGCGTAATGACAAATAAAGAAATAATTTGATAAACCTGGTAAGTGACCAATTCAACATTCCAATTTCACGCACACATATTGAAAAACAAAATTGAATCTTAATTAAATCCTTTCAGCATGAAATTTATTCCATCATTACTGCTCATCCTGACCATGAATCTGGTACAGGCGCAGACCAGTACATTAAACCTGATACCTCAACCTGTTGAAATAAAGCAGAATAGTGGTTCGTTTACTCTGACAAAATCCGCAACCGTTGGATTTAACAAACCCGAAAGCCGTGAAATCGCCTTGATGCTGGTGCAGAAATTAAACACTTCGACTGGTTTCGGAATTAAAGCCATTCAAGGAAATAAAGCTGCGATTCAGCTTAATTTAAATGCTGTCCCTGACCAGGTGCTTGGAAAAGAAGGATATACCTTGGTTTCGACCTCTAAAGGAGTTAATATCACGGCTAATCAGCCTGCAGGGCTTTATTATGGAATGCAGACATTATTTCAACTTTTACCCAAAGAGATTGAGAGTAAAAATGTTGTTAAAACTAAGTGGACAATTCCGGCAGTTAAGATAAGCGATTATCCTCGTTTTGGCTGGCGTGGACTTATGTTAGATGTAAGCCGTCATTTCTTTACGAAAGAAGAAGTAAAGTCGTATATCGACGAAATGGCCCGCTTGAAATTCAATACGTTTCACTGGCATCTTACCGATGATGAAGGATGGCGGATCGAAATAATGTCATTGCCTAAATTAACGGAAGTCGGAGCATGGCGCGTTCAGCGTTTTGGACATTTTGGTGATCGCGATTTTCCGAAACCAGGTGAAAAAGCCACAGATGGTGGATTTTATACACAGGATGATATTCGTGAAGTGATAAAATATGCGACAGAGCGAAACATTACCATTGTCCCTGAAATTGATGTACCCGGGCATAGTATGGCTGCTATTGCATCTTATCCTGAGCTGAGTTGCAAAAAAGATACAAGTACATTTGTTAGTCCTGGATGTGGATTTTCAGAATGGTATGGAAACAATACTTTTAAGATGAATGTGGAAAATGCACTTAATCCTTCTGATGAGAATGTGTATGTGTTTCTGGATAAGGTATTTACTGAAGTTGCGGCTTTATTTCCAGGCCAGTATATTCATGTAGGCGGCGACGAATGTTATAAAGGCTACTGGGCCGAAAATGAAGGCTGCCAGGCATTGATGAAAAAGCTTGGAATCCGGCACGTTGAAGATCTCCAGGGATATTTTATGAACAGGGTAGAGGCCATCCTGAAAAAAAATGGAAAGAAGCTTATCGGCTGGGATGAAATTCTGGATGGTGGTATTTCACCCGAAGCTACAGTAATGAGCTGGCGAGGTGTAAAAGGAGGAATAGATGCAGCTAAAATGGGTCATGATGTGGTTATGTCGCCGACCACTTTTGCATATCTTGATTATGTACAGGGCGAGCGCACAGTCGATCCGCCGATTTACGCCAGCCTTCGATTAAAAAAGTGCTATAGTTTTGATCCGGTTCCTGCTGGTGTTGATGCAAAATACATTTTGGGCGGCCAGGGAAATCTATGGACTGAGCAGGTTGCTACACTTCGTTATGCTCAATACATGACTTTCCCACGCGCGTGGGCCCTGGCGGAGGTTTACTGGTCGCCAAAAGAAAGCAAAAACTGGAACAATTTTACCAAACGTGTCGAAAATCAATTTGAACGTTCAGATGTGGCTGAAGTCAATTATTCAAAAGCCATCTATGACGCTATTGTGAAAGCAAGTCTGAAAGATGGGAAACTAACAGTAACTATGGAATCTGAAGTACCTGATCTTGAAATTTATTATACAATTGATGATGCAATGCCAGATAAATTTACTGCAAAATATTCACAGCCAGTTGAGCTTCCTCATGGCCCTGTAACTTTGCGGGTTATCACTTACCGCGATGGCAAACCTATTGGTCATCTCATTACTTTGAAAAGAGAAGAACTCGAAAGAAGATCTGGAAATTAGTTTATTACGCCCCTTCAGGGCTCGACTGACTTTGTTACTTATAAACAAAAGGCTGAGCCCTTCGTTCTGATATCACGCCCTTTCAGTGCTAATCCCTAAAAGCCCTGAAGGGGGGTAATATACCAACGATGGCCGTAGTCCATCGTATTAGACTAATCATAATATTAAAGAACTAGAATATGGGACAGTCACTGGTTAAAAATTACCTGCATATCGTGTTCAGCACCAAATATCGGGTTCCTATAATTCATTCGCCATATGAGCAGGAACTTCATGCTTACCTTGGTGGAATATGTAACAACCTCGAATGTAATCCAATAAAAATAGGAGGTTATACCGATCATGTGCATATACTTTGCATGCTCTCAAAAAAGATAGCTTTAATGAAACTGCTAGAAGAAGTTAAAGCACATTCATCGAAATGGATGAAAACAAAAGATTATTCCCTTAATAACTTTTACTGGCAGGATGGATATGGTGCATTCTCTGTCAATCCGGCTCAAGTTGACAGGGTGATTGCATATATTGAAAACCAGCATGAGCACCACAGGAAAAAAGATTTTCAGCATGAATACAGGTCATATCTGAAAAAATATAATGTTGAATATGATGAACGATATGTTTGGGATTAGGCTATTAAAAATCTTATGACACGTACTAACAAGTTCTAAATGATAATACTCGATAAACCCTATATCTCCGAATTTTTACTTAAAACACTTGAATTCAATCAGATACCGGTCATTCATAATTCTGTTGTTGATGAATTGACATCTAACCGGAATCTGAATCTTCTTTCTGAAGAACAGGCTGTTACAATCTATAACAGTACAGATAATCCATTGCTTTACACCAATTCCGAAAATTCAATCAGCTGGATTGAAAATAATCTTTCTCACACAAGCTTGCCTGGAAAGATCAAACTATTCAAAAACAAAATCCTTTTTCGTGATCTGATAAGCGATTTATTCCCTTCGTATTTTTACCGGGGAGTGAAACTTGATGATATGGAAATCCTGGATATCACAACTTTCCCTCTGCCTTTTATCATTAAGCCTGCCATTGGTTTCTTCAGTTTGGGCGTTTATAAAGTTGAATCTGCAGCAGATTGGAAAAAGACAGTTAGTTCCATTAAAAATGAAATTGACCTGGTCAAAAATCTCTATCCGCCAGAAGTACTGCATATGGGTGAATTCATCATTGAAGAATGTATTGAAGGAGACGAATTTGCCATAGATTGTTATTTCAATAAAGATGGCAAGCCGGTTGTTATGAATATAATGAAACACATCTTTTCGTCAGGTGCCGATGTGAACGACAGGGTGTATATCACTTCGAAAGAAATAATCGAAAGCTTTAAAAACCCATTTGCTGCATTCCTCTCTGAAATTGGGAAACGAGCTGAACTTCGAAATTTTCCGGCTCATGTTGAAGTGCGTATTACTGAAAATGGTATGGTTGCTCCTATCGAAGTAAACCCGCTTCGTTTTGGTGGCTGGTGCTCCACGCCTGACCTGGCATGGTATGCTTTCGGAATAAACCTTTACGAATATTTATTCCAGCAAAAAGAACCGGACTGGAACTTAATTTTACAGGATATGGATGGTGCTGTTTTTAGTAACATCGTTTTAAATAACAGTACCGGAATTGAAGGCAAGAATGTATTGTCATTTGATTATGAAAGACTTCTGTCGGATTTCGAAAAGCCACTCGAACTTCGTAAGACAGATTATAAGAAATTCCCTCTATTCGGCTTCCTTTTTTGTGAAACACGGAAGCAGAATATGGAAGAATTGAACAGGATTCTGTTGTCGGATTTGAATGAATACGTGAAATAATCAAATCACAGGAATCTTGCCTGGATTTATTTTCTAATCACAAAGTTCAATCACTGTCTTCTTGTTTTTAATCTTTTCATCGCGGATTGTTCGCAGCAATTCGTTGATCCTGTTTCGTTTAACAGCTACATACGAAAAGAAATCTTTCACCTCTATCAACCCGATTTCGTCTTTTTGAAGTTTGCCTTTTTGCATCAGAAATCCAACAATATCTACTTTGTTCAGCTTATCTTTTTTGCCTTTACCAATATATAAAGTTCCCCACAGTGGTTTTATCGGTAAGATCCTGGTATCAGGCAATTCGATAATGTTGAGCTCATCTTTTATATAAGCTGGCACTGTTTCATCAGCACTCAAAATCAGGTACGAATCGCCTTCAGCATTCATCCGGGCTGTGCGTCCGTTGCGGTGAATATATCCTTCTTCATTTGGCGGAAGATGATAGTGAATCACATGTTTTATATCCGGAATATCCAATCCGCGCGAAGCCAGGTCGGTACATACCAGTATATTGCAGCTTCCATTCCTGAATTTCCCCAGCACGCGTTCCCGGATATGCTGCTCCAGCCCACCATGAAAATATTCATTTACAACCTGGCTATCCGTTAACGAATCGCTCACCCGTTGAGCAGCCTCCCGGTGATTGCAAAACACCAATGTCTGTTCGCCTCCCAGGTGACATAACAATTGGAATAGAGTTGATAATTTATCTTTATGGTCCGATCGTACAATATTACAACGGAGTCCTTGAACAACCTGGCTTTCGTTTAAATAGTCAATAATAAACGGTTCCGTAATGCCTGTAAATGCCGGGATTTCAAGCGCTTTGGTTGCAGAAGTCAGTATACGTTTTTTAACACCACCCAGGGTTTCAATAATAGCTGACATTTCCGACTGGAAGCCCAGTTCAAGTGATTTGTCAAACTCATCGAGAATAAGTGTATGAATTCCATCCGTATTAAAGTTATTGCGTGAGATATGATCCAGAATGCGTCCGGGAGTTCCTACAAGGATAGCAGGAGGTTCCAGAAGATTATTCTTCTCAACGCTCATTTTATGCCCGCCGTAACAACAACTCACTTTAAGCCCGGTATTCATCGATTTGAAAACATCTTCTATCTGGAGAGCTAATTCACGCGAAGGCGTAATAACCATAGCCTGAACTTTATTATTGTCCTTTTCAAGGCTGGCTAAAACAGGCAAAAGGAAAGCAAGCGTTTTTCCTGAACCGGTGGGTGAAAGTAAAATAATGTTTTTATGTTTGCTGATGGCTTCTGCGGCAGCTAGCTGCATTGTGTTCAGAGCTTCGATGTTCAGCGTCTGCAGTATTTTTTTAATCAATTTATTGCTTTTATTTGTATTTGGCGAAGGTACAATAAAACCAGCCGGGAATGCAAAACTTATGAAAGTGACATAAGTAATTATGCTTTATGTTATTGATAAACAAATAAATAGCATTTATGCAAATTCTAAATGAATCTTCTTCGCTCGATATTCTTCGGTCATTTTCGATTGCCCCGCAAGTTAAAAAAAAAGCTGCCTTTCAGCAGCTCCGGATGTCAGTATACTATCGTGTGAATATTTAACCTTTGAAAAAAGTTAAAGCAAATTTAACTGGTTATCAGCAGTAGTCTTAGGTTTCCTGCCCCTGGTTTTCTTATCGCTTTGAATCTGAATATTTTTATACTGTTTGTATTTTAAACCGATGTAGCCGAGCTTAAAGAATACATAGGTGTTTGTTTTATCAAGTTTCAGGTTTGAAAGGATGTTTTTATCCGTAGTTTTCCTGAACTTATTTACGTACGAAGCTATTTCTGAAATATGTTTTGGCTCAGCGGATGATTCCAGGAATTCTTTAACCAGTTCTTTGATGGTACCGGTTTTCACCATATCCCATTCCTTGAGTGCATAGGTGCTGGTTTTACCTATTGCCGCTACCTCTTCAATACTCAAAATTGACGACCGTAAGGATTCAATGTTAGGTGGAATGCGCTTTGAACGGGTTTTCAGCTCTTTACATATTTCGGTAAGTTTCATCGGGCGTCCAACGGCTTGAAGAATGCTTATAATATGTTCTGAGAGCTTTACCAGCGAATTGCGTCTGAAAACAATGTAAGTCTTATCGTATCCAAGACCAAATTCTTCTGTTACCATACGTTTGCAAATTTGTTTAAGCCTGTCGTTTACTATTTGCCCGGGCAAAACAAAATGGTTCAGATAACTAAGTAAGTCAACAGGTACATCATTGATCATACGAGTTGAATTGCGTTCTTCAATGTCAATAATAAATGTCCTGAAGTCGAATACTTCTTTATATTTACGGCTTACCAGGTAATAATGCTGATAATTGTTTTCGATACTTTGTGTGCTGATAAAATAGCGTTGAAAAATTCCTGAAAACACAAGGGAATAAAGTTTACCTGTATATGTCAGGTTTTCGTTCCTGTTTATCTCATCAACCAGTTCCTGGTTGATGACTATAATTTCTTTTTTCAGGTCCAACCCATAATCAAAGTGCTTATCAATATTTACAAAGCGATGTGAAATCTTTGTAATTGCATTAAATACCTTGTCAGGCACTTTTTGTGAGATCTGGCGTACTCTTTCGCGTGTAATGCTGTAGTGGTCGCCAATGGCTTGTAATGTACGTTTCGTTGACTTTTCGACGAAGCCATAGTTGTTGTTGAAGATATACTGCTCACGATCATTTAAAATATATTTGATCATGGTTTGTACATAACTGAAGAAAGGAAAATTTTTCGAAATAAACGCTGCTTTGTATGATTCAGTTACTTCGGAAGGAACTTTAAAGTTTACATAGCAGAAAAGTTTAAAATCCTCAAATCCCAGTAATGGTTCGTTCATTCTCAAATCTTCGAGTGTAAGTCCTGAGATACTCAGGTACTTCTTTGAAAGATTTATTAATTCGATGTCAGTCTTAAGGCCACAATTCCTTATATCGCGGAAAGTATTCTGTTCAAGGGAATAATAGAGGATTTTGAACAATGTATCCAGAGAGCCTTCAATGCATACATTTTTTGTTCTTTCTGAAAGGTTTTCCATCCTTTTCAGTTCCTCTATATGATAATTTATAAGTTTTGATAATGGGGCCACGGTGTTTTGGTTTTTATGTTTAACATACAAATTTAAGCAAAAAATTAGTGAATTTTACATAAAATACCTAAGAAATCAAAAAATATTTTTATAAAGCTGTTTGCAAATTTCGTAACATATGATTCCATTGGCTATTGAAGCATTCAACGATTCGGCATGATTTTCCGTTCCTGAAACCGAAAAATGAGGAATATGAAGCGGCTCGTTGATGAATGGGATTAAACTTCCTGAAATTCCATGCGATTCGCTGCCAATCAGCACTATCCCGGGGCGTGTAAACGCTTTTTGAGTAATGTCGGGGCCTTCGAGCAAAGCTCCGAATACGGGAATTTCAGCCGGCAGACTTTTAAAGAAATCAGGAAGATTGATATAAAAAACATTCACCCGGCTGAATGATCCCATCGTTGCCTGTACAACTTTTGGATTATACATATCAACTGAGTCGGATGAGCAGATGATTTTACTGATTCCGAACCAATCGGCTGTACGGATCATCGTTCCCATGTTGCCGGGATCACGGATTCCATCCAGGGCAAGTGTCATGCCTGAAAATTCAGATGGGGCAGGTAATGTGGCCGCAGGTATTTCGGCAATTGCCAATACCTGGTTTGGGGTAATAAGGTCTGTAATTTTATGGAGTTCAATTTCTGATATTTCCTGAAGTTCAATGTTCTTCCTTTTCAGAAATGAAATATTCTTATCAAGCCATTCTGGCAATGCGTATATTTTTAAAGTTTGTAACGAACTTCTGAGCAGTTCATCCACCCCTTTTTCTCCTTCAACGATAAACGCTTTATTTAACTGCCTGAATTTCTTTATTTTCAGGGAGTTGATATATTTAATCTGGTTGTGTGAAATCATAGTAATGGAGGTTAGTTCAGTGCAAAAAAAAATCCCGGAATAATCCGGGATTAAATTAACAATAATATTGTTGCAAGGTTACTTTTATTCAGCAATAACCTCGAAATTGATGTTTACAAGCAGATCCTTGTGAAGACGGATACTGGCAGTATAGCTGCCGGTTTCTTTGATGGATTCGCCATCAACATGGATTTTCTTACGATCGATATCAATTTTGAATTGCTCGCGCAGTGCATCCGCAATTTGTATTGCATTGACTGATCCGTAAATTTTTCCGGTTTCAGCAGCTTTAGCTCCGATTTTCACTGTAATGTTCTCAAGTGACTGAGCAACTAATTCAGCTTCTTTCTTGGTTTTCTGAGCTTTGAATGATTTCTGACGGAGATCTTCGGCATTAATTTTCCTGTTTGGTACGGTTGCCATTACAGCATGTCCCTGGGGAATAAGAAAATTGCGCGCAAAGCCGTCTTTAACTGTCACAACATCGTGTGCGTAACCTACGTTGGTTACATCCTTTTTGAGTATAATTTCCATTGGAGCCTCCTACTATTTTAATAAATCTGCAACGTAAGGTAATAACGACAAGTGACGGGCACGTTTAACAGCCTGGGCTACTTTGCGCTGATACTTGGTACTTGTTCCGGTTAACCGGCGTGGTAAAATCTTACCCTGCTCGTTAATAAACTTGAGCAAGAAGTCTGCATCTTTGTAATCAATGTACTTAATACCGCTCTTTTTGAAACGGCAGTATTTTTTCTTTTTGACGTCAACCGTAATGGGAGTCAGGTATTTGATATCCGAATTTCCTTGTGTGGCCATTTTTCTGATTTTTTAGGGTTACAATTAAGCCTGTGCTTTCTCTGCAGCTTTTTCAGCTTTTTTAGCACGACGTTTAGCGCTGTATGCAACAGCGTGTTTGTCGCAAACGACTGTGAGAAAGCGAAGTATGCGCTCGTCACGTTTCATGGCGATTTCGAAATCGTTGATCAGGTTACCTTCAGCAAGAAATTCGAACTGGTGATAAAACCCGGTCGATTTTTTCTGAATAGGGTAAGCTAACTTACGTAAACCCCAATTGTCGTCGTTAATAATTGTAGCCCCTTTGTCATTTAGGAACTTCTGGAACTTGCTTACCGTTTCCTTCATCTGTTCATCAGATAAAACGGGAGTCATAATGAAAACGGCTTCGTACTGTCTAATCATTTGTTTTACTTTATTTTAGTTATTGTAATGCGTGATTTTTACAAATGGAGTGCAAAGGTACAAATTCTTTTGGAGTAACAAACAACTCAGTACATATATCTTTAGAAAAATCACAATTTTGATGTTTCCGGATAAAGTAAAAACAGAAAAACTAAAATATTCTGTACCCAAGAATGAGCGAAAGCCTGCGATAATCTGTAGTCCAGTATAAATATTTGATTAACAATTCTCTATTGGTATAATATCTCACTTCAGCACTTAATTTTTTATATGCTACTCCACTACCAAAAGCCGTGCTAATCCAGGTTTTAATCTCCAGATCTGATATAGTTGAATTAAAATCAATGCTGGTGGCTGGAATGAAAAAAGCATTTACGAAAATCTTCAGATTTTCATTGAAAAAGAAACTATGCCGCAAACCTATCGGGAATTCAATGGATTGATAATTAATTTTTTTTGTTCCCAAACCCGACTGCCCACTGGAGTTAAAATACTGATAGCTTGGATCAAAAATAATTCCCCATTTACTTTTGTTAAAAGGGAGTATAAATTCGGCTTCAGCACCTATTCTAAAGTTTATCTGATTTCCATAATCAGTATATAAATAGG
>JAURYB010000105.1 GCA_030654075.1 Bacteroidales bacterium | reverse complement strand
GGCTAAATATTATTTTGATGTGCTGGGACATATTACCACCTGAAGAGAAATTTCTATTTTGGTTTTGATTTTGTCCTTTTGTCTTGATACAAAAGGACCAAAAAATCAAGACTCTATAAAGTTTTAATGATTTTCTACGTCAGGTTTTTGCCGCGCCACGCAAGCCGTTCGCCAGGAAAAAGTATGCCATTTCTGAACTTTGGAACTTGGCTCACTTCTGCATGGCTTGCTTATGCCCTTCGCTCAAAAACCTTCCTTGAAAAACTATTAAAACTTTATAAGGTCAGTCCCTTCTAAGTAAAATCGTACTTCTGGCAACATTGGGGGACAATAATTAGGCTTATAGGACAGATTTTCAGGGTGTAGGGACCGGCCTAATAGAAATTTCACAATCCGCCTGAGGCGGATAGCCGAAGGTAAACCGCGCAGGCATGTGTGTAGCAAAACACCAGCTTCATTTGCTGTCAGGATGTTGTTCTGAACTTTCAAGCCTTGTTTTGCGAGCCTTTACCGAGGCGTACAGATGTGTGAAATTTATATTAAGCCTTGACCTTTTGTTTCTTTTGGGTCAAGCCAAAAGAAAAAAATGAAAATACAAACAGATAATTTATTGCATAGGAACGAATCCAGCACATCAAAATATTATGTAGCCGTTAATATACAGTACATTGTATTATATTTGCTTCTCAATGAAAACAAAGCAAACATGCAGATAACAAAAGCTAAAAAGAGGTGGGGCATTATTTTGTTGTTGCTTGCCATACTTATCAGCCTGGCCTTTTATCCACCAGCGCATCAAAATCCCATTCAATATTACGAAAGAGAAAGCGGGCAACTGAAAACCGAAAAAGTGGCCGGCGAAAAGTGGCTGGTATGGTTGTATTACAATCCAATCGGAGAAGCAACCTTGTGGGCGCTGGCGAAAAGAAAACTGGTTTCAGCTATCTATGGCACTATGATGGATCGCCCTTCGTCAGCAAAAAAGATACATCCCTTTATTCAAGATTTTGATATTGATATGAGCGTTGTCGGGCAAAAGGAGTTCAACACTTTCAACGATTTCTTTACCCGAAGACTAAAGATTGACGCAAGACCGATTGATACCAGTTTTACTATTGTTGTATCACCTGCCGATGGGAAAATTCTGGCTTATGCCGATATCAGCAACACCGATTTTATCATAAAAGGATATCGCTTTGATGTATCCTCTTTCCTGGATAATCCTGATCTTGCACAAAAGTACCATGATGGCGCCATGCTTATCTTCCGGCTGGCCCCGATGGATTACCATCGTTTTCATTTCCCGCTGAGTGGAAATGTATCTCCAAACAAAAAGATTGATGGCGACTATTATTCAGTCAATCCCTTTGCTTTGCGTAAAAAGGCTGAAATATTCTGTCTGAACAAACGGGAATATACAATCCTCTCAAATCCTTTGTTTGGTGATGTAGTTATGGCCGAAGTTGGCGCCACCATGGTAGGGAGCATCGTACAAACGTTTAAGGGAAGTGCTGTAAATAAAGGTGAAGAGAAAGGCTATTTTAAGTTTGGAGGCTCAACGGTAGTACTGCTGTTCGAAAAAAGTAAAATCCACATTGATGAGGATTTACTGATCAATACAGCTAAGGGCTATGAAACTACTGTTAAAATGGGAGAAAGAATTGGAGTGGAAAAATAAAGAAATATCATAGAGTTTGTACCATAAAAATTCAGCTCCCCTGTTCGATGGCGCGCGCCTTCCGATGCAAGCCGGTATCAATTGACCCAGTTTTATTATTTTAACAAGCTTTTATAGCACACACCGGCAAGGTATTATATGCTGTTTACAGAATATTTCTATAAGCAATGATTATAAACGAACTAAATATAAAATTCATTGTTACTATCCGGAAATAAGGCAGGTAAAACCGGAAAAATTCCAAATCGCTTTTATCATACATCCCTCTCGTGGTTTGTCTTTTCGACACAATGCGCTCAGGCCTCCTGAATAAGAAACAAAAAACAACTAAAAAAATATAAATTATGGCACTTATCAATCCGCACATTAACTTCAACGGAAATGCCGAAGAAGCATTCCATTTTTACAAATCAGTATTTGGTGGAGAGTTCGCGATGATTATACGCTTCAAAGATATGCCAGGCGCTGAATTCCCGGTAGCAGAAAATGAGGCAAATAAGATCATGCACATTGCTTTACCTATTGGCAAAAACGTTTTAATGGCCAACGACGTTCCGGAAAGTATGGGGCGGGTAAATGAAAATGAAAACAGGTCTAAGATTTCTATTAGTGCCGAAAGCCGTGAAGAAGCCGACAAATTATTCAACGGACTTTCAGCAGGAGGAAATATTGAATATCCTATTGGCGACAGTCCCTGGGATTCGTATTTTGGAATGTTCAGAGACAAATTCGGTATTGAATGGATGGTGGATTTTGATCCAAAATATAACGGGAAAGTATAAGCGAAAAAAAACGGATGCCCCTGTTTGCGATGATTTGCAACTTTGCGACACGATCTTATCATTCGAAG
>JAURYB010000089.1 GCA_030654075.1 Bacteroidales bacterium | reverse complement strand
GTACCTTTTTCTATGGATAATAGAGCGTGGAAAATTAAGAAGTTACGATTTACAACTTACGATTTACGAATTTGTCAAGCAATCGTCAATCGTACCTCGTCAATCGTACCTTTTTCTAATACTTAAACCATATTTACTATTTTGCCGCGGCAGGCGGAGCATCTTTATCTGCCTTTGATTTAATCGGAATAATCCCACCCATTTCGCCCATCACATTTACCAGGTCTGAACCGGTTGGAACAACGATTTTCGAATTATCCTTTAACGAGGTTTCCATAGCCTGTATCCTGCGAAGCATCTGGGCATTCCCTACGAAATATTTCTCCGCAGCTTCGTTCACCAGTTGAATAGCCTGTGCTTCCCCTTCGGCACGAAGAATAGCACCCTGCTTGATCCCTTCGGCGCGGCGGATTTCGGCCCGTTTTTCGCCATCAGCTTTGGTTTCGGTGGCAGTGGCGTAGTCGATGGCTGCTATTTTTTCATTTTCTGCCTTCACAATTTTGTTCATGGTTTCCTGCACATCTTTAGGCGGATCAATTTCCTTGAGTTCTGTGCGTACAATTTCAATTCCCCAGTTCGCGGTTTCTTCGAGCAGAGTGCCATGCAGTTCCTTATTGATTTTTCCGCGCTCGCTATTGGCCGATTTCAACGTCATGGTACCAATAATATTACGCAAAGTTGTACGGGCCAGGTTCACGATCTGGTATTCGATGCTATTGACGTTGTATTGAGAGTTCTTAACGCTTTCCTCATCCTCTTTAATCTTGAAATACACCTGCGCATCCACGCTTGCATTCAGGTTGTCGTTCGTGATGATCTCCTGGGGTTCGGCATTCACCATTTTTTCGGTGATGTTGATTTTATACATCTTGTCGATAAAGGGAATAATCCAGTTAAACCCCGGAGGCGCAAAATGATGGTACTTGCCAAGCCGCTCAATCAGGGCGCGGTTTGTAGGCCTGATAATACGGATTCCTGCAAAGAAAAACAGGAGCAGAACAGCAATGATGATAGTTAACAGATTTCCCATAAGTGTAATTTTTAAAATTAAATTAAGATAATTGAATGATAAGATTTTCTCTTCGTACAAATATAAATCCTTTATATGTGTGATTCACTGATTTTTCAAAATAATTTAAGAAATCTTAAATGCTATCCACTAAAGTAGACTTGGGTGACGTGCTTCTTAATGTACGATTTTCGATTTACGGTGTACGAATTGTCTATGCTAACGTCAATCGTACCCCGTCAATCGAACCTTTATTATTTTATGATTTACGAATTCTCCCGGCTAACGTCAATCGTACCTCGTCAATCGTACCTTTATTATTTTATGATTTACGAATTCTCCCGGCAATCGTCAATCGTACCTCGTCAATCGTACCTTTTTGTTCTACGATTTACGAATTCTCCCGGCAATCGTCAATCGTACCTCGTCAATCGTACCTTTTTAATTTACGATTTACGCCTTGAAACCCCAATCGTACCTCGTACCTCGTCAATCGTACCTTTTTGTTTTACATATTTCAATTTCCTAAATTATTCTTTACCTTCGCACTTCTGAAAATTCAAATTCAAGTAATATGAAAAACATTGATACTTATGATTTTACCGGTAAACGTGCCCTCATCAGGGTTGATTTTAACGTTCCGCTCGACGACAATCAGAATATTACCGACGCAACACGCATTGATGCCGCTTTACCGACCATCCGTAAAATACTGGCTAGCGGTGGTTCTACAATTCTTTGTTCGCACCTTGGCAGGCCAAAAAAAATTGGTGAGCCAAAACTTTCACTTCGCCACCTGGTTCCTTATTTGGAGAAAGTTTTAAATACAACCGTAAAATTTGCTGACGATTGCATGGGCCAGTCTGCCGTTGATCTTTCGGCCAATCTGAAACCAGGCGAAGTGCTTTTACTCGAAAACCTCCGTTATTATGAGGAAGAAGAAGGAAAAGCCCGTTTGCCCGAAACCGCAACTGATGAAGAAAAAGCAGCCGCAAAAGTCCGTGTGAAAGCAGCTCAGAAAGAATTCACAAAGAAACTGGCCAGCTATGCCGATTGCTATGTAAACGACGCTTACGGCACAGCGCATCGCGCACACGCTTCAACCGCTTTGGTTGCAGCCTATTTCCCCAACGATAAAATGTTTGGCTACCTGATGAATAATGAGGTGAGCAATATTACCAAAGTATTGCACGAAGCACAGCACCCATTTACTGCCGTTTTAGGCGGAGCCAAGGTTTCGAGCAAAATTGAAATTATCAACAACCTTTTAAGCAAAGTCGACAACCTGATAATTGGTGGCGGAATGATGTTCACCTTTATCAAGGCCAAAGGCGGTAAAATCGGCGGATCGCTGGTTGAAACTGAATACCTTGATCTTGCAAGGAACATTATGGCCGGCGCTGAAAAACTGGGTGTAAATATTATAATCCCTTCGGATGCCGTTGCCGCAAATGCTTTTGCTGACGATGCTGAACGCCAGATCTGCAAATCCGACGAAATCCCTGACGGATGGCTTGGCCTCGATATCGGTCCAGATAGCATCAAACACCTGAGTGAAGTTCTTTTGGGATCGAAAACCATTCTCTGGAATGGCCCTATGGGCGTTTTCGAAATGTGTAACTTTCAGAAAGGTACAAAAGAAATTGCGCTTGCTATTGCAGGAGCTACTGCTAATGGAGCTTTCTCATTGGTAGGCGGTGGCGATTCGGTTGCTGCCGTAAATAAATTCCATCTTGCGGATAAAGTAAGCTACGTTTCCACCGGTGGTGGAGCTATGCTCGAATCTATTGAAGGAAAAGTGCTTCCGGGAGTTAAAGCGATTTTAGAAGATTAAATTTGATTTGCAGGATTTGAATTTCTGATTTCCTGAAGCTAAAAAAGAAACCGCGGACCTTGATGAAATTCTTCATCTGGTCCGCGGTTTCTGCTATAATCCATTTCGGGATCAAATTTGTTGAAAATTATTTCTTCTTTATCATCTCCTCAACCTGTACCGTATATTTCTGCACCAGCGGAATTACAGCTGGTGCCACCGCCGCAACCGGTTTGTATAAAACAGACCCTTTTTTGTGCGTTGCCGTGAAAAGGTTTTCGTGGGGATCAATACGAGCGAATAATAAAAAAAGGAAACTTGCTATCAACAGTCCTTTTGCAATGCCAAATAATGCACCGGCCAAACGGTTCACAATTCCCAGCCCGACGGTTTTTACAACACCTGTCATAAAACGGCCCAGCAGAAAAATAAGAACGACCACAATTACAAATGTAACAATATAGGCTATCAACTTAATGTTGCTGCTTTTCAGTCCCATATCATGTTGCAGCCAGTTAGCGGTAAACTCCGAGAAATGCGCAGCTGCATAAAAGCCTAGTATCAAGCCTGCCAGGGTTGCAATACTGATAATAAAACCGTTGGTAAAGCCTTTAAAAGCGAAGTAAAACAGGAAAATAACAAGGATGATATCGAGTGTTGACATGCAGTTTATTTCAAAATGAACATTTCAATTAAAGCATATAATTGATACGATATTTGTGGAAAAAAATTGTCTCTTTTCAAAATTTAAAAGCCAAGACCTAATTTCAAAAGAATACCGGGCACTGAGCGGAGTCGAAGTGCAAGTCTCAAAATACAAGACCCAAATCCCAAGCCCCGATTAGAATGAAATAGTTTATCCTTTAAAGATCTCAAACCCTCAAAGTCCTAGTCCAACAACAATTGAATGACAACCGAATGACAACTGAGTGACCTTTCAGGAATCCCAACCCCGAACTTGAATCCCAAACACCCAACTCCTAACCCCCAACACCTTTCACCGGCCTTAATCTTTTAGTCAGTTCCGAAGTAAACACAAATGCCTGGAGTTCCGGGTTTTCAGTATATAAAATATTGTCTTTAGTTCCTTCCCACCACAATTTGCCCTGGTACAGGAAGTAGATTTTCTCGCCGATTTCAAGCACCGAATTCATGTCGTGAGTTACCACAACGGTAGTCATGTTATACTCAATTGTGATTTCTTTGATCAGTTCATCAATCAGGTGGGCCGTTTGCGGGTCGAGGCCGGAGTTAGGCTCATCGCAAAAGAGGTAACGCGGGTTCATGGAGATGGCACGGGCAATGGCAACGCGCTTTTTCATGCCACCGCTAAGCTCCGACGGATATAGTTTGTTTACATTCTGAAGGTTCACCCTCGAAAGGCAAAAGTTGGCGCGCTCAAGTTTTTCCTGGGGTGTTTGTTTTGTAAACATGGTAATCGGAAACATCACATTTTCTTCCACTGTAAGTGAATCGAACAAAGCGCCTCCCTGGAAAAGCATCCCGATCTCCTGCCGGATCTCCTTCATTTCGTTGAACGACATTTTCGAAAACTCCCTGTCATCGTAAAATACCTTGCCATGATCAGCTTCAAGCAAACCAACAAGGCATTTGAGAAGTACAGTTTTACCCATTCCACTCTGGCCGATGATCAGGTTAGTTTGCCCTTTTTCCATGGATACGGATACATTTTCGAGCACCAACCTGTCGCCGAAACTTTTGCTGATATTTCTCCCCTCTATCATGCCAGCAGTATTTGAGTAAGGATAAGGTTCATGAAAATAATGGCAATGCTGCTATAAACAACACCATTAGTACTCGCTTCCCCTACTTCGAGCGCGCCGCCCTTGGTGTAATAGCCATTATAAGCTGAAACAGAAGCAATTATAAACGCAAAAACTATAGTTTTCGTTAACGCGTAAAAAATATCATACATATGAAAAAAGGATTGAATTCCATAAATGTATTCAGAAGAAGGGAAAAGACCTGTGAAAATTCCTGCCAGCCAGCCACCGCCTACGGCGAGTAACATACTCATCATGATCAGGAAAGGATTAATAATCATGGATGCTACAATTTTAGGCAGAATCAGGAAAGTGGCAGGATTAATACCCATAATCTCAAGGGCATCAATCTGTTCAGTAACCCGCATGGTTCCTATTTCCGAAGCTATTCGTGACCCAACTTTTCCTGCCAGGATCAGGCTGATAATAGTTGGGGCAAACTCAAGTTCCACACTTTGCCTGGTCACAAAACCGATGGTGTAGGATGGAATCAGCGGAGTATCAATGTTAAACGCCATCTGAATGGCAAGCACAGCACCCATGAATACCGAAATAATTGCAACAATACCAACGGAAGCCAGGCCGAGATTTTCCATCTCTACCATAATCTGCCGGAAGTAAATTGACTGCTTTTCAGGACGTTGAAATGCCAGTCGTAATAAACTCAAGTAGCGCCCAAAGTGGAATAAAAATTTCATTTCATACAATAATAAGTGCTAAATTAGCGTAAATTTTAGGATTGGCATCTTCCGTTGGATTATTTTCTGAACAAGCAGACAGATTGTTTGTTTGAAATTCAAGTGAAACGGGGCGAAAAAACCTTAAAATCAGTGACATGAATATGTTGAAAAATATAGCTTCAAAAACCGGTATACGGCAGTTTTTACTACTGACCACACTTATAATTTTATTTCTTTTCACAAGTTGTGCCGGTAGTCAGAATGCTCAGGGCAGCAGGCATCGCAAGCCTGTTTCAACCGGTAAACGCAAATGTGGTTGCAGCATGTTGATTCCTGATACCAATCGCAATACTAAGCTTTATCAGCAGACTTATTATGTCCTACAAGCCTGAAACACTCGAAGGTGTTCTGTCGCGCTTCCCGGAGCAGGCAAGGTTGCAAACGCAGGCATTATTCAATGAACATCATTTTCTTTTTCGTATTACTACGCCTCGCCGTACAAGGCTTGGGAGTTTTAAAGGCGTGCGTTTTGGTGCCCGGCCGGTAATACAGATAAACTCCGATCTGGGTCAGTTCACGTTTCTGCTTGTTTTTCTGCATGAACTTGCTCACCTGGTTGTGACGAAGAAATTTGGACGCAAAGCAAAACCGCATGGTGCAGAGTGGAAGAACGCCTACAGAAGTCTGGTGCAACCGTTCTTTAACGAACAGATTTTTCCTCAGGTTCTTACCACCGAACTCCGCAGGTATTTTATTAAAACACCTGCAACGTTTCATCGTGATACAAAGCTTATCAATATTCTTTCTTCCCTTGAGGGTGGACCACAAATGGTAACGGTTAACGATATTCCTTTGAATGGTACTTTTACCCTGATTAGCGGCCGGCAGTTTGTGAAACTGGAAAAACTCCGTACCCGGTATAAATGCTTCTGCCCGAAAACCAAAAAGTATTACCTTGTTCCTAAATCGGCTCAGGTTATGCAGGCGTGAGAGGAATTTACGATTGACGATTGACGACGTACGATTGGGAAGAATAATCGTAAATCGTACCTCGTAAATTGTACTTTTACCTGTTCCCCGGTCGGCTCAGGTTATGCAGGCGTGAGAGGAATTTACGATTTGCGATTGACGATGTACGATTGGGAAGAATAATCGTACCTCGTAAATCGTACTTTTTAAAACCCATTCAGTAAGAACAAACTATCCCTCAGAATTTTAATTCCACTTTAGCCAATCTCATACCGGATTCATTATCTTTGCAAAAAATACATCCTTCAAATTGTTGTAATCTAAATTGTTACATTAAATTATATCTTCATGAACAAAGACTACTATTGTGTAATCATGGCTGGCGGAGTTGGAGCTCGTTTCTGGCCTTTAAGCCGTAACTCGCGTCCCAAACAGTTTATTGATATACTGGGAACCGGCGAAACGCTGATCCAGCAAACCTTTAGAAGGCTTACCACGATTTGCCCGCCCGAAAATATATTTGTTGTAACCCACCAGCAATATTTCGATCAGGTAGTTGAGCAATTACCGGCCATAGTCCCGGATCATGTACTGTGTGAGCCTATGCGCCGTAATACTGCTCCGTGTATTGCCTATGCCACTCATAAGATATACAAGTTAAACCCCAATGCCAGTATTGTTGTTGCTCCTTCGGATCATATCATTCTCAAAGAAGAGGTTTTTACTCAAACACTGCTTTGTGCCTTGAAGGCTGCTTCCCAAAATGATTGGCTGCTAACGCTTGGCATCACACCCAGCAGGCCAGATACCGGCTATGGCTACATACAATTTGATGACACACACTCCTATACTTCGGATTGTAAAGTAAGGAAAGTAAAAACATTTACCGAGAAGCCCAATCATGAACTGGCAGAATCGTTTCTGCAAAGCGGTGATTTCCTGTGGAATGCAGGTATTTTTATCTGGTCTGTTAAAAGTATTCTCGCCGCTTTCGAAAAACACCTTCCCGAGTTGGACAGCCTTTTTAAAGAAGGTGCCGATTTATATTATACCGACGAAGAATCAACATATATCGAAAGTGCTTATACAATATGTAAAAGCATTTCAATCGATTACGGAGTGATGGAGAAAGCCGATAATGTGTTTGTTCTGGCAGCTGATATCGGCTGGAGCGATTTAGGCACCTGGGGCTCTCTTTACGACACTTCAGCAAAAGATGCCGACGGAAACGCGATAACCGGCTCAAAACCCCTTACTTACAACACGCATAACAGTATTATCAATTTACCTCCGGACAAAATTGCTGTAATTCAGGGCCTTGATGATATGATAGTGGTCGAAGATAACGGTATACTGCTTATCTGTAAACGCGATGACGAGCAGAACATCCGGAGCTATGTCGACGCTGTGCGCAATGAAAAAGGTGAGCAGTACGTTTAACAATCGCTTAATTTAAAACCATCGCCTAAAAAAAAGTCTAAGAATCCTGCTAGGTTGAGGTTCAGGTTGAGTGCATCGGTGCTTACAGCCTTAACCTTAACCTCAACCTTAGCCTCAACCTTAGCCTCAACCTTAGCCTTAACCTTAACCCCAACCTGAATTTAAAGAACCCGAATATTTTATTAAAATACTCCATACAACCAAAACATTAATTATTGACCCCTTAAAAGAACCATTCTATCACATGAAAAAAATCACTCTTGTCATTCTAACACTTTTATCTGTATTTACCTTCCAGAGTCGTGCTGATGAAGGCATGTGGCTGCCATTATTTGTTCAGCGACTCAACTATGTTGATATGCAGAAAGAAGGGCTTCATCTCACAGCGGAAGAAATATACAGTATCAACCATTCAAGCCTTAAAGACGCAATTATCATTTTCGGCGGTGGCTGTACCGGTGAAATTGTATCGCCAAACGGTTTGATATTTACAAATCACCACTGTGGTTATAGCTCAATCCAATCGCACAGTACGGTTGATCACGATTACCTGAGCGATGGATTCTGGGCAACCCGCTACGAGGAAGAATTACCTACTCCAGGTTTAAGGGCCAGTTTCCTTGTCAGCATTCAGGATGTAACGGCAGCTGCTCTGGCTGGCGTTACCAATCAGATGACCGAAGCTGAAAGGGCTGATAAAATTAAAGAAAACTCAAAAAAAATTGAGTCTGAAAATACCAAAGGAACTCAATACGAAGCGCGTACTACGCCCTTTTTTAATGGCAACGAATACTACCTTTTCCTGTATGAAGTTTATAAAGACGTAAGACTTGTTGGAGCGCCGCCTACCTCCATAGGCAAATTCGGTGCCGATACCGATAACTGGATGTGGCCGAGGCATACCGGCGATTTTTCGGTTTTCAGGGTTTACGCCAGTAAGGATAATAAGCCTGCTGAATATGCTGCCGGTAATGTTCCTATGAAGTCAAAGCAATTTCTGCCTGTATCGATAAAAGAGAAAAAAATCGGCGACTTTGCCATGATCATGGGTTATCCGGGCCGTACAACCCGTTACGCAACTTCAACCGCCATCAAATTTGCATTGGAGAAAAACAATCCTATGGTTGTGAAAATACGCACCAAAAAACTTGACATCCTTCGTGAGGACATGGCGGCAGATGCTTCAGTTCGTATAAAATACGCTGCTAAATTTGCAGGATCGGCAAATTATTGGAAGTATTATATTGGCCAGAGCAAAGGCTTAAAACAACTGGGCGTTTACGACAGAAAGAAAGAACTTGAGGATCAGTTTGCAAATTGGATCAATACCGATAAAGATCGTAGTGCAATTTACAGTGAAGCATTGCCGGATATATCTCTTGCATATGAAACGATCAACAAATATGAAGCCGCTGTTCGTTATAACGCCGAGGCTATTATGCAAGGCTGTGAAATTATCGCCTTTTCCAGGAATTTTAACAAACTGGCAGATGTACTTGCCAAGCCAAAGCCTGATCAGAAAATCGTTCAAACTTTAACTAAACAAGTTACAGAAGCTTCTGGAAAATATTTCAAGGACTACAATATGGCTACCGATGTTAAAATGTTGGCTGCCATGCTGCAACTCTATTACAACGATGTTCCCAAAGAAATGCAGCCTGCTTACCTTGAGAAGATTCATAAAAAATACAAAGGAGATTTCGCCGCCTATGCCAGTGAAGTGTTCAGCAAAACCAATTTCAGCGATACAACTAAAGTAAAACTGTTTCTTTCAAATCCCCAATCGAAATCCTTACAAAAAGATCCGGCATGGATTTTATACAAGGCTTTTAGTGCAAACTCAAGTCTTATAGATAGTTTGGTAAAACCTTCCAACGAATTGCTCGCCAAAGGAAACAGGTTATTTATGCAAGGCTTACGCGAAATGCAAAGCGACAGGACTTTTTATCCAGATGCCAACTTCACCATGCGGCTTACTTATGGCCAGGTGCTCGACTACAGCCCGGCCGATGCCATTGATTATAATTATGTAACTACCCTCGATGGTGTGATGGCAAAAGAAGATCCGTCGAACCCTGAATTCGTGGTAGCTGATAAACTTAAACAATTATACAAAGCGAAAGATTATGGCCGCTATGGCGAAAATGGTAAGATGGTGGTTGGATTCCTCACCAACAACGATATAACCGGTGGAAACTCCGGCAGCCCTGTATTAAATGGCGATGGCGAACTTATCGGGCTTGCTTTCGATGGAAACTGGGAAGCCATGAGTGGAAATTATGCTTTCGAGCCTAAACTTCAACGCACGATTTGTGTTGACATACGATATGTGCTTTTTGTAATTGATAAATACGCCGGCGCCACCAATCTTATTAATGAACTCGACATACGTAATTAACTGATTTCCATAATTTATAAAAACATCATTCAAATTAAAATGAAAATCCGGATCTTTAAATTAGCATTTTTTTTATTCTTTATTCTGGCTGTTTTGACTTCATGTAATAATGATACCATTGACGTTACGCCACAATTTCTGCGTGGCGGGAATAGTTTGGTTTTGTCTGAAAATGGTAATCTGGTTATCGCTGGGTACAACACATCCTCTACAACCGGGTATGACGCAGTTCTGATGATGAGAAAAACTGATGGTGATACGGCTACTGCCTGGACCAAGTCATTTGGAGGTTCTTATTCAGATGCTTTCTACTCTGTTAAAAATTCAAATGAAGGTGGATTTATTGCCGCTGGTTTTACTAACAACGCCAGTGTCGGTTCGCCAGCTGTATACGTGGTAATAACAGATGAAAATGGTAAGTCGAAAAAAACAATAACCTACCGGTATGCTTCAGCTTCTCAGGGCTTCAGTGTCATTTCAGCCAATTCCGATAGCGGATATCTTGTTGCCGGTGTTGTTCAGAAAACCAGTAACTCCGACCGCGATATTTACCTGGTTCGGATAAAGGAATACGGAGATACATTATGGACAAAAAGCCTGGGCGCAAAAAGCACCAGTCAGTACGATATGGTTAATGATGCCGCATACTCAGTGATCGCAGCCCCGGCTCCAGATTCCGGATATTATGTTACAGGTTCATTGAACGGATACTCGCAGTCAGGCGGTCAGATTTTTCTCATGAAAGTTTCCGCTAAAGGAGACAGCCTCTGGACAAAAACTTACGGTACCGGTATCGGATTTTCATTAACGCTTACCAAGGATAATGGAATAGCCATTAGTGGCTCTTTGCAGGAAGGAAGCAGCCAGGATATTTTCCTCCTAAAGACGAATCTGGATGGAGAAGCTCTATGGTCATATTTTTATGGGGGTTCCGGTTTCGAATATGGTGCAAATATGATTGAAACTTCCGATGGTGGATTTGCTATTGCGGGAATTACCGATAGTAAAGGCTTTGGTAATCAGGATGTGTGTCTTATACTCACCAATTCTTTAGGTGTTGGTTCCTGGGATCAGGCAAAAACCTATGGGAAGACAGATAATGATCAGGGCTTTGGACTGGTTGAGATGCCCGATAAGGGATTCTGTATAACCGGGCTTTCCAACTCAGGGGGTAGCTATGTCTTCCTGAACCGCGTACAAAGTGATGGAACCCCGGGCACAGTGGGTTGGGAAAGATATATTGAATAATATCCACACAAATTCTTACTGTATTGAATTTCAGGTAGTTGGAATTGTAAAAAAGAGGCTGTTTTCTAAGGAAACAGCCTCTTTTGGTTTTGTATGAATATTTCCTGTTTAACATTTAGAGTCCTTATTTGTTACATTTGTGCAAATAGTACAATGGCTTTTAATAAAATGGAATATTTTAGCATAGCTATGTCTTCGCACTGATCAGCAGCATTCTATTCTTGTATTGAAATTGGTTTTTTGCAATTGTCACCAATTTTTCTTCTATCTGTTCCACACTTCCCGCTGATAATTTGTTCTTTTGCTGAACATGAACAGAAATATCAGTGTGCCATTAAAAAGATGAAGATAAATCAATATTTTTGTGAAAATTGTAGTGTTCCGGAACAGGGATGTGGTTTAAATAAGCAATAATCGGCAATAAAAATACTTACATCGTCTGCATCAAAAAATACAGGTCAGTTTTTTAAGGTCAGGATTTAGCACGAACGAAATCACCGTACATTTTCAATCAATAAGTCAGCATCCACAAAATAGGAGGAGAAACCCATGATTCAGATTAAGAGCACAATTATGCCTGTTACAGGCTTAACCTGTACGAATTGCGCATCTACAATCGAGGAAAAAGTCCGCAAGCTTCCTGGCGTTATTGAGGCTAATGTTGATTTTGCAAGCGAAAAACTTTCCGTTAAGTTCGACTCAATTCAGCTTGCTGAGAATGATATCATTTCGATTGTAAGCAAGATTGGATATGGTGTTGCAACCGGTAAAATCGATTTACCTGTCACAGGTCTTCAGGATAATAATGATGCCTTATCGCTGGAGAAAATTCTGATTAAACAGAATGGTGTACTCAAGGCTATTGTTGGCTATGGCACCGAACGGGCTATGCTTGAATATATTCCGGGAGTCACAAGCATAGCTGAACTTGCTGCAATAATTCGCAAAGCAGGGTTCGATATTGTTCAGGCCGGCGATGCAGAAGAAATTGAAGATGTTGAAGCCGCAGTGCGTGCTTCGGAACTTAAAAAACAAAAGAACCTGTTGATAATCGGCCTCACATTTACGATACCGCTTATCATTTATAGCATGGCTCGCGACTTCAGGGTTGTAGGATTCAGATATGACCAATATGTTATGCTTTTTGCAGCTACTATAGTTCAGTTTGTTGTGGGATGGCATTTTTATATTGGCGCATATAAAAGTTTGCGTTACGGCAGCGCCAATATGGATGTTTTAATCGCGATGGGCTCGTCGGCTGCGTATTTTTCCAGTCTGCTTGTAACTATTGGTGTTATTAACAGCCCGCATGTTTATTTCGAAACGGGAGCAGCAATCATTACCCTGATCAGGCTAGGAAAATACCTGGAAGCAAGAGCAAAAGGCAAAACTTCTGAAGCGCTTAAAGCCTTAATGGGATTACGCGCCAAGAATGCGACAGTTTTACGTGATGGCCGGGAAATTGAAATAAATGTTGATGCAGTTGTGGTTGGCGATATTGTTCTTGTGCGGCCCGGAGGCAAAATACCTGTCGACGGAATTATTATCGAAGGCCATTCGGCCCTTGATGAATCTATGATTACGGGCGAGTCGATGCCAGTTAGCAAGGGCCCCGGCAATGAAGTGATTGGGGCCACTATTAACCGTGAAGGATTGATCCGCTTCGAGGCTACAAAGATTGGCAAGAATACAGCACTTTCACAGATTGTAAAACTTGTGCAGGATGCACAGTCAAGCAAAGCACCTATACAGAAACTTACGGATGAAATTGGCAGATATTTTGTCCCAATCATCATTGGTATAGCTCTTTTCACGTTTTTTGGCTGGTTATATGTAGCTCAGATTGACTGGACCGGGGCTATGATCAATGCCATTGCGGTGCTGGTAATAGCCTGCCCTTGCGCGATAGGTTTGGCAACACCTACGGCAATCATTGTCGGCACTTCAAAGGGCGCTGAAAATGGGATATTATTCAAAAACAGCGAAATGCTGGAGCGTGCCGGAAAGATAAACATAGTAGTATTTGATAAAACCGGTACTCTTACCAAGGGAGAGCCAACAGTTACAGATATTATTGCACTGGATGACCTTACGGCAAATGCAGTACTTCAACAGGCAGCCAGTGCCGAACGCGGATCAGAGCATCCCTTAGGCAGGGCACTTGTAAAAGCAGCCCTCGAAAAAGGCTTGACGCTTATCAACCCAAAGCAATTTCGTGCATTTGGTGGTTCCGGAATAAGAGCAGTAGTGGATGATCAATCCGTTATTATTGGAAATCTGCGCATGATGCAGAATGAAAAAATTGACATTCAGGAGTTGCAGGAGGATGTTCATCGGTTGCAATCGGCAGGCAAAACAGCCATGATTATAGCCTGCAAACCGGTGAATAGTGCTGAGCCTGCCCAACCCATCGGTATAATAGCTGTTGCTGATACCGTTAAATCCGGAGCAAAAGAGGCTATTCATGATTTACGCCTGCTTGGAATGGATATTGTCATGATTACCGGTGATAATCAAAGTACAGCTGAAGCAATTGCCCGACAGGTGGGGATTAGCAATGTTCTGGCTGAGGTATTACCCGGTGATAAGGCTAATGCAATAAAAAAACTACAGGAAAAAGGCAATATGGGCAATTTTGCTCATCCCGTGGTAGCTATGGTGGGCGATGGTATTAATGATGCGCCGGCACTGGCACAAGCTGATGTGGGAATTGCTATCGGTACCGGAACTGATATTGCAATGGCCGCCGCAGGAATCACACTCATAAGTGGCGATCTTTCAGGGGTGGGACGTGCTATTTCCTTGTCACGTGGCACATCCCAAACCATCATACAGAACCTGATCTGGGCTTTATTTTATAACGTTGCTCTTATCCCGATAGCGGCTTATGGTATGCTAAGTCCTATGTTTGCGGCTGGTGCAATGGCTTTCAGCTCAATTTTTGTTATCACCAACAGCCTTCGCTTAAAATCCTTCAAAGTACAGACTTTTGCCCCACCCAAATCAATTCTGAGACAGGCTTTATCGCTTATACCACGAATTATCGCGCCGGCCATTGCGCTTGCAATTCTTATTATTGGCCCTATGGTTTTTATGCCTGGCGCAAATATGGAAATACAGGGTGCAAATCAGGGTACAATGTCACCATTGTTAATGATGGTAATGGCTCTGTCGAATGCCCTGATAGCGATATCTTATGCTTCTATCCCTTTTTTTCTGATTGTTTTTGTTCGTAAACGAAAGGACTTGCCATTCACCTGGATAATTTTCCTTTTCGGGCTGTTTATCCTGGCATGTGGAACAACGCATATCACTCACGTTATAGGCCTTTGGTGGGAGGTTAACTGGTGGCAGGCAACTTTTGACGCGATTTGTGCCGTTATTTCAGTAGCCACTGCGGTGGTTGTGTGGCCCATACTTCCACGCCTTCTGTCAATTCCCAGTCCAAATCAGTTACGAATGGTTAATGAGGAACTGCAAAAGGAAAAAGACAAACTTGTTTACACACAAAATGAGCTGCATAAGGCTTACAATGCAATTGAACTTCGTGTAAATGAACGTACAGCTGAATTATTAATTGCAAACAAGTCGCTCCAGGATGAAGTCAGGATACGTAAAAGAGCGGAGGAATCACTCCGCGAAAGCGAAAATCAATTCAGACGGCTATTCGAGAGTACACCTTTGCCCATTTGCTATGTCGATTCAGGGAGTAAAATATTACTCAGAAACGATAGGTTTGTAAACACATTCGGATACACCGAAACTGATGTTCCTTCGCTTACAGAATGGTGGATTAAAGCATATCCTGACGAACAATACCGGCAAAAGGTTATTGCTAACTGGAATACTGCCATTCAAAAAGCAGCTGAATCCGGCAATGATGTTGAATCAGATGTGTATCACGTAACCTGCAGGGATGGCAGTATCCGCGAAATCATTATTTCAGGGACGACCATTAATGAAAATTTTCTGGCTACCTTTATTGATATTTCAGAACGCAGAAAAGCAGAAGAAGCCCTGGCAGCAAGCGAAGAAAAATACCGTTTAATTGCTGATAATGCCGACGACTGGGTGTATTGGATTGACCCGGATGGAAATCTGCGTTACATTTCACCATCCTGCGAAAGGGTAACCGGGTATGCGCCTTCTGAATTTATATTGCATCCACAATTAATTGCGGATATTGCTTATTCTGAAGACAGAGTTATTCTTGAACAGCATACTGAATTTATTAAAGAGACATTAAGTGCAGAAGGCCTGGAATTCCGTATAATTACGAAAACCGGAGAAATTTGCTGGATCAGCCATTCATGCGGTCCGATCTATACCCAGGATGGTATTTATGCTGGACGTAAAGCGACAAACCGCAATATCACGGAACGGAAAAAAGCTGAAGAAGAAATAAAAATCCTTAATTCAGAACTTGAACATCGTGTAATACAGCGTACTGAACAGTTTGAAGCAGCCAATAAAGAACTCGAAGCATTCTCGTATTCTGTTTCTCACGATTTACGGGCTCCCTTACGCCATATCAGCGGATTTATCGGGCTTTTCCTCGAAAACAAATCAGCGGAATTAACAAAGGAAGAGATGGGATACCTCGATGTTGTAGTTCAGTCTTCCGTAGAAATGGGAAAACTTATCGACGCGCTTCTCTCCTTTTCGAAGCTCAACCGCTCCGAACTTCATAAAGAACGAATTGATACACCGCAGATAGTAAAAAGGGTTTTACAACTCTTTGAGCCGGAAATTCAGGCAAGGGCTATCGAAATTAAAGTGGATGTACTTCCCGGATCGCTGGCTGATCAGCAACTTCTCAACCAGGTGTGGATTAACCTGGTTTCAAATGCCATTAAATACACCGGCAAAAAGGAAAAAGCTATCATCGAAATAGGTAGTTATAACGTCGGTAAAGAAACTGTTTTCTTTATCAAAGACAATGGTGCCGGATTTAACATGAAATATGCGGAAAAATTGTTTACTGTGTTTCAGCGTCTTCACAAATCCCGCGATTTTGAAGGAATAGGTATCGGGCTGGCAAACATCCAGCGTATTGTTGTTCGTCATGGTGGCCGTTGCTGGGCTGAAGGCGAAATTAACAAAGGCGCAACTTTTTATTTTAGTTTACCCAACGAATAATTTGTAAATTGCATACAAATCCAGCGCATTATGGAAACTACAATTAAAAATATTCTTCTGGTCGACGACAGCGCCAACGATGTGATACTTATCTAATCAGCATTGAAGAATGCGCATTTTGGCAACGAAATTATTGTGGCCGAAGATGGGGAAGAAGCACTTGACTTTTTATACAAACGGGGAAAATTTGCTGATTATTCAGACGGGACTCCGGTTTTTATTTTACTTGATATTAAATTACCTTTGATGAACGGCATCGAGGTATTAAAGGTAATTCGTTCCGATCCGGCATTTACGCATATCCCCGTGATTATGCTTACTTCTTCGCGCGACACTCTCGACTTGAAGGAATGCTATGACAACGGGGCCAATTCATTCGTGGTAAAACCGGTGAATATAAACGACTTCATGCTGGTAGTTAAAGAACTGGGGCAATACTGGGTGGTAATAAATGAAATACCCTCATAGAAGTCGCAACAGGAATACTTGATTAACCCCGACTTCAGGTCGGCGAAATTAAACCTGATCATAAATGGAAAGCATAATTCAGCTCCTTCATCTCGAAGACAACCCTGCCGACTCAATGTTGGTTCAGTCGTTGTTGAAAAAGGCTAATATCAGTTTCGATTATTTCCTCGCCGATAATGAAGAAGATTACCTTTTCATTCTCAGAAACCATAAGATCGATCTGGTTTTATCCGATTACCACTTGCCTGGTTATTCAGGAGCTGAAGCACTGCTGTTTGCAAGAAACAATTATCCCAATATTCCGTTTGTGTTCTTAAGCGGAACTATGGGAGAGGAAGTAGCCATTGAATCACTTTTGAATGGAGCTACTGATTATGTGCTCAAAAACAAAATGGAAAGGCTTATTCCGGCAGTTTATCGTGCTTACAAAGAAGCCCAGGAAACCAAAGCCCGGCAAAAAGCTGAAAATGAACTCCGGAAACTATCACGTGCGGTTGAGCAAAGTCCAAATTCGGTTGTGATCACCGATACGGAGGGCAGAATTGAATATGCAAACCCGGCAACCCTTAAACTGACCGGTTATACCAGTGAAGAAGCCATTGGTAAAAACCCCAGGATATTTAGTACCCACGAAAAAACCAGGGAAGAATATAGCTCTTTGTGGGAAACCATCAGTTCAGGGAAAGAGTGGATAGGGGAGTTTCACAATAAAAAGAAAAATGGCGAACTATATTGGGAATCAGCATCAATATCACCTATTTTTGACGAAAATGGCATTATAACACACTACCTGGCTATAAAGAAGGATATTACTGAAAGTAAACAACTTACTACTGACCTTATCAAAGCTAAAGAAAAGGCAGAAGAAAGCGATCGTTTAAAAACTGCTTTTCTTGCGAATATGAGTCATGAAATACGGACACCAATGAATGGGATCCTTGGTTTCGCCGCTCTTCTCAAAGAGCCTGAGCTATCAGGTATTCAACAACAGGAATATATACGGATTATAGAGAAAAGTGGTGCCCGCATGCTCAATATTATTAACGATATTATAAGTATTTCAAAAATAGAATCAGGCCAAACAGATCTTTTATACTCCGAAACAAATGTAAATGAACAAGTTAAATACTTGTACGATTTTTTTATGCCAGAGGCTGAGCAGAAGGGATTACATTTATATCTTAAAAATTCATTGCCCGATAGTAAGGCAATAGTCAAAACAGATAAAGAAAAACTTACTGCTGTTTTAACCAACCTGATTAAAAACGCTGTTAAATTTACGAAACAAGGCTCCATTACTGTTGGTTATAAATTGAAGCCATCTAAGTTATTGGTTGATGATGGAACGACAGATGAACCAGATGTATTAGAGTTTTTTGTAAAAGATACAGGTGTAGGCATTAGTCAACAAAATAAGGAGATTGTTTTTGAGCGGTTCCGGCAAGGAAGTGAATCTCTGACCAGAAACTATGAAGGTGCTGGTTTGGGATTATCTATTTCGAAAGCATATGTGGAACTATTAGGTGGCAGAATTTGGTTTGAACCCAATCCTGAAGTTAAACCGGGAGAAAATGGGTCGGTTTTCTTTTTCTCGATTCCGTATTTACCTGTACTGCAAAAACAAGATAACATTACAAACACTAAACTTAACATTAAAAGCGTCGACATGATAAAACCTCTCAAAATTCTCATCAGTGAAGATGATGAGACATCGGATTTGCTGATTGCTATTATGTTACGAAAATTTGATACCGAAATTCTGCATGCCAAAACAGGGATTGAAGTTTTAGGGATATTACAGGAAAACCCTGATGTCGATATGATACTTATGGATATTCAGATGCCTGAAATGAACGGATATGAAGCAACCAGGGAAATACGAAAGTTTAATACTGAAATAGTAATAGTTGCACAAACTGCATACGCGCTTTCAGGTGAACGCGAAAAGGCAATGGCTGCAGGATGCAACGATTATTTTGCTAAACCTATTGATCAGAATATGTTAAATGAGGTTATCCTGAAGTATTTCAATGAAAAAACTGTTTGACTTTTGTTTGAGAATATGGATTTGCTTTCCTTTGCCGATTTGCTGATACATGCTGTTTTTTATGATTTTCAACGGAATAATCTCTGCCGGGTATAGGTCAATTTAGCAATACTGCGGATCGTGATGCTGCATTGCTTATTAGAAATTGCTTTTCATTAAAAAAAGCAAAATATATTCTGTAATCCTCACAGTTGATACCATTTATAATTGCCTGCATTTTTTTTATTGCACATATCAGACGCAAAAAGCATAAACCTGTATATAGTTGAAATACAGTTGAATAATTGAATATTGCATACGAAGATTATAATTTTGCGTATCTTTGTGCCTCTGCCAGAATTCAATTAATCTTTTACCTCCTTTCAGGATACGGACAACTTAATACTCATGTTACTACGGAATATTTCCATATTTCTATTGTTCATGGTCTGCGTAAGCGGAGTTGCGTCAGCGCAGGTGAAACCTGACAGTATTAGTGTTACAGGAGTTTATAAACGAATTGAGGAATATTCCTCCAGGCGCAAATTTACCAGCATACTACAAAGCCTTTTATTACGACCGGTGATTACTTCAACGACTCCAAGCCCGGAAATTTCAAGCAATCCGGTTTCTGAACATTATGCCGGTTTTGAAGGAAAGATCATCCGGAGTATTAATGTTACCACCCTTGATCCTTTTGGATTTCAGATTGCCGATACTGCTGCCAGTCCAAGAAGCTACCTCGAAAATACCGGGAATTCACTTCATGTAAAAACCCAGGATTATGTTATCCGGAACCGGATGCTAATTCAAAGGAATGACAGGTTTGATTCCTTACTGGTGAAGGAATCGGAACGTTTAATCCGCAGCCAGAGTTATATTTACGATGTGGTTATTAAAGCTGTCCCGACAGGCGAAAATTCCGATTCAGTCGATGTTTTTGTTCGCGCCAGCGATTTGTGGAGTATCGTTGCTGACGGCGCATTCTCAAATGAAGATATTACATTAAAACTAACCGATAAAAACCTGGGCGGTTTGGGACACACATTTTCAGGTTCGTATATGCAGAATTATATGAATGGCAACAATGCTTTTACCGGCTATTATTTCGTGCCAAATATCAGGAACTCATATATAAGCATGCGTGTAGCGTACTCCGTTGATGAGAATCAAAATTTCATTAAGGGGCTGAACTTCGAAAGACCATTTTTCTCTCCTATTGCCCGGTGGGCTGGTGGTGTTGCCGTATCACAGCAAAAACTTACCGGGTGGATTTATAAAAATGACACAATACGTCTTAATCTGCAGTCCAAAGCCAACATCCAGGACTATTGGGCTGCCGCGGCCTGGCAGGTTTTCAGAGGCAGGTCGGTGACCGACAGGTCAACAAAATTGATTTTATCCGGACGGATTTATACGGTAAGGTATCTTGAAAAACCCATTGAGCAGCCTGACCTGATGGATTATTATACCAGTGAACAGTTTTATTTGTCGGGGCTGGGGATTTCGAGCCGGAAATATGTTAAGCAAAGCTACATTTTTCGTTTCGGAACAACTGAGGACGTGCCGATTGGAATCACTTATGGCGTTGTGGTCGGTTACCAGCTAAAAAACAGTGATCGCTGGTATTGGGGATTTAACCATTCGTGGGGTAATTTTTTCAAATTGGGTTACTTTGGAACTAATATTGAATATGGCACGTTTATAAACGCATCATACAGGACCGAAGGCGTTTTAAACGCGAGTATAAATTATTTTTCGGGCTTATTCTCTATCGGGAGCTGGAAATTCAGGCAGTTTGTCAAACCTGAATTCACTCTTGGCATCAGACAGCCCTCGTACGAAAGATTAACGCTTAACGACGGGTATGGTCTTAACGGTTTTAACAGCGCTGTGCTTTCAGGTACCAGTCGCTTACTTTTCGTTATTCAAACCCAATCGTATGCGCCCTGGAACGTACTGGGTTTCAGGTTTGGCCCGTACCTTAATTTTTCATTTGGGATGCTGGGCAATGGAATCTCAGGCTTCAGCCATAGCCGGATGTATCCTCAATTGGGCTTGGGCGTTCTCATTCGTAATGATTACCTGGTTAACAGTAATATTCAGTTGTCTTTTGCGTTTTATCCTACCATTCCTGGCAAAGGGAATAATATTATCAAAGCAAATCCTTTCAGAACTACTGATTTTGGATTCCCTGATTTTACAATCGGGAAGCCGTCGGTAATTGAATATCGCTAAACTAAGCTTATGGGAGTTACTCGTGGTGAATTGCAAATTAGTATCATCATTATATTTTCTTTCAATAGTTTTCTTCCGCTCCAAGCGCAGACAGATCCTTCAGTGCTAATTTCCCCGAAGGGAATCCTGCTTCCTGCCATTTCAACAACGTATAAGTCTGTGCATTATAAACCGCGCTTTATTGCCGGTCTGCCTGGTAAAATAATGGAAACTTCAGGCCTTTTATATTTCAATGGTCAAATCTGGACACACAACGATAGCGGAAATCCACCGGAAATCTACCAGGTTGATAGTGTTAGCGGAAGTATTCTGCGTACAGTCGTGATCCGCAATTCAGTGAACAAGGATTGGGAAGGCATGGCACAGGATGATTCAAGTGTGTACATTGGGGATTTCGGGAATAATTCCGGCGAAAGAAAAGATCTGAAAATTCTGAAGATTGCGAAATCGGAATTACTTAACCCGGTAAACGATTCTGTGAATGCAGGTTATATTCATTTTATTTATCCTGATCTAACTCATTTTGAACCAGCATTTAATAAAAACAATTTTGATTGTGAAGCTTTCTTCTTCTATGATGATTCGTTGCATCTTTTTAGCAAGGATTGGGCCGACTTACAGACACGACACTATGCGGTTCCAGCAGAACCGGGCTGGTACAAAGCAAGGTTCGTTGACCAATTTCAGGTTGACGGACTTATAACCGACGCCTCTATAAATCAACAAGGGAAAATTGTCCTATTGGGCTATAAAAACACATCAGGAAGATCCTATATTTGTTTTGCCTGGTTATTATCAGGATATAATGGCCCTGAGTTTTTTGGCGGGAAAAGGCGGAGAATTGAATTGGGTTCAGCTTTGCACCTGGGGCAGACCGAAGGAATTGTATTGAAAAATGACAACACCGGGTGGATTTCATCCGAAAGCATTCAGTCGGGTTGGTTCAATGAGCCGGCAAAGTTGTTCGGTTTTGATTTTGGGAATTATTATTAATAGGGTAGCACTTTCAGTTAACAGGTAGCTTTGTTTTGCCGGCTTTAACTGATATTTTCGGGCGAAAGATATTTCTTATTCTTGAAATTATTTTGGATAAATGGCTGATTATATCAGATAAGCCAATTATTGAATGCAGGAAATATAGGCAGACTTTGATTGATCAATTGAGCGGGGAATCGGAAAAGCTGTAAATTTGTGTCTGAATTGAGAAGTCTATTGGGCGTGCAGAAAGGTCCTGGGTATTCATCATTAAGAGCATGAATTTTGATTGAAAACAAATTATTTGAGAAGCTTGATTTTACATCTTCCCCGCTTCCCCGCGGTGAATACGAAAACTGCACGTTTAAAAACTGTAATTTTTACAGTTCCGATTTATCCAATTTCATTTTCAGGGAATGCATTTTCGACGGATGCGACCTTAGTATGGTTGCGTTCAGAAACACCACAATAAACGATATCCGGTTTGTAAACTGCAAAGTAATGGGCATTCAGTTCCAGGAGTGCAACAGTTTCCTGCTGTCGTTCCGGTTCGAAAACTGTATCCTGAAACTATCGGTATTTTACAAACTGAAACTCAAAAAGACAGGTTTTATTAACTGTAACCTGCAGGAAGCTGATTTCACGGAAGCTGATCTTACGAGTGCGGTATTCGAAAACTGTGATCTTCACCGCACTATATTTTTTGGTACAAACCTCGAAAAGGCTGATTTCCGTTCGTCCTATAATTATTCGCTCGATCCTGAACGAAACCGCATTAAAAAAGCGCGGTTCTCACGCTTGGGAATTGCCGGATTACTGGATAAATATAATATTGAAATTGAATAGTTTTCTTAATCGGAACTTTTCTAATAATAGCGCTCTTTGAGTTTCCTTTGCGTCTTCGCGGTAAAAAAAATAAACGCAAAGGCGCAAAGTTGTTCGCACAAGAAGCAAAGGTGGAATGTCGGGAAAGTCTAAAAAAGAGCGATTTTTTGATTCAAATACCCGCTTTTCATTCGAACAGAGATGGTGTATATCCCTTTGCTTATTCCAGCCACATTTCCAAGGTCAATCCCGATTTCTTTCCCGTTTGATTTCCCGGCTTTTTGGGTATAGATAGTTTTGCCGGTTAAATCTATGATTTGAATAGTCATTTCGTATGAAACAGCATTTTCAAAGATGATTTTAAACTTATTTTCCAAAATGGGATTAGGATAAACATTTGCTTCTAATTTCTGCAGGTGATTATCGTCGATGCCGGCAGCTCCTTTTTCAAATTTAAGCCAGTTTAAATTAAATCCTGGGTTCACTACCGCAAGTTTCAAAATGTGTTCGCCTGCCGGCAGGTTGATGGATGTAACAACCGACGCCCAGGTTTGCCAGCCACCGGTAATTGTTGTGTTGACGGTTGTTTTCTTGACATCATCAACGTAAACATCAAATCTCCCGGCTGCGGTTCCGGCATACCTTGTAATTATCTGGTATTCTCCATTCTCGGAAACAGAGATTTTATATTTCAGCCAGTCACCCGCATCGGTATAACCGACATCCATAAGTCCATCAGTATCGCTTGTGAGCTCGGCAAACATTCCTTTCTGGCGGTAATATTCTTCCGATTCAATCTTTCCGGGGACAGCATTAACAAATGTTGAATCATAAACCGGGATATCAAGGTAAAGCTGACCTAATTCTGTCATTTGTCCGCTTCCTCCATACAAATCAATGTATGGATAGGTTGCGGCACCCGAACCTCTTCCGATAAACCACGAATACCTGAAAACATCAGGATCGCGCTCCAGAAAGTTGGTAGTTCCCGTTAAGTAACTTTTCTGGCTTTGTGCGGTAACCCCTGATTCCCAGTTGGCATACTCCGTTACCCAGATTGGTTTGCCATATTTGCGGGCATCTTCAATATAGCTGCTCATGGAGTTGCCACCGCCATACCAGTGCAAAGCGATATAATCAATACGACAGCCAACACAGGCGGTAAAAAAATCGTCTAACCATGTAAACGGATTTGTATAAACTGTACCGTTTTCCGAAACGCAATCACCGCAATAATTTACTGCAGGGCTCACTAATTTTAAATGGTGCTGATCGGCAATAGCCTGCAATTGAGGCCAGGCAGCCGCTGCCTGTGTAGGAGTCATACCAGCCTGCGTTTTAAAATTTGGTTCGTTGAAACCCAATATGTACTTCACTTTATCATCCTGCGCTACCCAGGATTTTACTCCGTTAATTCCCGAACCATTCCATGCTTGTGGCGCAAAATCGACATTATATCCGGAATATGTAGTTACAATTGCATATTCAGGTTCTGGTGACCAGTTATACCACCACGATATGCCTTTGGACGCGGTTTGCATATCTGAAACGGAATGATTTCCGTAAGCAACACCTCGTTTAAAGCTTTTCGACTGGCCAAATGTAAAGGAGGCTATCAACAAAAAAAGAAACCATGGAAGAGCAGTTTTCATTTAGAGTAGTTTATCTTTAGCGTTTTTTTACAAAAGTAAGTCTTGACGTAATTGCTTTGGAATGATTTTAAAATTAGTAACTAATCAGTTTGTCTAAAGTAATGAAAAACAAATATATGCCACAGATTACTCAGATTTCACAGATAATTATTCATCATTTTAATTGAAATTAATTGCTAAACTGCTAAAGG
>JAURYB010000097.1 GCA_030654075.1 Bacteroidales bacterium | reverse complement strand
TGCCAAAACCCTTGCACTTAATCATGAAACCAGCTTCTAATTTTTTTAAAATTTTAATTTGTTTCATATTTCTCTTACTATTTTCTTGAAAAAAAAGTAACAAAAATACAAGGCATAATAAAAATAGGATGTGTTTCTATGCCGGAGGTATCATCTCGCAATACAAGGCATGAAAGATTTGAGCAACGCAGGAGATTTGTCGTTGCTGTGTATTGCTACACACATGCCTTGCGCACATACCTCCGTCAAGAACCACTATCCTATTTTTCTTAGGCCGGTCCCTTCTAAGAAAGTGTTACTTAATGAGATCACAGTGGAACAACAATTATGCAGATGAGCTTCTTTAATATCTCGGCCAATCCTGTAATGTAATATCTACTCTTGGAAATGGAGATTGAAAATTGCAGCTTGAGTTTTTCAGCAGACCCTAAATACTATTTTCTCTTATATAACTTAGGTTGAGCTAAAGGTAAAGGTTCAGGTTGCAGGATTTAGCTTAGAACCTGCTTAACCTTAACCTCAGCCTTAACCTTTTGAATCAGCGGGCAAGTTATTCTTACCGGATTTTATCATTCCTATCCACGGTCCTATTTTCTGTTTCCCATTTTCCATTTTCCATTTTCCATTTTTCACTATTCACTCTCTGATGTGTTTCCTTATTACCTCCATTAATTCCTTCTGGCTGATGGGTTTTGAAATATAATCGTTGCAGCCGGCTTCCAATGCTTTTTCCCTGTCATTTGAATAGGTATAGGCGGTTTGTGCAATAATTATCACGTCTTTGTTGAAAAGCCTGATTTGCCGGGTAGCTTCATACCCATCCATGAGAGGCATCTGAATATCCATCAATATCAGATCAATGTCGGGATGGACATGGCAGGCTTCAATTGCTTCTAATCCGGTTTTAGCGTGGTACGATTCACGACTGATTTTAGCAAGCGCGATGCTGATCAGCAAATCGGATGTTTCTTCGTCCTCGGCGATTAGAATATTCAGTTTCCTGGCCTGATCGGATGGATTATCAGTTGCCTGATCGGAACGGGTATTCTGGGGCACGGATTCTAAAGGACCAGGGATAGTAAAAAAGAATGTTGAACCTTGTCCAACCTCAGATTCAATACGGAGTACGCCATGGTGTTTTTCGATAAAATCCTTACAAATAATTAATCCAAGTCCTGTGCTGAGTTCACCCGCTGTACCTTTCCGGCTGGTATTTACATTGAGGTTGAACAGGTTCTCAAGAATAGTTGAATTCATTCCTATACCTGTATCTTTTATTGAAAATTCAACAGATTCACCTGGGCTGTATTTGGCCGATATAGTTACGCTACCACCCGTATTGGTGTATTTTACAGCATTGGCAACTAAATTCCGAAGAATACCTTCAAGCATATTTTCGTCTGCAAATACCTCTAAATCCGCGGGAATGGAATAGTTGACTGTTATTCCTTTTTTAGAGGCGGCTTCCTTTGCAAGGTTGGTAATTTCATGAATTTTAGCATTTAAAATAACAGGCCTTGGATCATAACTAGTAATGCCCCGCTGCATACGCGACCACTCCAGAAGGTTACCCAGTAACCGAAACAGATTGGTTGCCGATTTTTTCATTATACCTGCTATTTTCCGCATATCGTCCATCGACAAACTTGCCGATTCTTCGGCCATCATTTCGGATAATTCGAGGAATCCATTGAATGGCCCCCGCAGATCATGGGCAATTATAGAGAAAAACTTATCTTTTTCAGCGATTTGTTTATTTAACTCAATTGCATATTTCTGCAATTGTATCTCACTGTTTTTCCTATCGGTAATATCCCTGACAATATTCATTAAAGCTGGCTGATTGTTATAATTTATCATCATAACTTTAATATCCGCTTCTATTTCATGGCCGTCCTTATGTTGAATAATTGTTTCGAAATTTGAAAACCCCTTGGATAATAAATCATTCATCCGTCTTTCAATTTTTTCTGATGTACTATCTTTTTCTATTGCGGTTGGGGTTAAATGCAGCAATTCGTCTTTAGTATAGCCTAGCATCCTGGCAGAATTTTCGTTCATATCCAGAATAATTGTAGGCAGGCCATCAGGATTGATATTAAAAATAGTAATACCGTCGGTATTGGCTTCAAAGAGTTCTCTGAAATTTAATTCGCTGTTCCGAATCGCGTCTTCGGCCTCTTTGCGTTTGGTAATATCACGGATAATTAACTGAACAGCTTCTTCATTTTCAAATAATATAGGGATTGCTTTAACTTCAACAACAACTTCGGAACCATTGGGTCGCACAAATCTCTCTTCGGAAAGTGGTAAAGCCAGACCATCCTCCGACATTTTTTTCATTCTATCGATTACCATTTCACGATAGTCGGGATGAACAAACTGCAAAACCTGTTTGCCTAGTATATCTTCGGCACGGTCCACTGCCATTAGGTTGCAAGCCTCTTTATTGGCCAGTAAAATTTCCCCTTTTGAATGAATAACGATGGCATCAGGCGAATTTTCAATTAACTCGCGGTATTTTAGTTCGCTTTCGCGCAAAGCTATTTCTGTTTTTTTTCGTTTGGTTATATCCAATATAAATCCGGCAATATGCATTTCCGGTCCAGGTAGTAATGCATCCGTTATAAGCACGAAACACCGCGAACCGTCTTTCCGTATATATTCCTTTTCGTAGGGAGTACATTTCCCGTTTTCGCGTAGTTCGACAATAGCTCTTTCGTCGGTATTTAGCCATTCGGGGGGTGTAATTTCACGCCAGTTAACGTTTCCGGCTTCGAAATCAGCACGGCTGTATCCTAATACATTCAGATAATAGTCATTGGTCTCAATTACTTTACCCTCCGAATCTGCAATGATAATGCCTACAATATCCGAATCAACAAACCGGCGGAGGCGTTCATGAGCCATCTGTATTTGTTTTTCATCTTTTTTGCGCTCGGAGATATTAACAGCATAATGCAGAAAAACTTCATCGCTTACCCTTATCCAATATGTATCCCAAACTTCGCCAAACGCATTCAGCCCAGGATCATTTTGTTCCAGGGCTGATACAAAACATTTTTCTGCCAGGCAGAACGTACACGTTATATTATATTCAGCCGGAACTAAATCAGGATACCTGGCCGCCACCAGTTTGTCTTTTCCCGAAATGTATTCGGCTTTCATAAACTTGCGCCAGCAGTGACCGCCAATCTTAACCCCCATAGCTAAGGCATGTTTATTCGTGGCAAGCACTACCATGTCCTTCTTCCGGATATACATGGCAGGGTATGGGAGTGAGGTGAGCAGTACTTCATTTAATGCTTCCAGGCTTTTATGCTCTGTAATATCAACGGCTGTTAGAAGGCATTGTGATCCCTTCCCGCTTACAACAGCCGAAAGATGAACATACATGAGTGAATTGCCATTTGCCTGAAGGATAACTTCACAGGAATGAGGTGCTGTTGAGCCAAATACCTTATCAAGAAAGATCTGGAAGGCGGGTTTAGTGTCGTTGGAAATAAAAAAGGCAAATCTGCTGTTTATTACTCGCGAACGTTCCCTGCCAAGCATGGCTGCCCCGCTCAGATTCAACCCTAGGATTTCGCCGTCGCGGGAAAGCGTAAAATAGCCTGTGGGCGCAAAATCGTATAATTCCGTTGCATCATTGGCTTTCGCATTAGCCAGGCGGAGCTCTTCGTTCTGTATTTCCAGTTCAACCTGGTGGACTTCCAGCTCGTGAATAAGTCTCAAGGCTTCGGCTTCCGAAAGTTCCGACTTGTTTCTGGCAGGTTTATGCTTCAGCAATTCCTCCGCCTTCTGACGAAGGTGGTTTGATGCGGGATCAGGTGTCTTTTTCATTGAATTAAAAATCCGAATAAAGTTATTTTGGCGAATGAGTTTTATAGAGAAGACAAGTTTTTTATAGGGGTACAATAATAAATTTCGTCAGAGTTAAATGCTGTTTAGTATCGTAATTTTTCAATGGAAAAGACTTCAGTCAGGCTTATAATGGTATTTTCAGCATAATAAAGATTGTATAAAGGCAGCGCAATAAGGCGTATTTTCTCTCTTGCCCGTTTAAAAAGATCAGGCTTTTGAGAAAATTAATCGATGAAAGATACAAAACTTATAATACACGTTTGCAAACAATTGTTTATTTATTTATATTTTTTTAATAGGAGATGGAAATAGTAAAAAAAATATTTTGTTTTAATTGTAAACTAATGAAAATCTGCGTATTGTGTCAATCTGTCATTATTTTATTTTGTGAAATAAAAAAAAGAATGAACCCCCTGGACTGTATATAAATTTTACATCCGGAGTATATGGGGCATAATGGATCTGGAGTTAAGGATTTAAAGGTCTCTGGTTCCGAAATCACAAATCACAAATCACAAATCGTACATCGTTTCAGGAAAATAGAAAATAGATGCTTCGACTCCGCTCAGCATGACAAAGGAAAATAGAAAATAGAAAATAGAAAATGGAAAATAGAAAATGGTAACCTAAAATTGTCATTCGTAAATCACAAATCACAAATCGTACATCGTTTCGGGAAAATAGAAAATAGAAAATAGAAAATGGTATCCTAAAATTGTCATTCGTAAATCACAAATCACAAATCACAAATCACAAATTTTACCCTGAGTGAAGTCGAAGGGCACAACTTCCAAATCACAACTTCCCAAATCAAAAATCGCTGGTTTCAGGTTTCTCCTAAATCCTCCACCTCATCCGCCCTTCGGGCATATTTTCAAGAAGAAGGATCATAAATTTTAGAAGATATAGAAGTTAGGTGTTAAAATACTATTTTCCATTTTTCCATTTTCCATTTTCCTGTTTCCCTATTCCCCGCCGACCTGAACGCTGACAGGTCTTTCAGACGCTGTCAGGTTTTCTTATTTCCCCATTTCCCTTCTGAATCCTCCTGTACGGCGACCAGTGACTTAATGGGTGACTGGTGAAATCTTAAAATGTCTTTTTATCATTCCCAGCAAAGTGCCAACTTCGATAGGTTTTGCGATATAGTCGTTACATCCGGCTTCCAGTGCTTTTTCCCTGCTGCCGATCTGCCCGAATGCGGTTTGCGCAATAATAACCATATCGGTATTAAATTTCCTGATTTGCCGGGTGGCTTCCAACCCATCCATTTCGGGCATGTTGATATCCATTAAAACCAGGTCGATATCCGGATTTTTGCGACATATTTCAACGGCGGCACTACCTGTTCCGGCTTCCAAAACCTGGTGGCTAAAAGGGCTGATTACGATCCGGATCAGGAGTTCCGAATTTTCGTTGTCTTCGGCAATCAGGACTTTTAAATTTTTGAAATGGCCTGTTTCATAAACGGATGCCGTGATCTTCGGGTCAGCGGTTTCCTCTTTAATGGCAGTGGGGTTTGGAAGGGTGAAACAAAATAAGGAGCCTTTTTCTTCTTCACTTTCGACCCATATTTCGCCTCCATGCCGTTCAACAAACTCTTTACAAAGCAGTAATCCCAGGCCGGTGCTGTTTTCGCCTTCCGTGCCCGGGCGGCTGCTGTTCACGTTGATGTGGAAAAGATTGGATACCAATTCACTGCTCATGCCAATACCGGTATCTTTCACGGTTATTACCGAGGTATTATTTTCGGTAAGGTCGGCTGTAATAATTATCCGTCCGCCTTTGGGTGTAAATTTTATAGCGTTCGAAACCAGGTTGCGGACTACGGATTGAATCATGTTTTTATCGGCAAATACTTCCTGTTCCGTGTCTACTTCAACCGTTATGCCGATATTCTTCTTCCGGCTGACTTCCATAAGCATTTTAGTGCTATCGGTTACCAGTTTTTTAAGGCTGGTTAAGCGGGGGCTAAATGCGGTATGCCCCTGCTGCATTTGCGACCACTCAAGCAGGTTTTCGAGTAGTTGATAGATATTCCGGGCTGAGCGGCTCAATACCTGGATCATATCTTTCTTTTCGTCCGAAGTAAGCGGCTGCGACTCATCGGCTATCATTTCGGCTAATCCCATAAAACCACCCAGGGGGCCACGAAGGTCGTGGGCGATGATGGAGAATAATTTATCCTTGGAAGCATTTAGCTCCTGGAGCTGCTTGCTTTGTTCACGAAGCATGATGCTTTGCCGGTGAAGTTTAAGATGCGTGTTCACCCTGGCGGCGATTTCTTCGGACTGGAAAGGCTTTGTAATGAAATCGACAGCACCGCTTTGAAGCGCTTTCACAATATCTTTGGTATCGTTTAAAGCGCTGATAAATATTACCGGGATATCTTTCAAGTCTTCCATTTCCTTTAAGCGGCGGCAGACTTCGTAACCATCCATATCCGGCATCATGATATCCAGGAGGATAAGATCGGGCTTTTCTTTTTCAGCAACCTTCAGGGCCAGGGCTCCGTTTGGCACCGGCCGTACCTTATACCCTTCGCCTTTAAGTATGTCGCCCAACACTTTCAGATTGGCAGGAACATCATCAACAATGAGAATGTCGGGGATATTCTTATTTTCAACAGATACGTGGTTCATTATTTATTCTCCTTTTCATTTAACAATTGCTGTAATTGATCATAATCGTAGTTTACAGCCAGGTTCATAAGCTGCCGGGTAAGTTCCGGATTATCCTGTTCCATGGTTTTAATAAGTTCAATCATCAGGTCCAGATCGGCAACGGCAAGTGCCTGCTGCATTTTGAGCACCAGCCGGTTGGGTAATTTTGCAATGTCCTCCGCCAGTGCGTTTTCGTCGTTCAGGTATTTTGATTGTACAGTAGGAGCTTCATCATCATAAATATATTTTATACCGAGTAATTTCCCGATGGTGCCAAACAATTCGTTTTCCCTGAAAGGCTTGCGGATATAACCCTGTATTCCCAGGGAGTCGATCTGTTTCAGCTCATCTTCGAAGGTGCTGGCGGTAAGAGCCACAATAGGAGTTAGCTTCCCTTTTTCAGTTGCTTTAATACGGCGGGTTGCTTCGTAACCATCCATAACAGGCATACGCATATCCATCAGGATAAGGTTTGGATTCCACTCGTTAAATTTGGTTATGGCATCTTCGCCATTCACAGCTTCCCTGGTTTGAAATCCAACAATCTGCAGAAGCGTTACGGCAACTTTTAAATTTTCCTTTTTATCGTCAACCACCAGGATGCGATAGATATCCTCGCCCTGGTCGATGCCGATTACCCCTTTGGCTATATCGGTTTCGATGGTTGCTGAATTGCCTTCTTTTATTTCGATGCGGAACGTAAAAACCGATCCTTTTCCAACTTCGCTCGAAACCGTGATGTCGCCACCCATCAGTATGGCCAGTTCGCGACTCAGGGCAAGTCCCAGGCCCGTGCCGCTGCCCTTGCTGATGCCGGAACTTGTCTGTTCGAAATGTTTAAACAGTTTATGAATTTCATTCTCATCAATACCAGGGCCTGAGTCCTGAACTTCAACCACAAGCTGGAGTGTACCGGCAGTAATATTATCAATGCGGGTGCGTATGGCAATGCCGCCTTCGTCGGTAAACTTTAAAGCATTCCCGATGAGGTTGACGAATATCTGTCGCAGTTTACCTTCATCAACAAAAACATAGCGTGGCAGGTCGTTGGATTTTTCGAAGATAAACTGCAGGTTTTTGGATTTGGCCCGTTCTTTAAAAATCATCTGAATATCGTCGAGAAGTGAATACAGATCAATATCTGCAGGGCTTAACACTACCCGGCCTGCTTCCACTTTCGATAATTCCAAAATATCGTTGATAAGTGCCAGCAGGTGTTCGCCGGCACGAATGATAGAAACATTATACTCCTTTTGAGTGGGCGATAAATGCTTGTCGCGGTTCATCAGCTGCGAAAAACCAATTATCGCGTTGAGTGGCGTTCGTATTTCGTGTGACATGTTTGCAAGAAAAATACTTTTAGACTTGTTTGCCATTTCAGCCTCCTGCTTGGCTTTTACCAGCGCTGTCTCTGTTTTTTTCTGTTCGGTAACATCGCGCAGAACGCCAACAGCATGCCACCCATCATTAATCTGGATAGCGGAAAGGGATAACTGTACATTGAATTCGGTGCCATCTTTCCGCTTTGCTTCCAGGTCGAGTGTTTTGCCGATGGCAGCTCCCTGCCCTGATAGCAGAAACGCGGGGAACGCAGCATGATGAGCCTCATGAAAGCGCGGTGGCACCAAAAAATTGTGAAGGTTCTGCCCTATGGCTTCCCGGACTGAATATCCGAATATCCGTTCGGCGGCAGGATTCCAGTACGATATATTTCCTTTGGGGTCCATCATTATAATGCCGTCCTGTGCGGAATTGGTAATGGTACGCATCTGGCTTTCACTTTCGAGAAGCGCCTTTTCGGCCTGTTTGCGTTCAGTAATATCAGTTGATACGCCAATAAGTGCAATAGGTTCTCCCTTATCATCCCTTACAACAGAAGTGGATACCGAAACAGGAAAATCACTGCCATCCCTGCGCAGGTTCAGCAATTCGCCTTTCCAGCCTCCCTGAAGGGTAGCCGGAAGAATTACTTCAGCTAGATGGGCCGCATTGTTAGGTGAACGAACCAGGCTGATGGAGTTGCCTATTAATTCGCTTTCTTCAAACTGGTACGTTTTCAGAAACGCCTTGTTCACATAAATGATCTGATCATTCATATCGGTTATGCTTACGCATTCGCTGATGCTGCTGATAGCATGAGCCAGTAAGGATATTGATTTTTCCATACTCAAATGGTTTACATTATTTTTAAAGGGAGTAGTCAAAAAGGAATCGGATTCTTGCTGTAATTTACGCGACCTGGTTTCGGATTCTTCATCCGTTGTTTCCATTTGGTTTACCATAGTATGTATTTTAAAAATGATTCTGTATTATTTCTCGTAACAGATTGATATTAACAGGTTTCGAAACATAATCGTTACATCCCGCTGCTATTGCTTTTTCCCTGTCGCCGGATAGCCCGAAAGCGGTTTGGGCGAGTATGACAATATCCGTGTTGAATTGCCTGATTCGCCGGGTTGCTTCATAGCCATTCATGCCGGGCATCTGAATATCCATCAATACCAGGTCAATATCGGGATCAGCACGACAGATTTCAACGGCTTCGATGCCGCTGCGGGCCTTAAGCACTTCATGGCTAAACTTTTTCAGATTAATGGAAAGCAACATTTCAGATACTTCGTCATCCTCAGCAATCAATATCTTCAGGGCATTTACAGGATTATCTCTTTCCCCGGAAGGTAAAACATTTTCGTAATCGGGTTTTTGTTCCAGCTCTTTACTATAAGGCAAGGTAAAATAGAATGTTGTACCTTTCCCTTCGATGCTTTCCACCCATATTTTACCGCCCAGCATTTCGACATAGGCTTTTGAAATGGATAATCCCAAACCGGCCCCCTGCCGTGCCATTTTATCGGTGATATCAGCCTGGATAAATCGTTCAAAAATGGCTTCCTGCCTGTTGGCAGGAATGCCGATGCCGGTGTCATTAACGTAAAATTGCATTTGTAGAGGCAAGGCATGCCTTGCCTCTACAGCATGCCTTGCCTCTACGGATGCAATTTCATACCCAAATTCTATTGATCCTGCCGATGTATATTTAATGGCATTTTTTACCAGGTTGGTAAGGATTGAATATAATTTCTCGCGATCGATTTTAAGGATGGCGTCCTTTTTGGGCAATGAATTTTTGAAGGTGAACTTTATTCCTTTGGCGTCCACCTCGGGCTTGAAGAAGGCATAAACATATTCGATCTGCTCGTTTACATTTGTTTCCTTTATATTTGTTTTCATCAGCCCGGCTTCAATTTTCGAAATATCAACAATATCGTTGATAATATTGAGCATGCGTTTTCCGCTTTTTTCAATAATGGCTAAATATTCCTGTTGCTGTTCGCCGGTTAGGCCCGGTATTTTAAGCAGTTCGGAAAAACCCAGAATGCCGTTCATGGGCGTGCGTATTTCGTGGCTCATATTGGCCAGGAAGGCGGATTTCAGACGGTCACTCTCTTCGGCGTGTAATTTGGCGGTGATTAATTCCAGTTCTGCCTGCTTGCGTTCGGTAATGTCACGCTCGATATGCAAAATGCCGATTGGATTGTTGCTGGCATCGCGAAGAATGTTGGCATTGGCTGCACCATAAAATGTGCTTCCATCTTTTCGTACCATCAAATAATCGCCGGCTCCGGTTAAATTGCCATTAAGCATCTTCTTTTTTCGTGTGTCAAATAAATCGCTACAATCAGGATGAATAAATTCCTTGGCGTTACGGCCTAAAACCTCTTCAACGGAATCGTATCCCCACATTGAAATTGCTTTTTCGGTTACAAACTGTATTGTTCCATCTAATGAAGTAATGACAATGCCATCGGGAGAAGTTTCAATAATTTTCCGAAACCGCTCTTCGCTTTTTTGCAGTGCTTGTTCGGCCTGTTTGCGCTCGGTGATATCGGTATGGGTTCCCACAATCCTGATCGCTTTTCCATCGTCGTTAAAAATTGCTTCGGCACGCGATAGAATATCCACCCAGTGACCCTTTTTATGCTTCATTTTAAATTCTATCACGAAGCGGTCAATTTGCTTTGAGATAAGTTTCTGCTGTAGTTCCCATGATTTTTTAACATCTTCGGGCTCGGTTGTATTTTCCCAAACCGAAAAATCATTTGGAATTTCATGGTCTTGGTAACCGAGCATTTTTTTCCAGGCAGGAGCGTAATAAATTTCGTTGGTTTCAAGGTTCCAGTCAAATAAACCATCACTGGAGGCTTTCATTGCCAACTGAAATCTTTCTTCACTCTCTTTTATCTGCTTTTGTGCAGCATATTTCTCCGTTACATCCGAAAAAACCAAAACAACTCCTGTAATTGCACCTTCCTTGTTTTTGATGGGCGCAGCACTGTCGGAAATCTGGTATTCTTTTCCGTCTTTCGAAATCAAAACGGTATGGTTTGCAAGCCCAACTATTTCACCATGTTCCAACACTTTTCCAACCGGGTCGGAAACGGTTTGTCGGGTTTCGGCATTGATGATTTTAAAGACTTCATTCAGATGTTTGCCTTCAGCCTTAGCCAAATGCCAGCCGCAAAGTTTTTCGGCAACCGGGTTCATGTTTACAATCAATCCGTTGATATCGGTCGAAATTACGCCATCGCCAATGGAATGGAGGGTGATGAAGAGGTTTTCTTGGCTTGCCCGCAACTTCTCCTCTGCCTGCTTGCGCTCGGTGATGTCTGTTACGGAAACCAAAGCCGTGGGTTTGTCTTCATATTGAATGGTGTTTCCGGTCAGGCTAACCCATTTTTCCACGCCGTTTTTGGTACTGATTTTGAATTCGTAAGCGCGCGGCAGTTCCTTCCCCTGCTGACGGTTATAGCCTCTTTCTTTAATCAAGTCCTTGTAATCCGGGTGCACAAAATCCCAAAAGTGCATGCCGCAAAGCTCCACTATCGTGTACCCGGAAATTTCCTCAGCCGCGTGATTTGCGTAAATCCAATGATCGCCCTGATGCATCATGATGGCAAAAGAGCTTGATTCGGCCAGCGTGCGGAATTTTTCTTCGCTGGTTCTTAGTTTCTCTTCCGCCTGTTTGCGATTGGTGATGTCTTTTGCGATTCCTTCAAATCCAACGACTTTTCCGGTTTTATCCTGTAAAGGAACACCATTGGAGGTGTGCCACCTCCAGGTTCCGTTTTGATGCCTGACGCGGTATTCTAAACCTGCTTGCCGCTGGCCGGTGGTGATCACTTTTTGCAGAAAACCGAAACAATGGGTCAGATCATCCGGATGCACAAATTGCGCGAATGGCCGGCCTACTACCTGTGTTGCAGTATGCCCAAGCAGTTCTGTCCATGAAGGCGAAACAAACGTAAAAACTCCATCGGTGGTAAGCGTATAAACAATATCGTGACTGTTCTCAATCAGCAGCCGGTATTTCTTCTCACTCTCAGTTAGTGCCTTATTTAGTTGTATTTGTTCCAGTTTCTGAAATATCGTTTCACTGATCAGCTGGGTCATGTTCAGCAAAAAATCCATTGCTACCTGGACTTTTTCCTGTGGAATAACAGGCACCTTATCGAGTGCTTCAAGGTATTTTTTTTCATCAAACCCATACTTGTCGGCCTGCTTTTTAAAAAACGCACGATCGGGCTCTTCAAAAAAGAATTGCCCGGAAAACAGGTTGGCTATATGTTCCCCATTGATTACAACAGGGACGGCCACATCAACCAGTCCGTTTAAGCATTGGTAGAAATGATATTTTTTATCCCCGGCTAATTTGCCGGCTAATACCGTATCGCTGATGGTACACTTTTTTGCGGTTTCGGGATTGATGCGGTGAAATTCAGTACACAGCTGCCGCCACCCCGATTTGGACAAAACCTTTCCTTCAAGGTCTAAGATAGCCGTTACAAATCCTGTTGTTTTGTTGAAACCTTCGAGCAGAATATCCACTTTCTCAAAGTCGATTAATTCAAAAAGTTTAGTCTTCATCTGCTGATTTTAAAAATTGCCCTGGTACTAGGGTAAGTATAGTTTGGTTAATGGCCTGTTTGCGCTGAATTATTTCCTGAAATATTTTTCTATCAACTCCATCATTTTTTCTTTCACTATCGGTTTCGAAATATAATCGTTGCATCCTGCAGCCATGGCTTTTTCCCTGTCGCCGGATAATCCGAAAGCGGTTTGGGCGAGTATGAAAATATCTTTGTTGAATTGCCGTATCTGCCGGGTAGCTTCGTACCCGTCCATTTCGGCCATTTTAATATCCATCAGTATCAGGTCGATGTCGGTGTTTTTGTGGCATAATTCAATAGCTTCAGCTCCGGTTACGGCTACTAAAATGTTGTCGCTGAAATTCCGCATTAAAATACGGATAAGCATTTCCGAGGTTTCATCGTCTTCGACGATTAATATTTTCAGTTTTTTGATTTTATCCAGTATCCCAACTGGTAAATTCAACTCATCCGAAACCTTATTCTCATTTACAGCCGGGATGTAAGGAATGCTGAAATAGAATGTTGATCCTATGTCCTCTTCGCTCTCCACCCATATTTCACCATGTAGCATTTTTACATAGGCTTTGGCAATGGATAATCCCAGGCCGGCGCCCTGGAAAGCCCTGGTATCGGCAATATCGGCCTGTACAAAACGATCGAATATAGCATGAATCCTGTTTGCCGGAATACCGATGCCGGTGTCTTTTACGTAAAATTGCAAATACGCTGCCTGTTGAGACGTTGTATGCAACGTCTTTTCAGCGGGCGATGTAAATGTCATTTCATACCCAAATTCTATTGATCCTGCCGGTGTATATTTAATAGCATTTTTCACCAGGTTGGTCAGTATGGCATATACCTTTTCCTTGTCGGTAATTACATGGGCTTCTGTGGCCGGCAGGCCGTTTTTAAAGCTAAACCTGATTCCTTTTGCTTCGGTCTGTGGTTTGAAGAAGGTATACACAAATTCGGTTTGCTCGTTAATAACGGATTCCCGCAAAACAACTTTCACCAGGCCGGATTCTATTTTCGAAATATCCACAATATCGTTGATGATATTGAGCATGCGGTTGCCGCTTTTTTTAATAACAGCAATGTATTGCTGCTGCTGATCGCCGGAAAGGCCCGGAGTTTTAAGCAACTCGGCAAAACCCAGTATGCCGTTCATAGGGGTACGGATTTCGTGGCTCATATTAGCCAGGAATGCGGATTTGAGGCGGTCGCTTTGCTCGGCTTTGTTTTTAGCCTCCACAAGTTCGGCTGTTCGTTTTTCGACAATTTTTTCCAGGTTTCTATTTGCATTTTCCACCACATCCTTTTGCCTGTCAAGTTCCTGGTTCAGTACAAAGTCGCGGCGCGCATAGTATTCGATATGGTAAGCGGCAAACATCCCGATCAGGTTGGCGCTGATAAAAAAGAAATTATCGTTGATAAGCAGCATTGCGGAGGCTTTGGCATAATAAACAGCTCCTAAGTTAAAAAGCAGGAGTGTTATCCATCCGGCCAGGGTTGCCATAAAAAAGCGCAATCTGATAAAAAAATATCCTGCCGAAAAAATCAGCATCAAACCTGCGTAATAGGCATAATTTTCAGGTACAAGCATAGTCATAACGCTTATTCCTGCTCCGCCAACAATAAAACTTATAAACAACAATGCCTGCCATACTTTCCTGAAAAACGGGGTAAAGGATGACAGTAAAACCAGTAAAAGTAATGGAACCACAATATAGAACCGGATGATATGGAAAAGACCGACATATTCGGGAACTATCTGTAAATCGAGGTACCCGAATGCGGCATAAAGCAGTGTAACGAGAAAAAATGCTATTCTAAACTGCACGAGGGAGTCGGAAAAGTATTTTTCCAGGAAAAGGGCTTCATTCTTTGCCGGGAATGCCAGGGTGATCTTATTAAAATCCATGCGCAGGATTTTCGTAGTATTGTTGTTCATATTCAGTTCTTTTTTCAGCATAATTAAATGCTTTTTAGTAATACAAGCTATAGGATAACATGGAAAGGCTCCAAAATATACTCATTACTTCAGGCTTCCATGGCATTTTTTTATTTTCGTTTATACAACACTATTTGTGCAATCAACGTTTTCAAAATGGCTTTAGCACAACTTTTAAACGCTTCTGCTAAATAGCCACAGCCGGAAGTGTAAAACGAAACGTACTCCCTTTTCCAACTGCGCTTTCGACTTTGAGCTGACCCCCGTTTTTTTCGATAAAATCGCGGCAGATCATCAGTCCCAGGCCGGTGCTGAGTTCCCCGTCGGTGCCTTTGCGGCTGGTATTTACATCAAAGTTAAACAGGTTTTCAACGATATTTTTATTCATGCCAATTCCACTGTCGGCGATTGAAATCTCAACAGCGTTTCCGCTTGTTGCATTAGCCGAAATACGTATGTTTCCGCCTTTGGGTGTAAACTTTACCGCATTGCCTGCCAGGTTCCGGAGAATGCTTTCCAGCATATTTTTGTCGGCAAAAACCACCAGCTCATCGGGAATGGTATGGCTGATTGCAATTCCCTTTTTTGCGGCTGCGTCGAAGGTTGTTGCCATGCTCTCACGGATGACAGCTAACAAATAAACAGCAGCTGGCTCAAAGGCAGTTAGCCCTCTTTGCATGGACGACCATTCCAAAAGGTTTGCGAGCAAACTATACAGGTTAGATGATGATTTCTTCATCACCCGGGCTATATTCTGTAGTTCGTCCAAGGTCATCTCCGCCATTCCTTCGGCCATTCGCTCGGATAAGCCCATAAAACCGCCGATTGGGCCGCGAAGGTCGTGGGCGATGATGGAGAAAAATTTATCCTTTTCGGCGTTGGCTTTACTAAGTTCTTCGTTTTTCTCGTGCAGAATACGTTCGTTTTGAGTACGATCCGTAATATCGCGTATGGCAGCCAGGATTACCGGCTTGTCATTCAACGTAAAAAGGCTGGCCGAAATATCCACCGGGAATATTGTTCCGTCTTTCTTCTTATGAAAACGAAGGTCTATTTTACTTTGGAATTCTTTTGTTGCCTTCTCTGTTGCTTCAACTTCTGCCGACAAATCAATGTTTTTCAATTTCAGCATTTCGTCGCGCGAATAGTTATAAAGGCTGCATGCGGCACCGTTTACATCCAGTATGGCGCCTGTTTCCTTGTCGATAATAAAAAGGGCATCCCGTTCAGCAGAAAAAATATTCCGGTATTTGTTCTCACTTTCTATAAGTGCTTCTACAGCCTGTTTGCGTGCGGTTATATCACTTGCAAAGTTTAAGGTTGCCGGCTGGCCTTCCCAGTTAATTTTAACTCCCGTCATCTCAACCCATCGCAGGTTGTTTCCTTTTGTGATAAACCTGAAACTGTAGCTTGGATCACACATTTCTCCCTTCAGGCGCTTCATGTAATTATCGGCAACCAGCGCCCTGTCGTCAGGGTGTATAAATTCTATGAATGGGATCGACAAAAGTTCTTCCTCCGAATATCCTGAGAGTTCAGATGTCGAAGAGTTAACAAACTTAAATCTATCTCCCTGGGCAACCAGTATGGCTTCGTTGGCTGTTTCAACCAGTTGACGATAGCGTTGTTCGCTTTCACGTAATTTTTCCTCTGCCTGTTTACGTTCTGTTATGTCAAGGTATGTTCCCAATAAGCCATTTATTTCACCTTTCGAATTTCGAAGCGGCATCTTGTTAGTAAGGAGTGTAAGATTATTTCCGGTAGGAGAGGTCTGGGGTTCTTCAATATTTAGCTTTGCTTTACCACTATCAATAACTTCCTTGTCGTCGCTGCGGTACAATTCTGCCTGGTTTCGCCAGCTCAGCATAAAATCATCTTTTCCAATAATTTCATTCACATCAGTAAGGCCGGCATCTTTTAAAAATATGGAATTACACCCCAGGTAATTCAGATTCCTGTCCTTCCAGAATACCCTCACAGGGATTGTATTGATGATTCCTTCCAAAAGTTGTTGCGATGAGTTTAAGGCTTCTTCGGCCTGTTTACGCTTGGTAACGTCGTGTATTACGGAGAATAGGATTTGCTTTTCCTGGTATTCGATAGGCGACGAATGCACTTCGACTGTTCGTTCCTCCCCATTAGCAAGCCGGTGCTGAAATATAAAATAATTCAGCTTATTAGCCCTTGCTTTCTGCCTTTCCATTTTAATCTGTTCCCCCGATAAGGAATTTATATCATCAATTTTCATGGATTGCAGCGCTGCTTTGCTATAGCCATAAAAATGAACCGCCGCTTCGTTAGCATCCACAATTAATCCTGATTCGGGTTCAATCAGCAGCATAATGGCGCTATGATATTGAAAAAGGTTTTTGAAGCGGGTTTCACTTTCTTTCAATGCCTGCTCTGCTTGTTTCCGTTCGGTGATATCAGTACGTGTACCAAACATCATCAGCGGCTTGCCATCCGCAGTACGGGTTATTACCTGGCCACGGTCATGAACCCATACCCACTGGCCATCCCGGTGTTTCATCCGGCATTCGGTATCGTAGTAAGGCAATTCGCCTGAAAAGTGCTTTAGTAAGAGTTCACGGGATTGTTTCAGGTCATCAGGATGGGTATATTTCTCCCAGGCTGAAATATTTAAGTGTTGTAATTCCTTTAGTGAATAGCCTGTAAGTTGAGCCCATTGCTCATTGAAAATGGTTTTGCCGGTTTGCACATTCCATTCCCAGGTGCCCAAATTTGTGCCTTCGATAATGCTCTGAAGCCTCCATTGTTCGTGTTGCAGCGCTTCTTCCGCCAGTTTACGTTTTGAAATATCCTGAAAGAATATGTTTGAATGTAATTGCCCGGTGGGATCACTAAAAATAGTACTAACAATTTCAGTAGGAAAGATTGATCCATCTGAACGAACAAATGTGAGTTCACCCCGAAACTGGCCGGTTTGTGCACGTTCGGCCAAAGCGGAAGTCAACAAAGGATTAGAAAGATCCATAATCCCCTTACGGCCAACATGACAAATTTCCGATTCTGAACGTTCAAGTAAACGGCAAGCTTCAGGATTTGCTGTAAGTATAGAGCCATCAGGGTGCGTAATTAATATACCGGTAAGACTATTTTCATATAAGGTGCGATAGCGTACTTCACTTTGAGTAAGTGCCTTTTCGGCCCTTTTGCGACGCAGTGATAAGGCAACAAGGAAAGCAATATTTTTCAAAACCTCATCCGATGGATCAGTCATGTGTTTTTCCATGGCCAGTAACGAAGTACCGTAGAGTTTCCCTTCAATTAAATAGGCAATTCCAATATACCTGTCAGTTTTAAGCAATTCGGATAAACTGTTGCTTACCGTTAGTGGTATAGCCCCGAAGCTTGCATCGCTGAGGTTGGTGTACTTTGCAATGACCCTATCCTTTACCCTGGAATAGGTTTCCTCATCAACCATGGGATGAACTTCCTTTACCTGCCTTCCCAACAGGCTGACCATTTTTTTTAATTTGCCGGGCTCCATGTCAATAAGCAGGGGGTTCATCATCCTACTTTTGGGATCATATTCTGAATAGATTACAAACGAGGCTCCTGTCAGCTCTTTAATTCGTCGGGATATAAATGCTTCCAGGTTATCCGTTTCCGGCAGCGCGGATAAATCAATGGAAAACTGTGAGATTTTTGATAATAGCCCGTTTTGTCTTTCTATCGCTTCTTCTGTATGTTTGTGTTCGGTTAGGTCGGTTAAAGTTACAATACAATGCTCTGCATTTTCAGTGGCTATACCGGTAAGATGGACATATGCGGGCGCATTGCCCTCCGTTGATAATACAATTTCACACGACTCTTTGGCACTGTTTTTAAATACGCTTTTAAGAAAATCATTGAAAATAAGCCTGGTTTCGTCAGAAACAAAAAAAGCGAAGCTGCTGTTTTTCAGATGTAAACGTTCCTTCCCCAGGATTTTCGCTCCGCTGAGATTTAATCCTAAAATTTCGCCTTCTTTTGATAAAGTAAAATATCCGGTTGGCGCAAAATCGTATATTTCAGTAGCATCCTTAGCTATAACAATTGCCGCCTGGAGTTCTTCGTTCTGCAATTCCAGTTCAACCTGGTGCACACTCAACTCATGGATAAGTTTTAACAATTCTGCTTCCGACGGCAAGGAAGTAGTTTCTGAAGGTTTATTTTTTAGTATTTCATCGGCTTTCATTCGTAGTGAAAGAGAACTGTCAAGCGATGTTTTTTTCTTTTTCATAATCCAGGGGTTCAGCATTCATGTGTCGACTAACAATCTCAGCAAGGTTGTTTACATGATTTTTAATTATTTAAAATGATCTTCGATAAGTCCTTTTAAAATGGCAACATCCAGGGGTTTCGAAATATAATCGTTACACCCGGCCTCAATGGCTTTCTCCCTATCTCCTTCCATTCCGAAAGCCGTTTGCGCAATAATTATCACTTCTTTATTCGTAAGGCGGATTTGCCTTGTAGCTTCATAACCGTCCATTTCGGCCATTTTAATATCCATCAGTATCAGATCAATGTCAGTATTAGCCATACATAATTTAATGGCTTCAACTCCGGTTACAGCAGTTAAAATAGTATCGCTGAAATTACGGACTGCGATGCGGATCAGCATTTCAGAGGTTTCATCGTCTTCGACAATTAATATTTTCAGTTTTTTGATCTTATCCTCAATCCCATCGGGTAAATTCAACTCATCCTTAAGCTCTTTCCCATTTACCGCCGGGATATAAGGAATGCTGAAATAGAAAGTTGATCCAATGCCATCTTCACTTTCGACCCAAATTTTGCCGTCCAGCATTTTCGCATAGGCTTTGGCAATGGATAATCCCAGGCCGGCACCCTGGAAAGCGCGTGTATCGGCAATATCGGCCTGCACAAAACGATCAAATATGGCATGAATCCGGTTTGCCGGAATGCCAATGCCGGTGTCTTTTACATAAAATTGCATTTGCATCTGTAGAGGCAAGGCATGCCTTGCCTCTACAGCATGCCTTGCCTCTACAGCATGCCTTGCCTCTACAGCATGCCTTGCCTCTACGGATGCAATTTTATTATACCCGAATTCAATGATCCCGCTATCGGTGTATTTAATGGCGTTTTTCACCAGGTTGGTCAGGATGGCATATACTTTTTCGTCATCGGTCTTAATCACGGATTGTGCATCGGACAGACCGTTTTTACAGGTAAATTGAATTCCTTTGCTTTCAGCTTCGGGTTTAAATAAGTTGTAAATATCCCTGGTTTGCTCGTTTATCCGGGTATCCAGCACCGAAACATGAACCTGGCCGGCTTCTATTTTCGAGATATCAACTATATCGGTGATAATATTCAACATTCGGGCGCCGCTTTTCTTAATTATGCCAATGTATTCCTGTTGCTGTTCGCCACTGAGCCCAGGCATTTTAAGTAATTCTGCGAAACCCAGGATACCATTCATCGGCGTTCGTATTTCGTGGCTCATATTGGTAAGGAAGGCTGTTTTCAGCCGGTCGCTTTCTTCGGCGCGGTCCCGGGCCTGCGTTAAATCCTGTTCAGCCAGTTTCCGTTCGGTGATATCGCGAATGGTACCTACCATTTTTACCAGCTCGTAGTTATCATTGAATTTGAGCCTGCCAATTCCGTGTATCCATCGCTCTGCCTTATCATTTTGCCGTATAATCTTATATTCCTTATCAAAATCGGCTTTGGCGCCTATTACTTCTTTCCTGAAATAATCGTCCATGGTTTTCCTCCACCCAGGATGTACAATGGCCGACCATCCTTCGACGGACTTGTTGTAAGTTTCATCAATTCCAAAAATATCATCCAGTATTTCGGAGCTTTCCCATTTACCCGTGGCAAATTCGAGCGTATAAACACCGATTTGGGCAATCACCTGGGCTTCCTGCAAAAAGCTCTCACTTTTTTTCAACGCTTCTTCTCCCTTTTTGCGTTCGGTGATATCGCGTATGTTGGCCGCCACAAACACACCTGCCGAAGTTTGCCAGTTGGATAAAGATATTTCCATCGGAAACTCGGTACCATTTTGCCTTATTGCGGCATATTCGCGTGTTTTTCCCATAAAACCGGGAATCCGACCGGAAACAAATGCACTAAAATTATTGCTGTGGTTGGATCGGAACCGGATGGGGATAATGGTTTGGAAAGGCATTCCGACAACCTCACTCTCCTGGTATCCAAAAACCTGCAAGGCACTTGGATTGGCAAAAACAACCTGTCCTTTATCGTTACTAACAATAATGGCATCGTTTGCCGTTTCGGTAATGGCTCTGAACCTGGCTTCGTTTTCGGCCAGTTTTTCTTCTGCTTCTCGTTTTGCAGTAGTATCGCGCACCGAAATAATATCGGCCTTAATTCCATCGTATTCAATTATTTTCCCAATGCTTTCGAACCATATTTTGTTTCCTTTTGAGGTAATCCCACCATAATGAGCCACATCAATTTCCTTGCCCATGGCTACATTTGTGAGATCTTCGATGGCCTGGGGGACGGATTCGGGCGCGATATACTGAAAAACATTGTTGCCAATAATTGCGTCAAAATTTTCATATTCAAAAGTTCTGATCAGCGATTGATTGGCAAAAAGAATTTTACCTTCAAAATCAATAATAATAATACCTTCAAATGCATTGTCGACCAGGGCACGATACTTTTTTTCACCTTCTTCGGATTTGTGCCGTTCTAAAGTGAATTGCTTGCGGGCAAATACTATAATTAAGTAAATGAAATAGGACGTATAAATCAGCGTGAGAAGCGAGTCGATCCAGCGTTCGGTTTCCGATGGAAAGTTTACTATCAAATCGGGCCTGTACAGTTGAATGAGGTAAATAATTACATTAAGAACTAAAAACAGGATGAGTACATATTTCTTGCGTTTTTCAGGAAACACGACCAGCCCCAGGATTAAAATTACAAAGCCCGGCATAATGTTTGAACCGTTAATGCCTCCGTTAAAAATCCATGTTATCGAAATAACGATAAGAGCTACGATAATGAGAGGAACTATAAAGGGTTCAATAATCTTTTTAAACCTGGCAAAGTAGTAAATCGCGAATAGTATAAAGGATAATGAAAAAGGAACAATAACAGCAGGCAAGGATGTAATCAGTATCCAGTTTATTACAGATCCAAATACACTGGTAAGTATTCCTACTATCAGAGCGGATAAAAAAAGACGATATTCCAATGATAAATCTTCGTCATCAGCAAAGATAAAACGAATAGCTTTTTTAACTTTTTGCATTGTTGGCTGTTTTTAAATTGTGAATAGTTTATTTGTTTAAGCAGTTGCTACATGCTGAAGGACAAGTAATACAAGTAAATTTGGAATAGAGTTTGTAATTTAAGCAGATGGATTAAAATACTTAAGTATTAATCCTTTAAGCAGTGCAATATCTAAGGGCTTTGAAATGTAGTCATTACAACCCGATTTAATTGCTTTTTCTTTTTCGTCAACCAGCCCGAAAGCAGTCTGCGCGATAATGCATACTTCTTTGTTGAATTGCCGTATTTGCCTGGTGGCTTCGTATCCGTCCATTTCAGGCATTTTTACATCCATCAATATTAAATCGATATCAGGATTGGCACGGCAGGTTTCAATTGCGGCGGTTCCCGTACTTACTTTCAGAATTTCTTTACTTAATGTCCTGACCGCTATGGAAATCAGCATTTCGGAAGTTTCATCATCCTCTACAATTAAAATTTTAAGCTTGTTCATCCTGCTGTTTTCGTCATTTATTCTGTTTTTCAGTTCAGATTGTTTTTGTTCAGATTCAGCTGTATATGGAATGGTAAAATAGAATGTTGAGCCTTGCCCTTCTTCACTTTCAACCCACATAGTGCCTCCCAGCATTTCGACATAGGCTCTTGAAATGGATAACCCCAATCCCGCGCCCTGGAACGCCCTGGTGTCGGCTATATCAGCCTGGACAAAACGATCAAATATGGCAAGCTGCCTGTCCACAGGAATTCCGAATCCCGTATCCTTTACATAAAATTGCAGTTGAGACGTTGCATGCAACGTCTCAACATGCAATGTCTCTGCTGCATGCAACGTATCAACCGCAACAATTTTGTACCCGATTTCAATTGATCCTTTGCTGGTGAATTTAATGGCATTTTTGATGAGGTTCGTCAGCACAGCATACACTTTTTCCTTGTCGGTTTTAATGATGGCTTCGTTTCCCTGTAACCCGTTACGAAGCAAAAGCTGAATTCCTTTATTCTCAACCTCAGGTTTAAAAAATGAATACAAGAAGTCAGTCTGCTCATTTATTTTAGTTTCCGAAATGAATACTTGTACCTGTCCGGCTTCAATTTTCGAAATATCAACAATATCATTGATAATATTAAGCATGC
>JAURYB010000096.1 GCA_030654075.1 Bacteroidales bacterium | reverse complement strand
TACCGCATGCCCCCGGGCAAATTTGGCCAGTTGCTCTTCACTTATTTTATCCCGCAGGTATGGCCTGAACTTATTCAGGTACAATGATTTCTGGCATTGTAAACCACGAATATAGGTGGACTTTGAGAGTATATATTCCGACATGATTTGCTGAATTAACAATTTACTTAAGAGGCATGAAAATTACCAATTATTCGAACAGGAAATACAGCATTGGTAATATTTCGTTAGTTATATACATGATGATTAAGTCAGTAATGTTAATTTGGAAAAAGCTCAGTATGAACCTTGAATTTTAAATTAAATAGTTGCTAAATATAAACAGATTGCTCGTAATTTTGTAGGACTTTAGGAAAGTGAATTTGTAAGACCTGGGACAGTATAATAAATCAGTTAATTAATACATCTAACAAATTATCTAAGTGCAATCTGTTAGTAGGAAGTACTTTTTTTTATCCTGTTAAAGAACACTTTTCGTAATATAAAAACAACAAAATGATCTATAATCAGCTATATCATTTATTGAAAAGTAAATCTTTGTATTCGGATGGCATAATAGCGGTCGACGAAAAATCAGAAATACGGAATTATGAATTTGATTCGCTGGCATACAATATGCTATCCGGAGATGCAATGTACTATTGCGAAAAACATGATAATTCATTTAAGTGCAGTGATTTCAGAAATACAAGAATTGACAGAATTGACAAAAATATTGATATCTCAGATATCAACATCCCAGAAAACAGGCACTTCAGATACCTCGTCTTCAAGCCTGCAACAACAGATAAATTTAAAGATGTCTTATTGTTGTTTCATGGTTTTAACGAAAAATACTGGGATAAATACTTACCCTGGGCAAAGAAAATAGCTGATGATACAGGTAAACTTGTCGTGCTTTTCCCGATAGCTTTTCATATGAACAGGGCGCCACATCTGTGGAGCGATCCGCGAAAAATGTTTGCACTCAGCAAGCATCGTAAAGAAAATTTTCCTGACTTAATTGATTCGTCACTTTCAAATGTTGCCATAAGTACGCGTCTTCATGCTTACCCACAACGTTTTTTGTGGTCAGGATTACAAACATATTACGATGTTATCCAGTTTGTTGAAGATTGTAAAGCAGGCAATCATCCATTGATAGATAAGAATTTTACGCTTGACTTCTTTTCCTATTCTGTTGGTAGTTTGCTAGCTGAAATCTTGAAACTCACCAATTATAAAAACTATTTCGGCAATTCGAAACTTGTAATGTTTTGTGGCGGAGCGGTTTTCAACAGGTTATCACCGGTTTCAAAGTTCATTATCGATAGCGAAGCTAATACAGCGATGTACAGTTACCTGGTTGAACACCTTAGCGTGCACATGGAAAGAAATCCTCGAATGCAGCATCATCTAGGCGAATTGCATCCTGAAGGATTAGTATTCCGCTCCATGCTGAATTATTCGGTTATGCTCCCGCAACGCGAAGACATGTTCCGTAAAGCTGCCAGGCAGATTCTTGCTTTATCTCTTGAAAAAGACACTGTAATTCCTTCCTATGAAATCATAAATACCCTCCAGGGATCAAAAAGAGATATTCCTGTTGATGTTCAGGTTCTTGATTTCCCTTATGATTACAGGCATGAGGACCCGTTTCCAGTAACCGAATCCATTAGTGGTTTAGTCGATGATTCATTTAATATGATTTTCAAGAAAGTTACAGATTTTCTCAACGGCAGATAGACTATAAAAAAAGCCTTGTTCTGTATAGCTTTACAAAACAAGGCTTTACGTTAGTTGAGCAATGAATTATTTCAATCCACGGCGTTTCAGCAATGGATCCATAGAAGGTTCCTGTCCCCTGAATTTCTTGTATTGAATCATGCCTTCATCATCACCAGATTCCGACAGGCAATGCTTACGGAACTTTGCGGCTAATTCAGGATTGAATATATCTCCCGATTGTTTGAAATAGTCAAATGCATCGGCATCAAGTACTGCAGCCCATATATACACATAATATCCTGCGGCATATCCGCCACTGAAAATATGAGCAAAATAAGTCGAACGGTAGCGCGGAAGAATTTCCGGAATTAATCCGGCTTTAGCCATTGCTTCTTTCTCGAAAGCCCCCGGCTCAATTTTTGCCGGTGAGGGAAGTTCGTGGTAATCCAGGTCAAGGATGGAAGCAGCAAGGTATTCAACTGTTACAAATCCCTGGTTAAATAGTCCGCTTTTTTCAATTTTGGCTATTAATTGATCAGGAATCACTTCACCTGTCTTGTAATGTTTTGCATACATTTTTAGAACCTGTGGATCTGCAGCCCAGTTTTCCATCACCTGTGAAGGCAGTTCCACATAATCCTGAGGAACATTTCCAGCTGTACGGTTATACTTGCCCTGGGAGAAAAGTCCATGCAATGCATGCCCAAATTCGTGAAACAAAGTTGAAGTTTCATCAAAATTCAATAAAGCCGGCATATCGCCTGTTGGTGGAGTGAAATTGCATACCATCGAAATTACAGGATCAACTTTCTTGCCGTTTTCCCATCCGGCCGACTGGAAATCAGTACACCAGGCTCCGCCGCTTTTACTCTCGCGTGGAAAATAATCAAGGTATAAAATCCCAAGGTGCGAACCACCGGCTTCCTTAACCTCAAAGGTTTCAACATCTTTCTGATAGATCGGCAAGTTTGTTACTTTCGTAAAAGTGATACCATATAATTTTCCGGCAACAGCAAACATCCCGTTACGAACATTTTCGAGGCTAAAATAAGGTTTCAGCTCATTTTCATCAAGATCATATTTCAGTTTATGGAGTTTTTCGGAATAATACCACCAATCCCATGACTGTAGTTTAAATTTACCGCCTTCTGAATCTGCAATCTTTTGCATTTCAGCCAGTTCAGCTTTTGCAACCGGTAACGAGGCAACCATAAGTTTATTCAGGAAAGCGTCAACTGTTGCGGGTGTTTTGGCCATGTTATCATCAATTACATAAGCGGCATAATTTTCAAAGCCAAGTAATTTAGCTTTTTCGGCTCGTAACCTAACAATTTGTGTAAGCGTAGCCTTGTTATCATTTGCATTGCCATTGTCACCACGCATAAAATAGCCGCGGTAGATTTTCTCCCGCAGTTCACGTTTTTTTGCATATTGCAGAAAAGGTATCAGGCTTGGTTTTGCCAGCGTAAACACCCATTTGCCTTTATTGCCACCTTTATCGGCAGCTTCGGCAGCAGCGGAAATAACGCCTTCAGGCAATCCATCCAGATCGGCTTTGTTATCAATAACCAATTTGAAATTTTTATTTGTTTCAGCAAGCAGGTTGTCACCAAATTTTAGCGAAAGACCTGAAAGTTCTTCGTTTATCTTGCGTAACTGATCCTGTTGATCATTAGTCAGATTGGCACCCTGGCGCTCAAAATCGCGGTAATATTTTTCAACAACCCGAATCTGCTGCGCATCCAGGTTCAAATCCTTACGCTTATCAAAGATTGCTTTGATACGCGCAAAAAGCTTTGAATTCATTGAAATATCGTCGTTGTGTTTCGATAACATGGGTGAAACTTTTGCAGCAATACCCTGCAACTGATCATTAGTATTCGATTCGGTAATGTTAAAAAACACTTTACTAACGCG
>JAURYB010000075.1 GCA_030654075.1 Bacteroidales bacterium | reverse complement strand
AGGTAGGCATTGGTTTCGAGTAATGCTTCTTCATTCCGCTTTCGTTCGTTAATTACGTCAAAAACAGCAACGAAATATCCGCGTTCCGGGCAATATAATGTAATTGATGCCCACATTTTGATACCTTCAATATATATTTCGAATTGTTCGGACTTGCCTGTGAAAGCAACACGTCTATAGGCTTCGAGAAGTTGCGGGTCAGTTTTCTGAATACCGGGAATGACTTCCGAAATCTTTTTGCCAACCACATTTTTTAAACCCGTTTGCAATTCGAAGGCATTGTTAACGGCCAGGTGAATAAAATCCAATGGTTTTCCTTCTTCCACCAACATTTTGCAAAAAGCAAAGCTGTTGAGCATATTCTCAAAAAGTGAGCGATACAGCCTTTCGCTTTCTTTTAACGCAAATTCCGATTGTTTGCGTTGTGTAATATCGGTGCAGATCCCGGTCATTCGTACAGCTTGTCCCGCTTCATTACAGATTGTATTTCCAAGGGAATTGATCCAGTGAACCTGTCCATCTTTATATACCACACGGTACTCGCTGTTGAGCTCTGTCTTTTCCCGGATGGCGTTTTCAATCCGGTCAGAAGCAGCGGTCCTGTCGTCCGGGTGAACCGCCTGCGTCCAGGTATCGAAAGTGGCTTCATCTTTCTCCGGATCAAGTCCGAACAAGGCAAAAAGTTCCTTCGACCAGGTTAATTCCCCACTTATCATATCCCAGTCCCAGGTACCGGCGCCTGCTGCACGATGTGCGAGTTCCAGCTGAATTTTACTTTCTTTAAGTGCCTCATCATTCCGTTTACGCTCCGTAATATCCTCCACTTTCCCTATCATTTGTACTGGCTTGCCATCTGTATCGCGTATAACTTCAGCAAGGGCATGAATATACCTGAAGGTATTCCCTGATTTCAGTATTCTGTATTCCAGGTCATACGCCCGCCTTCCGGCCAATGCATCCTGGAAAACAGCTGCAACATTTGCACAATCGTCGGGATGCACCAGGTTGTCTAAAAAATATTTGAATACCAGTTCTTTCGGCATCTTTGGATCGACGCCGAAAATCCGGAACATATTTTCGGACCATATCGCTGTATCTGTAGCAACATTATATTCCCAGCTCCCGGTATTCCCGATGCGCTCAGCTTCGGCAAGGTTGTGAAGGCTGCGCTGAAGCTGGTTTTCGATCTGCTTGCGTTCCGTAATATTCATTGCAATACCAAGGAATTCTTCGGAAGAATTAAGCTCGTTTTTTAGTATTTTTCCCCTCGTAAATACCCAATTCCATTCTCCTGTTTTGGACCGTATACGGTGTTCGCTCTCAAAAACAGGGACTTCTCCTTTTAAACAGCTTTCAGTTTTCAGCATCATAGCGGAAACATCATCGGGGTGGTGATAAGTCAGCCAATCCATGGCTGAAACAGGCAATTCGCCGTTTGTATAGCCGAGCAAAGCATGAAACCGTTCGTCAAAGCTCACCGCATTACTTTTTACATCCCATGTCCACACACCAGCCTTACCTACTTCAAGTGTCATCGTTAGCCGATCGTTGAATTCGAGCAAAGCATTTTCCGCTTTCTTGCGTTCGCTGATATCTTTTACCGTTGCCGAATAACTGATTGTATTACCCAGTTTATCTTTGATGGCAAACGGACTTACGATAACAGGGAAACGTTCACCGTTTTTGCGCATGAAGACAAGTTCGTAATTGCCAGTTTCATTTGCCAGTGTTTTCTGAAAGGCGGCCTCAATACGACCTTTTTCTTCAGGAGGCCAATACAGGTGAGCCGGACTTGTTCCCAGAAGCTCTTCCCGTGAAAAACCTGTCATCAGGCAAAATGAAGGATTTACATCTATATGTATCCCTTTTGTATCCAGCACCGAAACGCCGTCCTGCATAGATGTGATAAGGCTATTGGCAAACTGGGTTGAAGTGCGCAAGGCTTCTTCTGACTGTTTGCGTTCAGTAATATCATGTGCTATTACCTGCACACCGAAAACTTTATCATCCAGACTTTTAAGCCTTGAATAAATAGATAAAAACCAGTGCTCGCCGGAATCTAACTTCACAAACTCTTCATATTCGATGCTTTTTTCACTTTGTGCCGATTCCTGAATACGTTCGACAAAAACAGAAGCTGCCGACTCTCCAAATATTTCCTGCAGTGATTTCCCGATAAAATCATCGGCTTTGCCACCCAGTTTATAAAGCGCTCTTTGGTTGTAATACAGCACTTTCCCATCCAGGCTATAAACGCCCAATCCAATTTCGGAACTCTCGAGCATAAGCCTGTATTTTAGCTCACTGGCCTGCAAGGCATTTTCAGACTGTTTGCGTTCAGTGATATCCACAACAGATAACAGGCACTGCTCCAGGTTTTTGTCAGGAATTCCTACCAGGAGTACCTGCATAGGCTGAGGACCTTCAACCAGCAGGGTAACCTCGCAGGTTTCTTTGGTTTGGCTGAGGAAGATAGTATCCAGGAAATGATTGAAGACAGGTCTGGTTTCGGTAGTAATAAAAAAACCCAGTTTGCTGTTTTTTAAATTGTGGCGTGGTTTGCCAAGCATGGCAGCGCCGCTGAGATTTACTTCCAATATTTCACTTTTCGGTGAAAGTGTAAAATACCCGGTCGGTGCAAAATCGAATAATTTACTATATTTTTCGTTGGCACACTGTGCTTCCTCTTGTGACTTTAAAAGTTGTTCGTTTTGTAATTCCAGTTCCATTTGATGCACCTCAAGCTCATGAATCAGCTTCAGATCATCGGCTTCCGAAAACTGCGATGGCGATCTGGCAGGTTTACTATTCAACAAATCTTCTCCTTTCCGTTGAAGTTTTGCCCATGCAATTTTGGGATTATTCCTCTTTTTCATTTAGCAAATTTTAATCGTAAAAATGCTTTTGAATCATTTTCTTTAACAAAGCCAGGTTAATGGGTTTAGGAATATAGTCGGTGCAACCTGCCTCTTTTGCTTTTTCCCTGTCGCCGGTCATACTAAAAGCCGTTTGAGCGATAATCACAACCTTGTTGTTGAACTGGCGGATTTGCCGGGTTGTCTGGTATCCGTCCATTTCGGGCAATTTAATATCCATCATCACGAGGTCGATATCGGGGTGGTTTCGGCAAGCTTCAACCGCGTCGTTACCGGTATTTACTCTGAGAATTTCATTGCTATACGGTTTACATGCCACCAAAATCAGCAATTCCGACACTTCATCATCTTCAACAACTAAAACTTTCAGTTTTTTGTTTGCTTTTGTGGCTTCAACAGCCGGAATAGTATTTCTAACAGCTGGATTTTGATTTGTTGCGGCCTGGTAAGGAATGGTAAAATAAAAGACAGAACCTTTTCCTTCTGGGTCGTTGCCGGTTGTTACTGCGACCGTATCACTTTCAACCCATATTCTGCCACCCAGCATCTCCACATACGCTTTCGAAATGGATAATCCCAGTCCTGCACCCTGGAAAGCCCTGGTATCCGAAATATCGGCCTGTATAAAACGTTCAAAAATGGCCAGGCGCCGGTCAATGGGAACGCCGATGCCGGTGTCCTTTACATAAAATTGCAATTGTAAATTCGTTGCATTCGGTAGAGACGTTGCATGCAACGTCTCTACGGCAGGCAACGGAACAACGGCAGGCAACGGATCAACGGCAGGCAACGGATCAACGGCAGGCAACGGATCAACGGCAATTATATCATACCCAAATTCAATCCTGCCTTTTTTGGTGTATTTAATGGCATTGCTGAGAAGGCTTGTAAGGATGGCATAAATTTTTGGCCTGTCGGTTATAATGTTTGCCAGGCTGTTGAGCAGCCCGTTATTGAACGAAAGCGTTATGCCTTTGATATCAGTTTCCGGTTTAAAGAAATTGCAGATAAATTCAAGCTGTTCGTTAATATTGGTTTCGGACAGGGTAAGCTTCATCTGCCCTGTTTCTATTTTCGAAATATCAACAATGTTGTTGATGGTATTGAGCATACGATCACTGCTTTTCTTAATTATACGGATGAAATCCAGTTGTTGCTCACCGGTTAAATCCGGCGTTTTAAGAAGTTCGGCGAAACCGATTATGCCATTCATGGGTGTGCGGATTTCGTGGCTGATATTGGCCAGGAAAGCCGATTTTAAGCAGTCACTTTCCTCGGCGCGTTCTTTGGCTTTAGTGAGTTCCTGTTCCACTTTTTTACGTTCGCTGATATCACTGTAAGTAATAGCCACACCATATTTTTCAATTGGAATAGGTGCTGCCGTTACATTTAGCCAGGTTATATCATTTTCGTCTTTCACTATTCCCATTTCTACATTTTCAACCAGGCGATTTTCTTTCAGGGCTTTTACGCTGGCATACTCTTGTTCCGGGAATGGGGTTCCGTCGGCACTCACAATATTCCATTTGCTATCTTTTATCTGTTGTTTTATTTGATCTTCTCTTGATAATCCCAGTAACTCAACCGCTTTTTGATTGCATTCAACGATATTTCCTTCAATGTCGGATATCGTAACCCCAAGGGGAAATGAATCGAACAAAACCCTGTACTTGGTGAGACTTACTTTAAAATTCTCTTCTACCTGCTTGCGCGAAGTGATATCGATAACAAGACCAGCCACATTTAATGGCTTGCCTTTGGAATCACGTTTAATAACAGAGCCAATATCATAAAACCATTTATACTTGCCTGAATGAGTTAATATACGGTATTCAACTTCATATTTTCCACTCTCACCATTAATATGCGTAAGCATAGCATTCATTACCTTTTCATAATCGTCAGGATGAACAAGAGCCATAAAATCGGCATAATATCCGAACTTTTCGGGTGGATAGCCCAGCATAACAGCTTTTCGTTTCCCGAAAATAACTTGTCCAGTGGTTAAATCCATTTCCCACCAGGCCATATTGGCAGCCTGCATAGCAAGTTCCAGCCGCGAATTTTCTTCCTTCAAAGCCTTTTCCGCATTTTTACGTTCGGTGATGTCAACTACAGTTATCAGGCTCTGTTCCATATCAGGAATTGCTTTACCAGTGATAAAAACACACAAAGGGGCTTTGCCCTGAGCCAATAAAAACACTTCGCAGGATGTAGTTGTATTACTGGTAAACACATTGCTAAGGAAGAGACTGAAAGCGGGTTTTGTATCCGCGGAAACAAAAAAGGAAAATGAGATGTTTTTTAAATGAGCGCGCTCGCCGCCCAACATGGCTGCCCCACGGAGGTTTAAGTCAATAATTTCTCCATCCCTGTCAAGTGTAAAATAGCCGGAAGGCGCAAAATCGTATAATTCAATATATTTTTCTTTAGCCAGTTCTGCTTCCCGCTCTTTCGCCAGCATAAGCTCTTCGTTTTGCATTTCGAGCTCTATCTGGTGTACCTCCAGCTCATGAATCAGCTTCAGATCATCGGATTCAAAAAGTTGTAAAGGAGTTTTAGCCGGTCGTTGTTTTAGCTTTTCTTCTGCTTTTTTACGCAGTAGGGCTAAATCGGAGGATAACTTATTTTGTTTTTTCATCGAGCAGTCATTTGTTGAAATACTTTTTAATCAGGCTTCTTAGCAAAATCAGGTTTAGTGGTTTCGAAACATGATCATTACAGCCGGCTTCCATTGACTTTTCAATATCACTGCTTAAACCAAAAGCTGTTTGAGCTATTATAATTACGTCCGTATTAAACCCGCGTATTCGTCGGGTAGCTTCATACCCGTCCATTTCGGGTAATTGTATGTCCATTAAAATCAGGTCGATGTCAGGATTATTTCGGGCGATTTCTACGGTTTCTGTTCCGGTTCGGGTAATCAAAAGTTCCCTGCTATATGGCTTTAGTGCCGCCGAAATCAGCATTCTCGATATTTCGTCGTCTTCAACAATGAGTACTTTTAATTTCTTACCATGAATCAAAGTTTCATAGGTGGGAGGAATACTGGTTAATCTGGAATTCTCCTTCAATTCATTTTCGCTGGGAATGGTAAAATAAAACGTGCTTCCTTTTCCCACATTGCTTTCAGCCCAAATTGCACCTCCGTGTTTTTCGACAAAATCTTTACAAATGATTAACCCCAATCCCGTGCTGGGTTCACCTTCGGTTCCCTTTCGGTGTGTCTGTTCGTCGAGCTGGAAAAGTTTATTAATCAGATGCTTATCCATTCCGATACCTGTGTCGGACACGGATATTTGCACCATGGTATCCGATATTTTTTTTGCGGCGAGGGTAATTTCCCCATTTGGGGGTGTGAACTTAATGGCATTAAACATTAAGTTGCGCATCACACTTTCGAACATAGGCGCATCCGCTTTAATAAACAGGGTATCAGGAATATTCTGCCTTATTTCGATCAACTTTTTGGAGGCTGCATCCCGAACGAGTTCTATTCCGGCACTAATTTCATTAGATAAATGAACAGTTTCCGGTTTATAGCTAATCAATCCTCTTTGCATACGCGACCATTCAAGCAGGGTTTCGAGCAGATGGAAAAGCATATTGGCTGATTTACGCATGCTTACGGCATACGATTTTATTTCATCAAGGGTTAAAACGGGTAATTCTTCCTCCATCATTTGAGTTAAACCAAGAAATGCGTTAAACGGGCTGCGCAGGTCGTGCGCTAAAATGGAGAAGAATTTATCTTTTTCGGCATTGGTTTTCAGAAGCTCCTCATTTTTAAGCTTTATTTCTGCCTCTGCTCTTTTTCGCCCGGTTATATCGGTGGTAAAAACGGATATGCCCCTCTCGGTAGGATACACCCTGATTTCAAAGATAATACGCTTGCCATTGTATTCGAATACACTTTCGAAAATGTGGGATTGCCGTGTTTGTATAACTCCCCTGTAAACAGCTTCAGCTATTGCAATGTCAGGAGTGTCAGGAAATATTTCGTGTATTGATTTCCCAATGGCCGATTCAGCAGCAATTCCCAATAGATTTTCGGAGGCTTTGTTCCAATATGTGTATCGTAAATCAGTATCCATCTCGAAAAACACATCCGTAATGCTGTCAGCCAGTTCGCGGAAATGTTTTTCGCTTTCCTTCAACGCCTCTTCAACTCGTTTGCGATTGGTAATATCCTGTATTATTGGCAAAAAGAAGATTGGGCTGTTTTTTTCATCGCGAACCAGGCTTAACCTTATCTCTCCCCAAACTACTGATCCATCTTTCCTGAGGTATCTTTTTTCCAGGATTGCCGACTCAATTTCCATTTTTACTATTTGTTTCAACTCAGGTTGGCCGAGAAAAACGTCTTCGGGAAAGGTGACATCTGAAATTAATTTTCCAATCAGTTCTTCCTCCGAGTAACCTAAAAAATTGCAGAAAGCCGGGTTACACCGCACAAATCGTTTCTCCATATCTACAATGGCTGCTCCCACGGAGGCCTGGTCAAAAATGCCACGAAATTTCTCTTCGCTTAACCTGATTGCGGCTTCTGCTTTCTTCCGTTCGCTGATGTCATTCAAAGCGATACACCAATGCCTGCTTCCGCTGTACAGCATAGGTTCTATGCCAATGTTTAACCATACTTTATGAGGTTCTTCGTTTCTGAAGAGTTCCATTTCCACTTCTGCACCGCTTAATTCGCCACCATTGGCGATTAAGGCTTCGATGCCGTTGCGCAATTTGCAAAGCCGGCAATTGGAAGCGTAACCACAGCCGCGTGGGTCGTTTGAGCTATGCACACAGCGCAGGGCGTTCCCGGGCCTGTGCTGGAGATAATCTGACTTAGTACCACCGCCCAGCGTAATGGCAGCAAGGTTGACCAATATGATATTTGTAGTTTCGTCAACAACCAGCATGGCAACCGGCGAGGACTCGAACACAGCGAAAAAATTCTCTCTCTCTGCCTGCAATGCTTGCTCCGCTTTCTTCCGTTCAGTTATATCCATAAAACTCACCAGGCTGGCCCACACATTTCCCTTTTTATCTTTTACTGGTGTGCCGAATATTTCGAGCAGTATCTCGGTTCCGTCGGGGCGCACCACTATCATATCATCGATTTGTGCCGACTGGCCGTTTATCCCTAACAATACAGGCATTTCTTCGGGCGGATAGGGTTGGCGGCTGTCGGCCTTAAATGCTTTATATACTTCGGCCAGGTTGTGTTTGTTTGCGTCGGGAAGAATTCCCCGGCCTAGTAATTCCAGTGCTTTCTCATTAGCCATCAAGGGTTTACCTGTTGGTGCTTCAACCATGAAAACACCAGTTTGCAGGTTTTTAAGAAGAGAAGAAAATAATTCGTTCTGACGCGTGAGAACTGCTTCATTTTGCTTCAATAACTCTTCTGCTTTAACTCTGCCCGTGATATCCGTTGCAGTGACCAGGCATTCGTCACGGCTATCGTAACAAATGCCTGAGAGCTGAACATAAACAGGGTTGTTCCCCAATATTTGCAAAGTCACTACACAGGATTCCCTGTAATCACTGTTGAATACCCGGTTTAAAAAATCGCTGAAAACAAGTTTTGTATCGTCCGAAACAAAAAAGCTAACGGGATTCCCGATTAAGCGGGATCGCTCTTTGCCGAGCATGTCGGCCCCACGGAAATTTAATTTTACTATTTTGCCCTCCTTCGAAAGCGTGAAATAGCCTGTTGGCGCAAAATCGTATAATTCGTTGTATTTTTCGGCAGCCAGGTCATCTGCCTGTTTTTTAGCCAGGGCAAGTTCTTCGTTCTGCATTTCAAGCTCAATCTGGTACACCTGTAGCTCATGCACCAGCTTAAGCGCATCGGATTCTGCGAGCAGGGTAACTTTTTCAGCTTTCTTCATTTTTAACAAGTCTTCCGCTTTCCGGCGAAGATGTGTTGAATCCGGGTTTGGATTTGTGTGCTTTTTCATTTGTGGTTAAATTTGCACCAATCACGTACTTTCTGTTTTTTGCCGTTTCTACGGGTTATGCCGTTTAGTTAACTGGAATTATGGGATTTTAAACGGATGGAAACGCTAAGATTTATATAGAGTTTCGCTAAGAAGTTAGACAAGTATTGACTCTGCGGCAGAGTTCGGCACGCTTTATACTGAGCTCATTCCGTGGTCTCAGTGTAACGCATGTACTAAAGGTACGCCATAATTCTTCTGGATGATCATTTTAAATTACAATTTATTGATCATGGCTTTACCTAAAGCAATTTTTAAAACATGTTAAAATGAGTCTGAATCAGTTTTGTTAACATGGCTATGTTCAGCGGCTTGGCGATATAGTCGTTGCATCCTGCTGCAAGAGCTTTTTCCTTGTCGCCTGAAAGCCCGAATGCGGTTTGCGCAATAATAACCGTTTCCTTATTAAACCGGCGGATTTGTTCTGTGGTCTCATATCCGTCCATGACGGGCATTTTTATATCCATCAGGATAAGATCAATATCGGGGGTTTTACGGCAGATTTCTACCGCAGCTATCCCTGAGTTTACGCTCAAAACTTCCTTGCTTATCTTTTGAACTGCCAAATTAACAAGCCTTTGCGATATTTCGTCGTCTTCCACAACCAATACTTTGAGTTTCTTGTTTTCTTTAAAGTTTACCTCTTCCGGATCAACATACCAGACACCGGCATTTAGTTCTTTTTTAGTTTTGTATGGGATGGAGAAGTAAAATGTGGACCCTTCTCCTTCAAGGCTTTCAACCCACATTCGCCCCCCCAGCATTTCCGCATATGCTTTCGATATGGATAATCCCAGTCCTGCACCCTGGAATGCCCTCTTGTCGGAAATATCGGCCTGGATAAACCGTTCGAAAATGGCCTGCTGCCTGGCCTGCGGAATTCCGATACCCTTGTCCGTTACATAAAATTCAAGAAATTTCCCTTTCAGCCGGGAACCGATCCGGATTGTTCCACTATCGCTGAATTTAATGGCATTCTTGACCAGGTTGGTAAGGATGGCATAAATTTTTTCGCGATCCGTTTCAATAACAGTCTGGTCGGCCGGCAATTTGTGGTTGATGAGCAATTCAATTCCTTTCACTTTTACTTCCGGCTCGAAGAAATTGTAAACAAATTCAAGTGTCTCATTAATATTTGTTTCGGTGACATTAAGCGTCATCTGCCCGGATTCAATTTTTGATATATCAACAATGTTGTTAATAATATTAAGCATACGGTCACCGCTCTTTTTGATGATTGCTATATATTCCTGCTGCTGCTCGCCTGTAAGACCGGGCATTTTAAGCAGTTCGGCAAAGCCAAGTATGCCGTTCATAGGCGTACGGATTTCGTGGCTCATATTGGCAAGGAAGGCGGATTTGAGGCGGTCGCTTTCTTCGGCATGATCCCTGGCTTTCAACAATTCAACTTCTGCCAGTTTTCGTTCGGTAATATCCTGGGCCGCGCCCCAAAGGCCGATGGTTTTACCCTCTCTATTTCGCTCCGTCTCACCACGAACCCACATCCACCCGTTGCTGCCGTCAGTCTTCACAGTTTTAAGTTCAAGTTCGTAAGGAATTCCTGTTTCCCGTGTTCTGGACATTGAGGTAGATAAAGTCGCCCAGCTTTCAGGAGTAAACAGCTTCTGATGTTCGGTATAGGGTGGCGGTGGAAACGCCGGATCAAAACCATACATTTTGTAGAGTTCTTGAGTCCATACAACCTGGTTTGTTGCTACATCCAGATACCAACTGCCAATATGGGTAATCTCCTGCGCTCTTACTAATTCTTTTTCGCTTCGGAGTAGTTTTTCCTCTGTCTGCATACGTTCCAGTTCGCCTGCGGCGCGAATAGCCACCAGCTTCAAAACGCTTTCTGCAAAAGCAGTATTTTTCAAGGGTTTTTGCCCGATAATGGCAATGAGCCCTATGGGTTTCCCCTCGAAACTCCATAGCGTTGTGCCAATGTAGCTATGTGCTTTCAATTCCTGAAGTGCTTCATCCTGAGGAAATAACTGGCACACATTTTCGGGAAAGCAGCAAATGGTTTTCCCTACCACCTCGCCACAAGGAGTTTGCCTGAGTGTGTATGAAACGTTGGCATCAAATTTACCTTCGTTATAAATGGCAACCGTTTGCGCGGTAAGTCCATCGCCTTCGAGCTTGTCGATGCACACGTATTCCGAATCCAGGATCTGGGCCAGGTATTTGGCCAGCGATTCGAAGAAATTTTCGTTGGAGCCCGGGTATCCGGAAGTGCTCAGGAAAGCATGCACATCTTCCAGCTGTTTTCGTTCGGTGATGTCCTGAACTGTACCATGCAAATTTACCATTTCCCCTGCTTCATCATAATTAGCGCAACCACGGGTATTTGTAAATATAACAGTGCCGTCAGGTTTTACCATTTCAAAGTCAAGGTTGTAAGGTTCACCGGTAGTAAAAGTCCTTGCTACTGCTTCATTTACTACTTTCCAGCTTTCGGGGGTATAGTAGGATGCCATATCTGCAAAAGCGGGTACAGGAATGTCGGGATTATGCCCATTTATAGTACATAGCTCTTTTGACCATGCTACAAGGCCCGTTTTAAGATCCCAATGCCAACTGCCAATATTTGCCAACCGTTGTGCTTCCAGCAAATCTATTTCAGCCAGGCGATATTTTTCTTCGCTTTCTTCAGCATTTTCTTTGGCTTTTATCAGCTCTCTCTCAGCCAGTTTACGCCCGGTAATATCAATAAATATTTCGAGCATAGCCTCCTTGCCTTTATGGCTAATCCCGGTATGAATCACTTCAAATGTTTTGCCTCCGAGCACTCCAGATGATTCATAAACCTCTGTTTTTCCTAAATTAATTCCGGCTTTTAGCGGACAATCGGAACATTGCTGTTTATCATCGCGGTATACTTCCCAGCATTTACTACCAATGAGTTCTTCTCCGCAAAGTTTTTTCAGATTCTCGTTCCGGAACAGAATAGTTCCTTTTTCGTCAACTATATCCATACCAAACGGGATGGTTTGTAATAAATACCGGCTAAACTCCTCGCTTTCCTTTAATTTCGCTACCGCCAGCCTGCGCTCGGAAATATCCCGTATTGCGCCATCGATATGCGTTGGCCTGCCTTCGTTATCCTTAATTAAGCGGGCATTGATTGAAACGAATTTAATTTTACCGGATTTTGTTTTAAGCTCCAGTTCGTAATCCCAAAGTTCGCCATTCCGAAGTATCGCATTTACAAGTAAGCCTCTCTCATCGGGCTTGTTATACAGCACGGATGCCTTGCAGCCAATAAGTTCTTCCCTTTTGTATGCGCATAAATTGTAGATTGACGGGCTCATTTCAACAACGGTACCTGCCAGGTCGGTCTGGTAAAACACATCCTGAACATTCTCGAATATGGTACGGTATTTTTCCTCGCTCTTTTGCAGCAGATCTGCTGCCTGCTTTCGATCTGTAAGGTCGATAAAACTGATTAATATTTCAGATATCTCCCCGTTTTTATCCAAAACAGGAAATCCATTTACCATCAGCCAAACCACATCGTTGGTTACGGGTCGGCAGACACCGATAATGAATTCCTTAAGTATTTTTTTATGCGATTTAATTTGATTCACAGGGTATTCACTGAGAGGCAAAGGCTTTTTGTGCTCGTCAATAAACTGCCAGCCCGGATCAGCTGACAGCTTCCCTTGCATTTGCAATTCACTCAGCCCCAGCAATTCGGCAGCTTTGGGGTTGCTTAAAACAATAGAGGTGTCGGGTGCATGAATCACAATGCCGGCATCCAGATTCGCCAGTATGCCCCGATTCCTTTTTTCACTTTCAATCAGTAAAGCTTCCGCCTGTTTCCGTTCGTTGATGTCGGTACAGGTGCCGTACCACTTGGCTACTGCACCATTATCATCGAATATGGGAACCCCACGGATCAGCCACCATTTGTATTCCCCATCAAAACGGCGGAGGCGGCATTCGAGCGAATAAGTGGTCAGATTAGTGGTTGCATTTTGCCAGGCATCCGAGGCACGCTGCTGGTCGTCGGGATGGAATGGTTTATTCCACCCATTTCCGCAACTTTCTTCCAACGTTTGTCCTGTATATTTCACCCACTGCTGATTAAAGAAAATATTCCAACCATCGGGGCGGGTAATCCAGACGATTTGTGGCATGGCTTCGGCCAACTGGCGAAATTCCGTTTCACTTTTTTGGAGTGCTTCTTCCACACGTTTTCGTTCGGTAATATCGCGGCAAAAAGCCACATGTAGCTTCCTACCATCCGGCATGCTCTGCAATGTTGCATCAAGAATAATGTTTATCCTTGTTCCATCAGCACGCAGGTAAACTGTTTCAAAGTTTTGAACGTAACCTTGTTTTGAACCTAAGGCAATACTCGCTGCATTGTTTTCAACTTCATCAGGAGCGGTCCACTCAAGTACCGAACGACCTGATATTTCCTCAAATGATCCATAGCCAGCCAATTTCAAATATGGATCGTTTGCTTCAACAACAACTCCTTTTTCATCAACAACCACAAAACCGGTATCGGTATTATTAACAAGCTGCCTGTATTTTCCTTCGCTTAGCTTTAATGCCTCTTCAGCCTGTTTGCGTTCTGTAATATCGCGGGTGGTACTTAAAATATGCTTGATGCCATTAATATCAATAGTAACAGCCGAAAGCAAACCCAGTATTGGCAAGCCGTTTTTAGTTGCAAACCAGCATTCAAAATCTTTTACCTGCCCGGTAGTTTTTAGTTCATGAATAATTGCATTCCGTTCTTCGGGATTTATGTACAAATTAAGTTCTGCTGTTGTTTTACCTATAACTTCACTTTCTTCATATCCCGTTATTCTTCTAAAGCCACTGTTTACTTCAACTATTTTGCCATCGTCGAGCCTGTTTATAATTATTGAGTCGGGGCTGGTGTAAAACGATTTAGAAAATTTTTCCTCGCTTAAGCGTAATTCCATCTCCGTTTTTTTCCTGACTTCCATCTCGGTTCTAATATCTTCGAGCAGGTTTAAGTTGAGCAGGTTTTTTTTCTGTAGTTCACTGGTACGTTCCTCAACCAGGGCCGAAAGCCTTTCTTTTTCATTTCGTTTTTCGAAGTTGGCCTTACTTATTTTCAGCATAGCCCTGATCTGGGCGGTGAGTTCGCTTTCGTCTATGGGTTTCGAAAGAAAGGCCTCGGCACCGGATTCGAGGGCAAGGATGCGGCTTTCTTTATCGCCTTTAATAGCCGTAACAAATACCACGGGGATGTCGCAAAGTGCTGCGTCTGCTTTAAGCTTCCTGCAAACTTCAAATCCATCCATGCCCGGCATAATAACGTCGAGCAGTATCACATCCGGTTTCTCGGAAGCGGCTGTTTCAAGTCCTTTTACCCCGGAAGTTGCCATAAGCAACAGGGCATCAGGGGATGTATCCTTTAGTAACGCTTTCAGGGTAACCAGGTTATCCTGGTTATCGTCGATGGCCAGGATTTTTATCGTTCTATTTTCCATATAAAACCTCATTTATAGTAATGAAAAATGATTTTTGGTCGATGGGCTTTGCTATATAGGCATCAAATCCGTGTGCCAGTATAGCTTCGCGGTCGGAAGTCATAGCACTGGCGGTGAGTGCAATAATAGCGGTATGCTGTAAATGAGCTTTATTCCGGATAGCCCTGTATGCTTCAATGCCATCCATTTCCGGCAGGGCAATGTCCATTAAAATCAGGTCGGGTTTATGCATGTCGGCCATTTTCACGGCTTCATTCCCGTTTGTAGCTTCCAGGATAGTATAATTGCCATCTAATAATGCCTTAACGGTTGTCATATTATCGGGATTATCTTCTACTACAAGCACCAATGGGTTGCCCTCAATAGGATGTATTTCCCGTTTTGGCTGGGGGGATTCCGGCATTCGGGGCTCAACCATAGCAACCACAGCGCCAAGCAGTTCGATGCGGTTTACATCGCCTTTCTGAATAAGCTGGTGAATATTGTTGCGGGTCAGGAATTTGAGTTCTTCTTTTGTGATATGTTTCGCTGTAAGAATCAGCACCGGGATATGAGCTGTTTGTTCGGCTCCGCGGAGAGTTCCCAGTACTTCAAATCCATCAACTCCCGGCATCATCAGGTCAAGGATCATAGCATCAGGAATGGTTTGGGCAATTATTCCGAGCGCTTCAGCACCATCGCGGGCAACCAGGATCTTATAGCCGCTTTCTTCCAGTATATCTTTTAGCTGAATGATTGCCGGCTCGCTGTCTTCGACCAGTAAAACGGTTTTGTTCTGTGAAACGGAAACTGTTTCCGCATTTGCCTGCCTGACTGTAAAATGATGAACGGCTTTGGTTTTAACTTCGGTTAAATGGCTTTCACCATTGGTTTGCATTGGAAGAATCAGGGTAAATTCCGAACCTTCACCAAAAACACTTTTAACTGTGATGGTGCCACCGAGCAGGCTTGCATATTTTTTAGCAATGGCCAGCCCCAGTCCGCTGCCGCCAAACCTGCGCGAAGTACTGCTGTCGGCCTGACGGAACTCATCGAAAATATGTGGCAGGTTGCTTTCGGAAATTCCTATTCCTGTATCAGAAACCGTTATCTCAATTTTAGTATTGATCTCTCGTGCTTTTACTTCAATCTTGCCATGTTCGGTAAACTTCACGGCATTGCTTACCAGGTTTTGCAGTATATGCCGGCATTTAACCATATCACTGCTCAGGTATAAGGCAGCATTGCTGAGGTATAAGTCAGGGTTTATTTCGGTTTGTATAAGCTCAATATTTTTCTGTTTTGCCTGTACCTTCATATTGGTTATAATTTCAGAAATCAGGTCGTTGACATCGAACCTCGAAATTTCAATTTCCTCGCGCCCGGCTTCGATGCGCGAAATATCCAGGATGTCGTTAATAAGGAAGAGCAGGTTTTTCCCGTTCCTTTCAATGATCTCCAGGTAGCTGTATTCTTCGGCCGGAATCTGTTTGGCCAGCCTACGGTTAAGCACTCCCGAAAGGGCAATTACCGAATTAAGCGGCGTACGCAGTTCGTGGCTCATATTCGACAGGAAATTGGTTTTTAGCTGGTTGGCTTCCGAAAGTTGTTTCTTTTGCATTTCCAGTTCCATATTCTGCTCCGTTACCTCTGCCGATTGCGATGCCATTTCAGTTTTCTGGGCTTCGAGTTCGCGGTTCTGAAATTCCAGCTTTTCCGAGAATTTCCTCATCTTATGGTAGGCAATTATTCCTTCCACCCGGGCGCTGAGGGTAACAAAAATGCTGTCAATCAGTTGGATTGCCTGATTTGTAAAAGGGCTTACACTTGACAGCGAAATAATTGCTACTACTTCGTTATTGGTAAGTATGGGAATGGTAATAATTTCGTTCGGGATAAACTTGCCGCTTACGGTATGAAAAACAAAGCGTGTATCCGCAGGTATATTCTTGATATGCTGTATTTTAGATTGCGTTAGTACTGCGCCGAATTCGCCTTCGAACCGGTCGGCGGCAAACGATTGGCGGGCATTGTCGTCAACCCCGATGGATTCAAAGTGCTCAAAAGTTTTTTTATCGTCGCTCAACAGGTACACTGCTGCCAATTGTGAGCCTGTATGAATGGAAAGCGCATTAATCGCTTCCTGGAAGAATTCTTTTACCTCGTATTTGCTCAGCAACATCCGCGACAGGCTCACCACTTTTTCGTTCAGACTGATGGTAGCCTGAATACCTTCAGCCAGTGTGTTAAAAGAAGCGGATAGCGCGCCGATTTCATTTTGTGATTTATATGCACAACGAGCTTCCATATCACCGATGTGAAAGTGTTGGGTAGCGTTGGTGAGTTCAGTCAGTGGTTTCCGGATGCTGCGCAAGAGCAAGAAATTGATAAAGAATGAAAGAACCAGCAAAACAGCAATGAGGAGGAGTAGCTGCGAATGAAGCGTGTTTTTTAATTTTATGGAATTTGCATATAGGGTATCTCCTTTAAAGCGGGCAAAATCATCAATCTTTTGAAGTGCGGCAAGCACCTTTTCGGACTGTTTCCCTCCAATTCCGATGTTTTTAGTCCGGCTTGCTGCTTCCTGAATTTTTCCGGCACGAAAAAGACGTACGGTTTCTTCACGCACTGAATTATAGAGTATAAAGGCTTGCTTTAACGAGTCAACATCAGCAGGTGGTCCCAGGTAGGAAGTATAAATCTGGTCAATCTGCGCCAAAGCATTCGCCTTCTGTGTTTCGATCCGGTTGAGGCTCTGTGCAATTTCCTTCTCTTCTGAATCCAGGAACAGGTCTTTCATACTGAGACGGATGTCAAGCAAACCGGAATGCAACAAACCGATTGCCCGCCGAACCAGTACCGGATGATTGTACATGGTTTCGGTTTGCTGGTGAATTTTGTCCGATTGCTGATAGGATAATGCACCCAGTATGATTACAAATAGCAGCATGGTGGCAAAGCCAATTTTGAGCTGTGTGCCGATAGAGAGGTTTTTCAGGTTCATGGTATTTGCTTTTTACTGCTTTATGATCTTATACTTTTGTTTCTGCTTACAAATCGCGGACAGGGTGATTTCTTAGCTTCATCCTAGCTTGCCAACAGGCAAACGTGTCTCATCATTAAATTTCCAGGTAATCCGAGTTCATTCAGTATCCGTGTACTCAAAGTATTTTACTCGTATCTTCCGCCTCCGCCGGGCGGGCATGCTACTTTTTAAGAAAAATAGCCGATTGCGGAAATGCTTCGGTATAATTTTGATCCATTAAGATTTGCCGTTCAGTTTCACCGGTTACCAGGTAACCTCCGGCAGCCATACAGTTTCCTGTTTTTTTGAGCATGGCCTGCCTGTATTCGTTTTTATAATAAAACAGGAGGTTGGCGCAGACTACAATATCGAATTCCCCGAAAATACTGGCAGGCGGGCAACTCAATTCCATGCTGAACAGGTCAAATACTGAGAAATCAATGTTATTTTTCAGTTCCGGCTTTACGGTATAAGTATCGCCTTTTTTAGTGAACCACTGATTTATACGTTTCAAACTCAGGTTATTTAGTGCATTCTGAGTATAATGGCCTAGGCGGGCTTCTTGTACTAATGCTTCGTTCTGATCGGTAGAGAAAATGCGGTAACTGAATTTTTTTGTATCCCCGTTTTTAAGTTCCTCCATTACCATCGCCAGGCTGTACGATTCCTGACCGCCGGAGCAGGCTGCCGACCAGATACGGATCTCTTTCCTTTTCGAATCTTTCTTTTTCTGTATCAGTGAGGGTAGTATAATGTGCTCCAGAACTGAGAAAGTGAGGGAGTTACGAAAGAATTCGGTGTATCCTATCTGAAGTGAATTCAAAAAGAAACCGACTTCCTCTGCATTCTGCTTAATCAGCTCAAGGTAATCGTCTGCATTGGCGCAATGAATTTCCAGCATTCGTTTTTGCAGTGTTTTACTAAGAAACTGCTCATCGTAACTCGAAATATCAGTAGAATTTAATCCAGTGTCCATCAGTAATTTCAATGAAGAAATCTGATGGTGTGTAAAGGTCATGGCAGGATGAGTTTTCATCTGATATTTATAATAGATATTATTAGTAAATTATAGGGAATCAGGCTCTTTCTACCAGCTATTAACTGTAATGTGAGCTGTTAAGTAGTCTTCCAGACTAACACATCGCAAACTTGTATAACAATTTCCGGTTTTCACACACCGTATTTTGTCTTCGACTGTAGTCCTGGTTTTATTGTTGAATCAAACCCCGATTTTTTTGTTCAGCATTAAAACAGTAACGTTTTTTAATTGGTTGTGGGCCTGTGCTTTTATAAAGATACGATCTTTTATATTATTTTGTTTCCGGCAAAAAAACTTTCGATCCACAAAATCAGTGCTTTATTACAGGGAACAAGACTGCATAAGGCTTGTAAAATCGATTTTGTGTATAATTGGAACTCACTAAAAGTAAAGAAATTTACCGGATAGAAAATTGTTGGCGATAACAGGGAGCTTTTTGCCCGAATCAGTTTATCTGTTTTTTTGATTAAAATAGACCTGTGACAAACAACCGTTCTGGATTTTTGATGGATTTCCGCATTTTTCAACATAGGCTAATCCATAGAAAACACGATCGTAAAGAGAGTTTTTAGAATTGAACTGAACATGTGGTAAGTTGTCGTATTTATGAAGCCCCAAATTCCAAGAGGAATTATCAGGACAGGTCTTGGAACTTGAAATTTGAGACTTCGGACTTGTATCTTTTATTTATTGAACGCGAAAATTTATGCCTTAATGGTACAAATAATCCGCCAATCTGTCATATCCATATCATCTTTTTTATTGATTTATTTAGCCTATTTCAGAATGGTATAATTTATGTCATTCCATTGAAAAACATTACTTTTGCACCCCTAAATTAAAACCATATCATGTCATCCTCTGAAATTGAAAAAGTTGAATGCCTTATTATAGGCTCCGGCCCTGCCGGGTATACTGCTGCCATTTATGCCGCCCGTGCCGACCTGAAACCTGTTGTTTATACGGGTATGCAGATGGGCGGACAGCTAACCACTACCACCGAAGTAGATAATTTCCCCGGCTACCCGAAAGGTGTAACCGGTCCCGCTATGATGGAAGATCTGCAGCACCAGGCTGAGCGGTTTGGAACCGACGTAAGGTTTGGTATAATTGAAAAAGTTGATTTTCAGCAATACCCGCTGCAAGCAACCACTGATAGCGGTAAAGTAATTGAAGCGGATACTGTAATTATTTCCACTGGCGCTACCGCACGCTGGCTGGGACTTGAATCGGAAAAAAGATATAACGGTCATGGTGTTTCGGCTTGTGCAACGTGCGATGGATTTTTCTTCCGAGGAATGGATGTAGCCGTAGTTGGTGGTGGCGACACTGCCTGTGAAGAAGCAGCATACCTGGCAAAACTTTGTAAAAAGGTATACCTGATCGTTCGCCGCGATGAGTTGCGTGCTTCGAAAGCTATGCAACACAGGGTTAAAAACACGCCTAATATTGAGATTCTTTGGGATTCACTTCCTGAGGAAATTACAGGCGACAATAAAGTTGTTACCGGTGCCCGTCTGAAAAATGCGAAAACAGGCGATATCAGAGAAATTGAAGTGCAGGGATTTTTTGTGGCAATCGGCCATACTCCTAATACTGACATATTTAAAGGACAAATTGACCTGGACGATCAAGGATATATTAAAACCATTCCGGGAAGTACCCGGACAAATGTTGCCGGCGTATTTGCTGCCGGGGATGTTCAGGATCATGTATATCGCCAGGCTGTAACTGCTGCAGGCACAGGTTGTATGGCTGCTATTGAGGCTGAGAGATGGCTGGGGTCGAAAAACAGTTAATAGTGAATAGTGAATAGTGAATAGTTAATAGTGAACAGTGAATGGTTAAGCTCTCCTGAAATTTGATTATACGAATTCGCCGGGAGCAATAAATAAAAAAAACGCCTCATTTCTGGGGCGTTTTTTATTTGAAGTCTATCTGTTTTCCAGATTGGAGTTTAAAGATTCGGATTTATTAGAACCTTTTCTTTCTCCCAGGTTTACCGGCTTGTTCCTTATACCATGGTTCTCCGCCTGAAGGCCTGCTGCCACCTCTGTCCGAATCCGGACGGGTTGCCGAGCGGCTTGAATCATTTCTGCGATCTCCGCCTCCTTTATACGCTGGCCTGTCGCTTGATCCGCCATAGCTTTTCTTGTAACCGCCGCCGCCTGAGCCGCCACGATCACCACCACGATCTCCACCTCCGCTGCGTCCGCCTTTGTAACCGCCGCGATCTCCGCCACGATCTCCGCCTCTTCCTCCTCCGTACGACGAACGACCTGGCCGTTCCGACGAAGTCTGATCTTCTGCAACATCTACTTTAATCGGCCTTTCGTTCATGGTCTGGTCTTTAAAAGACGCCATAAACAATGGCAAATACTTGGTATCTACTTCAATAAAAGTAAAGGTGTCACCCAACTCAATCCTGCCGACTTTTAAATCACGGCTATTGGTAAATTCGTTGACCATGCCGAGAAGTTTCGGAACTGTCAGTCCGTCTTTACGGCCAATGCTCATGAACAGCCTGGTGTATGAACCGCTATCAGAACGTTCACCACGCTCGCGCGATTCGTCAACATTCAGATCTTTGGCATCACGGTAATATTCGAGGAAACTGTTGAATTCAATCGAGACAAAGCGTTTGATAATTTCTTCTTTGCTCATTGCATCCAGTTTCTTGTAAATGACAGGAAGGAAATCATTGATCTCGTCTTCGATTACATTTACATTTTCCATACGGTCGATCAGGTGATACAGTTGTTTTTCACAAACCTGGCGTCCTAAAGGAATTTTGCCTGCACTGAAAGCTTTACCAATCTGCCTTTCGAGCATTTTGATACGGCCTTTTTCCTTCATATTGATGATGGAAATACTTACGCCATCTTTACCTGCACGGCCGGTACGACCAGAGCGGTGAATGTAGTTGTCGGTATCGTCAGGCAGCTGGTAGTTAATAACGTGGGTAAGATCGCTAACATCGATACCACGTGCAGCTACATCAGTAGCTACAAGCATGTTAAGGTGTTTCTCACGGAATTTCTTCATTACATGATCACGCTGTGATTGTGATAAATCGCCGTGAAGTGCATCCGCATTGTAACCGTCGCGGATAAGTGAATCTGCAATTTCCTGTGTTTCCTGGCGTGTGCGGCAAAAAATGATGGCATACATCTCAGGATGGAAATCGGCAACACGCTTCAGAACGGTGTAACGGTCCCTGGCATGGGTGAGGTAATACATGTGTTTCACGTTAGTTGCACCAACGTTGCGCTGACCCATACTTAATGTTTCAGGGTTCTTCATATACCGCCGGGCAATTTTTTCAACATCCGACGGCATGGTAGCCGAGAAAAGGAATGTGTGGCGGTCTTTGGGAGTACTTTCAATAATTGATTGAACATCTTCCTCAAAACCCATATCGAGCATTTCGTCAGCTTCATCGAGAACCAGGAAACGTACTTCCGACAGATCAGCGTATTTACGCATAATCATGTCGAGCATACGGCCCGGGGTGGCGGCGATAATCTGCGTGCCGGCTCTCAGCTGTTTTGCCTGTGCCTCAATACTAGCACCACCATAAACGGCAGTAACTTTAATATTAGGCATATATTTTGAGTAAGAATTCAGGTCACTTGCTATCTGCATACACAGTTCGCGTGTAGGGCTCAGAATGAGTGCCTGTGTTTTTTTGTTGTCAGGATCGATAAGCTGAAGCAGCGGTAATCCAAAAGCTGCGGTTTTTCCTGTTCCTGTTTGTGCCAGGGCAACAATGTCAGTGTTGTTTTCAATTATTCGCGGGATAACGGCCTCCTGCACGGGCATAGGGTTTTCGAACCCCAGTTCTTTGATTGCTTTCAGGATATTTTCCTGAAGGCCCAATTGGTCAAATGTATTCATTAAAAGATTTAAGATTTAGCCGGCAAAGGTACTCTTAAATAGCGCTCAAATAACATGAAGTAGTTAATAATCAGTATAAATAGAATTAATATTTGTGTGATGATAAGATATTTTTTTCTATAATTTCTAAATATGAAATAAAACTTGATGCAATTATCAGTTTGCGACTACTCAGAACATGCAAATCCCGGATAACAAATATATGCCACAGATTTCACAGATTACGCAGAAAAATTTTAATTTCATAGGCACAATTTTAATTTTTTAAAACTGCTGAAGCAGATTAAATCTGTGCAATCTGTGAAATCTGTGGCAAAAATAAATTCCAGGCAAACAGATCAAGTATCATAGTTTGATATTTTAATCTTTCAGATAGCTTTCCAGCAGTAAACGCAGCGACGCATATGTGTTATTTAAAGGAATATTTAACTCCCCGGCACTAAACCATCTTACCTCGGTAATATCTTCTTCCAGTTGTGGAACGAGTTTTTGATCCTCTTTGCAAAACATTTCAAACCAATACGTTTCCTTTAAAATTTCCTTACCTTTTCTATCCGTGTAAATATGGTAAGTGGACGGAAGTTGCTTTGCAATAGTGAGATTGGCAAGGCCTGTTTCCTCTGTAACCTCACGCAAAGCACCAGCCTGAACAGGTTCTTTTTTATGCAACTTCCCTTTTGGCAAATCCCAAACACCCAGTCTTTTAATAAAAAGATATTCCTCTTTCTGATTTCGGACTATTCCACCCGCCGCTTCAATACGGGTGAACATTTCATTGAAAAATTTACAGGCTTCGGGAAAATTAGTATTGGTTTTTATTATTAATTTTAAGCAGTCTTCATCCAGGTAAAAACGTTTGTAAGCTTTTAAAAGAGAGGCTTTATCCGTATAATGCAAAACCATTTCATCTGGCATGGTTTCATGAAGGTTCATATCCTGGCCGATTAAAACTGTTTTTTCATTTAAAAAAACTGTATACCTTTGTACCATGAGAAAAAAGTTTGAAGAAACCGGACTTATCACTGCTGAATCGCTTTTGCAAATTAAAGCAATAAAGCTTGATAATGCTAACCCGTTTACATGGGCTTCCGGTATAAAATCCCCCATTTATTGCGACAACAGGCGTACGTTGTCATACCCTAAAATCCGCACATATATCCGTCAGGAGTTTGTTAAGCTGATAAATGAAGAGTTTGGAACCGTTGACGTGATTGCAGGAGTTGCAACCGGAGCCATTGCTATTGGTGCACTTGTAGCACAGGAAATGGGATTACCTTTCGTGTATATCCGTTCGGAGAAAAAAGGTCATGGCCTGGAAAATCAAATTGAAGGTGTAGTTGAAAGCGGCCAGTCGGTTGTAGTTGTCGAAGATCTTATTTCAACAGGGAAAAGCAGCCTGAATGCTGTGCAGGCTTTACGCGACGCAGGATGCAATGTGAAAGGAATGGTTGCCATTTTTACCTATGGCTTAAGCGATGCGGAGGAAAGTTTCAAGGCTGCAAATTGTACGTTGCATACTCTTACTAATTACGACTACCTTATTAAAAAAGCGTTGGAGCAAAATCAAATTAAGGATTCAGATATGCAATCACTTATTCAGTGGCGCGAGAATCCAAGAAACTGGGGGCTGGACAAATGAGCAGACGTATAGAAAGTCAGAAGGCGATCATAAATTGCCTGCCGCAGAAAGTATATGATTTCCTGAGCAATTTCGATAATTTTGGACGACTTTTGCCGGAGCAGGTAGTAAACTGGCAATCAACAGGCGATTCCTGTTCCTTCGAAGTTAAAGGTCTTGCAACTCTGGGTTTGCGTATCACCAGCAAAACTCCGTGTACTGAAATAATCATGATTGGCGAAGGCAAACTCCCATTTGGATTTACTTTAGAAACATTTATCCGGCAAAGCGATACCGAACACTGCCAGGTTCAGATGGTGATTGATGCCGATATGAATCCTTTTATAGCCATGATGGCTGAAAAACCCCTGCAGAATTTTGTGGATATGATTGTTCCCAAACTGAAAGAGGAAATGGAAAAATAAGGAACATCACGCCGAATAACCTTATCCCAGCTTACTTATTAATTCCAGCTGCGCCTTATTTACTATTTCTATTTCTTTACAGTTTGAATTTACAATTCCATCTTTCTCAAATTTTTTGAGGGTGGTAATAAAATTAATTTCCGAGATGCCGGCAAATTCTGACAATTCTCTTCGTGTTAATGATAAGGTAAACTTTTGGCTTTTATACACCGATTCGGATAAATAAAGCAGAATATCAGCCACCTTGCCGTTTACATGTTTATGTGCTAAATTTATAAAGTTGATAATACTGTCTTTTGACATTTCTGATACTATATCAAAGAGTTTAAGCGCAAGCTGACTATTTTGCATTAACAATTGTTTTAAAATATTTATATCAATCATAAAAGCTTCGCAACTCTCAACGGCTATAACTGAGAATATATTCTTACCATCATTAAACATATTGGCACCACCTATCAGACTAGGCGCACTAGTGATAGTAAGAATCATGTTTTTATAATTTTCCTGCTGATAGGTATGTTTAATAATACCTTTAAAAAGGAAAACCACATGGGTTGATCTGGAACCTTGTTTAATTAAGACTTCCCCTTTATTGAAAATCAGTTTTTGCGAATTCCCCTTTATCAGTTCAATATCTTCGCTTTTTAAATATTGATCACCAAATAATTTAAATATAGCGGATGTATTATTCAGATTTGCGAATAATTCATTAATCATACTACCTTTTTTAGAAATTTATTTTACGAATATTATTCTTATGCAGTGGGTCAGGTAATCAAAAATTGTAAATCAGAGGAAGCCTAATGCTCTCATAAAATCAAAGAAGTAAAGGATATTTCAATCGCAATCGATGAAAAAGCTTAAAGCAGTTTCAACGCACAGTTGGGATTTCTGATCAAAAGTATAAAACTGTTGGGGAAAATCTAATATATATTAGTTTAATTTATAAATAAATATAGAATTTATCTCTATGTTATTATATTTAAGCGTTTTATCTTTGGGCAAAATTGTATGGCCCAAATTAAAGTCGGATTATGGGAAAAGTATATGAGGAATTGATGCAGGATGTCCGCTTTTTCGAGGGTTTGAAAGCTTGTATTAATTGTGGCACCTGTACAGCAATATGTCCTGCTGCCGAATTTTACAATTACGATCCGCGTGTTATTGCAACCACAGTTCAATCTCAGGATGATGAAAAAATCCTTGAGCTGATGAGCGGTGATGCTATATGGTATTGTGGGGAGTGCATGTCGTGTAAAACCCGTTGCCCCCGAGGCAACGCTCCCGGCTTGATAATCATCGCTTTGCGATCGCTTTCACAGGATATGGGACTTTTTACCAAGTCCGAAAAAGGCCGGCAGCAATTGGCAGTAAAACGAGCTATCGGCGATCAGATTTTATCAACCGGATATTGCGTTCATCCAGGTAGCGTTGATCCGGCAATGCATCCGGAACAAGGACCCGTTTGGGAATGGGAATTGGAAAATATTGATCCGCTGATGGAAAAGCTGGGCGCGAATTATAATGGTGATGGCCCGGGAGCACTTCGTAAAATTTCACAGGATGATCTGGATGAGTTAAAGAGTATATTTGAAATTACCGGTGGACAGGAGCGTTACGATAAAATTGAGTCATTTTCGAAAGTGAAAGCTGCTGAAATGGGCCTCGGATTTGGTACTGATACCACCAGCGAATATTTTAAATACGTTTATACTACCAATAATAATAAACACAATCACGAATGAAGCTGGAAGGGAAAAGGCTGATATGGCAGGATTATCAGAAAGAGATTGCGGATGATCATTATTTCTACGCAAGGAGCTGTATCAGGCAGACATTCTTTCCAGGAGCTGAGGCTATATTTATTAAAATAGTAAAGGATGAACTTGGAAAGGACATTCATGATAATCAACACCATACATCCTGCACCGGAATTGGGTATCATTCGGATGTAGTTCCTTTTGATACAACCATGACAGTTATTGCCAGGCAATTTGCGCTTATGACCGAAGCCGGCTACGAAAATTATGCCGCGTCGTGCATTACCAGTTTTGGATTATATACCGAAGTTCTTGAAACCTGGCATCATTTTCCTGAAAAGGAAGCTCAGATTCGGGAATACCTGTTTAAAGCAACCGGACGTGAGTTCAACAAGCCCAAAAACCTGGCACACGCCAGTGATATTGTTTATAAATTCAGGCACCAGATTGCGGCAAAAGCCAAATACAAACTGGTCGACAAGAATACAGGAGAACCGCTAAAAGTAGTTGAACATATCGGGTGTCATTATTCTAAAATGTTCCCACACAAAGGCATTGGCGGTGCCGAATATCCTTATGTACTTTCCGGAATGATTGAAGCCTGGGGCGGCGAAGTAATAGATTATCCCGAGCGCCGGCATTGCTGTGGATTTGGATTCCGGCAATATGTTGTGCAGGCTAACCGTGGATTTTCGTTATCCTGTTCCAAAAAGAAATTCGATTCAATGGAGCCTTACGAACCGGATATGATTATTACCAACTGCCCGGGATGCCCGATGTTCCTTGATCGATGGCAGTATGCTCTCAGCGAAATGGAAGGAAAGACATACGGAAAAAATAATCAGGGAATTCCTGTATTTACCTATGAGGAAGTAGCTGGAATGATTATGGGATACGACCCTTGGGAAATCGGCTTGCAGGTGCACCAGGTTCCGGCTGAACCACTTTTAGATAAAATTGGAATACCATATGATGCTTCACGAAAGTTTAAAGGAAAAAACGGGGAAGACCTGGGAATGCCCGAATCACCGTCGTACTTAAAGTTTTATGCAGAATGATTAATTTTCTGGTATCTGATTTAGCGAAATTTGGATAGAAAAATATAAAGAATGACGGTTTAATTTTGAAAGAAAGAATAACGAACAAGGATTAACGATTTTTGATTTTTGAAGAGAGAAAAACGAAAAAGGATTAACGATTTTTGATTTTGGAAGAGAAAATAACGAACATGGATTAACGTTTTTTGATTTTTGAAGAAAGCAAATCCGAAATAGATAATATTAAGGATAAACATGATCTCGAAGAAAGGTTGATAAGCTTTGCGGTTTTAATTGTTGAAATTGTTGAATCAATGCCTGATTCACGAGCAGCAAACCATTTATCAGGACAACTTTTACGTTCCGGAACATCTCCCGCATTAAATTATGGTGAAGCTCAAAGTGGGGAATCTAGGCGCGATTTTATTCATAAAATAAAAATTGTATTGAAAGAATTAAGGGAGAGTTTTATTTGTTTGAAAATAATTCATCGGTCAAAACTTTACAAAACGGAAGAAAAAATACTTTTTGCCTTAAAAGAAAGCAATGAATTGATTTCTATTTTCGTGAAAAGCGTTGAAACTGCGCAGAAGAATAGTTTGTAGCCATAACCTCAAAATCTAAAATCGTTAATCCTTGTTCTTAAATCATTTTTAAATTACACATTAAGGGAAAAAGGTTCATCTAAATAAAATCATGGAAAAACACGTTGTAGTAATTGGAGCTGGTCCGGCAGGACTCGAAACTTCGGCCAGCCTTTCAAAGCTGGGTTTCCGTGTTACATTGGTTGAAAAGGAAGAAGCAACAGGCGGGCATCTTAAAAAATGGCATGCGCTCTTCCCGACTCTTTTATCAGGGAAAGATGCGCTTGAATCTATCACTAAAGAATTAAACTCAACTATAAAAATCCAAACGGCTACTAAAATTACGGGCCTGGAAGCTGTTAACGACTATTTTACAATCTCTGGCCACAACGGCTGGCAGGAAAAAGCAGATGCTGTTGTTCTTACCACGGGTTTTCAATTGTTCGATTCACATCGCAAAGAAGAGTATGGATATGGTATATATGAAAATGTAATCACATCGGCCGATCTTGAAGAACTGTTTGCTTCAGGGAAAGAATTTGTAAACCGGCATGGAAATAAGCCTGAAAGGGTTGGCTTTGTGCATTGCGTAGGTTCCCGCGACGAAAAGGTTAACAACCTGCATTGCTCAAAAGTATGCTGTATTACTGCCGTAAAACAGGCTATTGAAGTAAAGCAACTGCTTCCTGATGCTGAAATATTTTGTTTTTATATGGATTTGCGGATGTTCGGCCGACATTATGAGGAACTGTACAAGGAAGCCCAGGAAAAATACAATATACAGTTTATCCGTGGCCGGCTCAGTGAATCAACCGAAGATCATGAAGGGAATATAGTTGTTAAAGTTGAAGATACTTTACTGGGGAAACCTCTCCGCATCAAAGTCGGCCTGTTGGTGCTGATGGCAGGTATGGAGCCTCGTGCCGGTACAAAATCATTGACAACAATGCTCGGTTTAAAGAATGTTCCCGACGGATTCATTCAACCTGTCGACGAAGTGCTGCGTTCAAACTTTACCGAAATACCGGGAGTTTTTGTTGCCGGTACCTGTTCGGGGCCGAAATCAGTTTCTGATACGCTTGCTGATGCCCGTTCCGCCGCGTTGGCAGTTGCCGATTATCTTAAATCATAAGCGGCTTTTATGGAAAAGAAACCTAAAAACTTTGGATATTCGGTAACCCGCGACAGGCAGATTGATTTCGATGCCAACAATCATGACATCTGTAAGATTGTTACAAAAGCCGAACCCACTTTAAATCTTTGCATTTCATGTGGTTCCTGTGCTGCCACCTGCACTGCGGGTCAGTTTACTGATTTCAGCCTCCGGCAGGTTATCCTTTTATTGCGTCGTGGCGAAACCAAGGACCTGGATAAAGAAGTTTCGAAATGTATGCTTTGCGGAAAATGCCAACTGGTATGCCCCAGGAATGTGAGTACCCGAAATCTTGTGATTCAGATCAGCAAAGCGCTGTGCGATAATAGGATGTCTGCTTCGTAATTAGTGAATGGAAAATAGTTCCCTTCGGCTTCGCTCAGGGTAAAAATGGAAAATAGTGAATGTAAAATAGTGAATGTAAAATAGTGAAATATAGCTAGATACCGGATATCTCTTGCCCCGACCTTTAGGTCGGGGAATTAATGAAAAAAAAATCATAAAAAACAATTACACAAATTCCAATCCCTAAATTCCAATCCCCAAATCCTAACCCCTAAATCCTAACCCCTAATCCTAACCCCTCACCTACCCCAATGACCTTTGACCTTTTTGTCCTTCCTTTTTTTATCGGGCTATTATTCCTTCTGGGTGTTTTGGTGGTTAAATACAGCCGCTGGATCGCCATGATGGATGCATCCGATCGGGTGAAGGCTGGAATGGCACTTTTTTCATTCAGTCTGCTGAAAACGATTAAAGAAATCTTCATGGAAAGCCTTTTGCATCGCCGGATGTTTAAACGCAATCCTTTGCTGGGATTCATGCATATGAGTTTTGCGCTTGGGTGGTTATTGCTGATAGTGATGGGTAACCTCGAATCACGGGTTTATAGCGGCGGGCATATCAACCCACCCTATTACCCGATATTTCTCAAATTCTTTATTCACGACAAAAGAGTATTGCCTTTCGAGATATTCACATTACCAGGCTTCTTCAGGTTTATAATGGATTTGATCCTGCTCTTTGTTCTGTCAGGGTTGGTTCTGGCTTTATTCAAACGGACAAGATCAAAATGGTTCGGATTGAAAAGAACCACTGTCCATAATAGTTTTGATAAATGGGCAATCACTTCACTTTGGCTTATTTTTCCTATGCGTTTGCTGGCCGAAAGTTTTACTGCCGGTATTTACAAGGGCGGAGGTTTCCTTACCAATACTTTGGGTAGTTTTTTTAATCTGATATTTCCTTTGGAATACCTGGCTTATCCAGCCTGGTGGGCTTATTCATTTATGCTGGGTATTTTCTTTGTAACACTTCCATGGAGCAGGTTTATGCATATTCCTACGGAAGTAATCCTGATCTTTTTACGTAATGCAGGGATCGAACAAGGGAAATATCCCGGAAGTTTCAGTGAAATAGAAATCAATTCCTGTCCCCGTTGCGGTGTATGCATCGACGTTTGCCAGATGAACCAGGCCGGTCTCACTGGTTCAACAGCTGTATATTTTATCCGCTCTTTGCGCGACCAGCAAACTGATGTTCAGCTTAATTCCAACTGTATGATGTGCGGCCGTTGCCTCGAAGCGTGCCCGGTTGGTATTGACACGCTGGGATTGCGGGTTGGGGCAAGACGTGTTGACAATAAAGGAATTATTTCAGATTTTAGTTATCTGATGAAGCAACCGCTTATTAAGAAAAAGACTGAAGTAGTATATTTCGCGGGTTGTATGGGCCATCTTACACCCGGAGTTAAACGAGCTATGTTACAGATTTTCGAAAAAGCTGGGATTGGCTACACCTTTCTCGATGAAGATGGATCAATTTGTTGTGGCCGCCCTTTGAAACTAGCCGGAATGCAGGAAGCTGCGTTAAAACTTGTTTCAGAAAATACTGTGAAAATTAAAAATACCGGCGCTAAAATTTTGGTTACCTCCTGCCCTATCTGTTATAAAGTCTTTAACAATGACTATAAACTTGAAGGAATAACGGTGATGCATCATTCTGTTTTTATTGATAATTTAGTTAAGGAGGGCAAACTTATTTTACGACCTTCTGCACTTAAAGCCGTTTACCACGACCCCTGCGAATTAGGCAGAGGATCAGGTATTTACGAACAGCCGCGCAATGTTTTGAAACAGATTGCCGAAGTTTCAGATGTGGCTGAAGAACGGGCAAACTCATTGTGTTGCGGAGGCAGCATTGGTGACTTAGCCATGAATGCAATTCAGCGAAACGTGATTCGCGATAACGCGCTCAATATTCTTTGCCAATCACGGCCTGATGTACTTGTTACAGCCTGCCCGCTCTGTAAAAAGACGTTTGATTCAGGCAACACTATAGTTGTGAAAGATATAGCTGAGTTGGTTGCTGATAATATGGAACCAAACAAGCTTCAACTGCATGCTGCGGAGCTGATTGATCAGCAGTGCGTTATCTCTTAAATAAATGTATTTTCTATTTATTTTTTACTGTTTCGAATAAGCACGGGTACTCTTATTTCAGAGCCGCCTGATTTTTGCGTGTTGCAAAAAGAGCACATATTGCAGTTTAAATAAAACTATAAGTGGCGTATAATCAGATATATGAATTGGCACTCAAAGACAATAATTTCAACAATACTTTGATTTTTCTATTTTTCGCCTTATCTTTAGATCATTATTTATTAGATTAGAATTGACAACTTCCGGATTAGTGTAAGTAACTAAATTATAACCCCAAATACATACACGTTATGAAAACCCGTTTATTCTTTTCTGTGATTTTGCTCATGGCAGGGTCAATCTTCATTCAATCCTGCAAACCTCGGCAAAAAGTACCCGTTATTGGTTTATTGATGGATCAATATAATGTTGAACGATGGGCCCAGGATACTACCTATTTTATACAAAATGTTGATAAATTGGGCGGTAAGGTGATATGCCTTTCAGCGAACGGCGACCCGGATAAACAGCTTGAACAGGCCAAACAACTGATCGATCAAAAAGTTGATGTCCTGGTGATTTTACCGGTTGATCTGAAAAAAGCGGCAGAGATCGTGAAACTGGCAAATCAGGCTTCTATCAATGTCATTTCATACGACCGTCTGATACAGGAAGCTAATGTAAATTATTATGTTTCCTTTGATAATGTTAAGGTTGGTCAATTGCAGGCGGATTATATTAAAAACAGGTTGCAGAAAGGTAATGTAGCGCTTATTGGCGGGGCATCTATTGATAAGAATTCCTTTTTGCTGCAATTCGGGCAAATGGGGATTCTTCAGCCCTATATCGAACGGGGTGATATTAAATTGGTATACAATAAAATGGTGAAAGCATGGACTTTCGAAGATGGCTATGAGGCGGCAAAGGAATGTCTGAATAAGCATAAAGTCGATGCTATTATTTGCGGAAATGATCTGCTTGCAAGTGGAGCAATAAAAGCTTTGCAGGAAAAAGGACTTGCTGGCAAAGTTCTTGTAGCGGGGCAGGATGCGGATACTAAGGCCCGCGAAAATATTGTCCTTGGCTTGCAAGCTATGTCTGTTTACAAATCAATTGAGGATTTAGCTTCAAATGCCGCCCGAATGGCTATGGATTTGGCTAAAGGCAATACAATATTCTATGCTACTTTTACCGTTAATAATGGAACTAAACTGGTTCCTTCACTTCTGATTGACCCTATTTCGGTAAATAGGGGAAATATTGGCATGGAGATCAATACCAGCAAAAAAGCAAAATGAGCTGATTCTCATGAAAAGTGAGCTTAGCCTGTTTTAATATCCAGAGATCCAATTTTCAATAATGGAATTTGGATCTCTGTTTTTAAGCAAAGCTTACGTTTAGTAAAATTTATACTACGTATTACTAAAACCCGAATTGGTCCCTATTTACAATCAGATAATAAACTTCACTTCTTTTAAATCACAAACTATAGTTTTGCCGGTTTGATTTTTCAACAGCAATTGGCCGTAGGCATTAGTGCCTGTAATCTTTGAACAGACCTTGACTCCTTTCACGATATAATCATGCCATTCTCCCTGTCGATAAAGCACTGTTTGATAATCACTTTCAATTTTTCCGGCTGTTTCCGGACTAATATGAGTATAGCGTTCCAAAATGGAATATAATAGTTTCTGAAGGATTTCGTCAAGATTATATTCCAGGCTGGTTATCATTTTCAACGATACCGGGTTTGGCGCATCGCTTATAAAAAGTGTTTGGTTCACATTAAGGCCGATTCCTGCAACCATATACTGCAGCTTGTTGCCCATCACAGCGTTTTGTATCAGGATACCGCATATTTTCTTGTCTTCAACATAAAGGTCATTTGGCCATTTGATGGAGATTTTATGGCCGGGGATTTCTGTCACCAGGAAATCATAGATTCCAAGCGAAATAGCTTTGTTCAGTAAAAACTGCTGATCTGCAGCCAGCTTAGGGTATAAAATCAGGCTGAAAGTGAGGTTTTTTCCTTTCTCGCTTTCCCAGGTATTTGTGTCTGTGCCTTTACCTTGTGTCTGGTAATCGGCAATAATTACAGTACCTTCTTCCGGATGATCTTTTATAAGAAGCTCAATCGCAAAGCTGTTTGTTGATTTAGTTTCAGGAAGGCGCAGTATTGCAGGCATCACAAGATTCCGATTTTAAGATATTAACTTCTTTTAAGAAGCAAAGTTAAACAAATAGCACACAAAAGCGTTCAAAGAGCTGTGAATCGTTTTGTGACAAATTGTCGTGTTTTTTAAAAAGGACTGAAGTTTGATTAGCTACAGCTCTAAATGCAAAGAAACATTTACTTTAAATCCGTATCTTTGCAAGCTGTTATCAATTAAGGTGAAAGATGATTAAAATGAATGTAGTGATTAGCTTTGCATAAAAGCGAGAAGCACTGACAGCATTGAATGAAATATTTCTTAATGGCAGGAATTACAGATACTAAAAGAAATTTAATTCAACATAAATGGCGAAACGTAAAAAGAGTGAAACTTCGGGAATGCTTGCAGACATTATTGTTAAAGGAATGCAGGAAAAACTCGGGTTGGATATAGTAAAGCTTAACCTATCAGGAATCCCGAATTCAATCACTGATTATTTTGTCATATGCCATGGGGCATCCCGTTCGCAGGTTGACGCAATTGCCGATTCAGTGCAGGCTGAAGTAAAAAAAGCTGTTGGTGGCTTGCCATCACACAAGGAAGGTTTCGAAAACTGTGAATGGATACTGCTTGATTATTTCGACGTGGTTGTGCATATTTTTCAAACCGAGACACGTGGTTTTTATCAGCTGGAAAAATTGTGGGCCGACGCACCACGCGAAGAAGTTAAGGTTATTAACTAAGAATTTAATTTTAGAATTTATACTAATGAGCAACGAGGAGAACAAAGGAGATAAATCACAAGGTTCAGGCGGGCCCAAAATGCCTAAAATGCCAAAAGTAAAATTTAATTTTTACTGGATTTATGGTATTCTTGGAATAATTCTGTTTGGCCTGTATCTCAATAATATGGGAGCCGCACCAAAGGAAATTGGCTGGGGTGAACTAAAAGATATGCTTGTAAATCAAGAAGTTGAAAAAATACTTCTGGTAAATAAAGATCACGCAGAAATATATATCCGGAAAGATAAACTTTCACTGCCAAAGTTTAAGGATGTTAAACCGGTAAATTCATTGGCCACAGCAGCGGCTAATTATGTTTACCAGATAGGCTCAGTCGAAACTTTCGAAAAAGATATACGTGAAGTACAGGCCACTCTTCCAACTCCTGTTTATATTAAAAATGTGACTCAGAAAAACTGGGGTGGCGACATCCTGGGATGGATTTTGCCAATAGTAGTTCTGGTTGGACTCTGGTTCCTGATCATGCGAATGATGACCAAAGGCGGTGCCGGCGGAGGCGGACAGATATTTAATATCGGCAAATCCAAAGCTCAGCTTTTTGATAAAGATACCATGGTTTCATTAAATTTCAATGATGTTGCCGGTCTTCAGGAAGCAAAAGTAGAAGTAATGGAAATCGTCGAATTTCTTAAAAACCCTAAAAAATATACCGACCTGGGAGGTAAAATACCTAAAGGCGCTTTACTTGTTGGCCCTCCGGGTACAGGAAAAACCTTACTTGCCAAGGCAGTGGCTGGTGAAGCGAAAGTTCCTTTTTTCTCCCTTTCAGGGTCCGACTTTGTCGAAATGTTTGTTGGGGTCGGCGCGTCACGTGTCCGCGATCTGTTTAAACAAGCCAAGGAAAAAGCTCCAAGCATTATCTTTATCGATGAAATTGATGCCGTTGGCCGTGCCCGTGGCCGTAGCGCTATGACCGGTGGTAATGATGAACGTGAAAATACGCTCAACCAGTTACTCACCGAAATGGACGGCTTCCAGACCAACGCCGGAGTTATTATTCTGGCTGCTACCAACAGGGCCGATATCCTTGACCGTGCACTTCTGCGTGCCGGCCGTTTTGACAGGCAGATATACATTGAACTACCCGACCTGGAAGAACGCAGAGCTATTTTCAAAGTACACATGCGTAACCTGAAAATGGACGAATCAACAAGCGTCGATTTCCTGGCAAAGCAAACTCCTGGTTTTTCAGGTGCTGATATTGCCAATGCCTGCAACGAGGCCGCTCTGATTGCTGCACGTAGCGATAAGAAGATGATTGATAAGCAGGATTTCCTGGATGCCATCGACCGTATTGTTGGTGGACTCGAAAAACGCAACAAGATCATTTCGCAACACGAAAAGAAAGTTATAGCATACCACGAATCAGGGCATGCTGCTGTAAGCTGGCTTCTGGAATATGCACATCCGCTTGTTAAAGTTACCATTGTACCCCGTGGTAAAGCGCTTGGAGCAGCCTGGTATTTGCCTGACGAAAGGCAGATTACTACGTATGAGCAAATGATTGACGAACTTATTGCAACCCTTGGTGGCCGTGCTGCCGAAGAGATCGTATTCGGCAAAATTTCAACAGGTGCTTTAAATGACCTGGAAAAAGTCACCAAACAAGCGTATGCCATGGTTGCTTTTTACGGACTCAACAAAAAAATAGGCAATATCAGTTATTACGATTCTTCCGGCCAAAACGAATATTCATTCTCCAAACCTTTCAGTGAGGAAACTGCCCGCGTAATTGATGATGAAATCCACAAAATGGTTGAAGAATCGTACGATAAAGCTAAAGCTTTGCTTACCGAAAATCGAGATAAACTCAATCAGTTAGCTGAAATCCTTCTTCTTAAAGAGGTTATTTTCCGTGAGGACCTGGAGAAAATCTTCGGCAAACGCCCTTTCCCTGATCATGATCATGTGATGATCAACAGCAATGGCGAAACCAATGAAGAAAGGAATGCTGAAGCTGCTGCAAGAATTGCTACTACCCCAGCCGTTGATGATTCACCGGAAGTAAGTGATAATCCTGATAAAGCTGAGGACGAGGTTAACCCAAATATTCTTTCGTAAGTTTAAAACACTTGTATACGATTAAGGGAAATTGTATAAATTTACCTTGTCAGAAAAAACACAGTCAGGGTAAATAACGTAGCCTCAAAATGGAAGAAAGTACATCAAGGGAGAAGGTGCTGAAAAAAGTACGTCATGCCTTAATTTATAAAACAGACAATCCTTTTCCAAAAGTTGACTTCGATTCACCGGTTTATAAGCCGATGAATGACACATCGGATGTAAACTTTGCGCAGGAATTTACAAAAGTGGGAGGCGTTTTCATTTACTGTGAAAATGAAAGTGAAGTAGTAGCAACATTATCAGCTCTTTATGCTGAATGTGAATGGCATAATATTTATTGTGCCGAACCTGAATTTCAATATATGCTCACAGCGGCCGCTGTTCCCTTTGATTCTGGGGAGGACACTCTTCAACAGCTCAGCGTAGGCATTACCGGGTGTGAATTTTTAATTGCACGACTGGGAAGCATAATGGTTTCGTCAAAAACCAGCCGAAGGTTAAATGTTTATCCTGAAATACATGTAGTTATTGCATATGCGAATCAACTGGTCGACGACCTGAAGGATGCATTTGTGGCTGTTCAGAATAAGTATTCAGGCAAACTTCCCTCTATGCTTTCGGTTATAACAGGTCCGAGTCGTACAGCCGATATAGAGAAAACACTGGTAATGGGTGCTCATGGCCCACGTGAATTATTTCTGATTTTGGTTGAAACTCCGCCTGCCGACGATCTGATTTAAACGTTATGTCCGAAAACTGGGAAGCAATTTACAGTACTGATCAGCTTTATGAAGCTGAAATGGTAAAGGATATGATGGCTGAAAATGATATTGAATGTGTTATTATGAATAAGCAGGATTCAACATATCGTTTTGGTGAAATTGAAGTCTGTGTTCCAACTGAAGAAGTATTTAAAGCAAAGCAATTAATAATTGAATTTAAAGGTGAATAACTTTTCTACCCGTACATTTACCGCACTCTTTTTTGTAATAGCAATGGTTGGTTCAGCTGTGCTGGGGCAAACAGTGTTTGCGTGCCTGCTGTTAATTATTGCAATTCTAGGTATGCAGGAGTTTATCGCATTGGTTTCGAACGAAAATATTCAGCCTGCCAAATGGCCGACATTGATTGCCGGAGTTATAGTCTACAGCACTTTCGCGGCACACGCAATGGGTCTGATTGCAGTAACCGGTTTGCTTGTTGTTTTCCCAACTGTATTTCTGCTTTTCATTCTTGAACTCTGGCGGAATAAGGCACATCCATTTATTAACATTGCGCTTAGTGTGACTGCGGTTATTTACATTGCTATACCATTAGGCCTGATGATGTATTTCTTTGATTCAGTTGTCCTTTCCGGTCCTTATCATTACGGGATTGTGTTGGGATTTCTTTTTATTTTGTGGGCAAATGACACCGGGGCATATCTGGTTGGATCTGTGATCGGAAAACATAAACTTTTTGAACGCATATCCCCAGGTAAAACATGGGAAGGAAGTATAGGCGGCGCTGTTTTTGCTTTACTTTTAGCATGGGGGCTTTCGTTTATCTTCAAACAACTTGGTAGCTCGCAATGGATGATACTGTCAGTAATAATTGTAATATCAGGTTCACTCGGCGACCTGGTTGAATCTATGTTGAAACGCAGTTTAGCAATAAAAGATTCCGGTAACATTTTTCCCGGCCATGGCGGAATTCTTGATCGTTTTGATGCTGTTTTACTCTCTGTTCCATTTGTATTCGTATATTTGGCACTCTTTTGCCGTTAATCTAATACGCTGGTTTTTAATGAAAATACATAAAGAAGGATATAACAGCATTGCCGCAGCAACGATAGTTACTGTTGCACTGTTGATTGCAATACATTATTTTTTTCCCATACAAACTGTTTTCCATTACATCGGATACCTTGCTTTACTGGTTTGCTGGATAATTGTCGTCAGGTTTTTCCGAATGCCTTTCCGCGAACTGGTCGAGGATAGTGATATAGCTCTCTGTCCTGCCGATGGTACAGTTGTAGCTATTGAGGAAGTGTTTGTTGATGAGTTTTTTAATGACAAACGATTACAAATTTCCGTATTCATGTCGCCCAATAATGTGCATGTTAACCGGTATCCGGTTTCCGGTAAAATTGTATATACTAATTACTGGCCGGGCTCATTCCTGGTAGCCTGGCATCCAAAATCCTCGACCGAGAACGAACGAAATACAGTGGTGGTTGAACATCAGAAATACGGGCCGATAATGATACGGCAGATCGCCGGTGCTCTTGCCCGCAGGATTGTTTGTTATTCAAAAACCAACGAGCGAATAGTGCAAGGCAAGGAATTGGGATTTATTAAGTTTGGCAGCAGGGTTGATCTTTACCTGCCCGTAGATGCCAAAGTAGAAGTTTCGCTTGATCAAAAAGTTAAGGGTGGAATAACACCGATTGCCATACTTGGCAAAGGGAAGCATTAGATTTTCAAACTATTTTTCAGACCCTGATTATCTGTCATAGCCACAGAGTAGTGCGGAGCATGCGGAATCCCTTCACAAATTGCCGCAGATTACAAGTTATTTTCTACAATTTACTTGTAAAAAATTAACCCGCGATAATTAGTCTTAATCTGAGAAATCTGCGCAATCTGTGGCAGGTATTAATATGTATTCCAGTTTTCCCGGCTAAGCTGGAATAAATCATTAACATATGTTTAACAAAATAAGTGTCTGTTTGTCCAACAATTCATAATACTTTTGCGTTATTCATTTTTAGTAACCATTAAATAAATCATATCTATGAAAAAAGTTGCACTTGTAATATCATTATTCGCGCTTATCTTTGCGTTTACTGTTTCAACAGCATCAGCTCAAAAAGTAACAACAGCTCAAAAAGCTAAAACTGAAAAAGTTAGCTCCAGCAAAGAAACTCCTGCAAAAGCCTGCTGTGCAAGCAGTAGTGCAAAAACAGCTGCCTGTGCTAAAGAAGGTGAAGCTAATGCTTCAGGTTGTGCTAAATCATGTGGTAAAGCAGAAGGAAAAAGCTGTAGTAAAAAAGGCGAAGCTAAAACAGAAGATGCTCCTGTTCCTAAACAGAACTAAAGCATTTAACCGAAAAATATACCCGCTCAATGAAGCGGGTTTTTTTGTGTCTTTTTTTTGAAAAGGTCTGAATGAAGATTGTACGAAGAACATGATTTTTATTTATGCCCCTTCCCCGACCTGAAGGTCGGGGCAATGGATTTCCTTTATTGACTATTTTCTGTTTACTATTTCATTTATTCCCCCGGCCTGAAGGCCAGGGCAATAGAATCCCTTTATTGACTATTTTCTTTTTGCTTTTTTATCCCCCGGCCTGAAGGCCAGGGCAATGGATTTCCTTTATTGACTATTTTCTATTAACTATTCTACTATTAACTTTTTTTACAGCAATCCCATTATCTCCTCCAGCGAAAACACTTCCATTGTAACCGGTTCATCATGTATTTTCTTTTCATGATTTACATACAACTGATCGATACCCATCTGTCGGGCACCCGCCATATCAACCAAAAGATCATCCCCTACCATGAGGCTTTCTTCTGCCAGGGCACCGGTTTTGCGAAGCGAGAATTGAAAAATTTCAGCATCCGGTTTTTTAGATCCGGCTTCCTCGCTGGTAATCACACTGGTGAAATAGCGATCCATTCCTGAATTTTTCAGTTTCCTGAATTGCACTTCTTCAAATCCGTTTGTGATAATATGTAAAGGATATCTCTCACAAAGATATTCCAGGGTTTCTTTAGCATAAGGGAATAAGTATGTTTTCGATGAAATTCCATCAATAAAACCCGATGCCATTGCTTCGCCCAGGCTTCGGTCATCAATTCCCATTTTACAAAGCGTATCATAAAATCTCCTGAAATTCAGATCCACTTTACCGATCTTATCTTCCCTGTACAAAGCCCATAAATCCATGTTTATACCAACGTAATTTTCCCTGAATGCTTCATAGCTTTCAATGCCTCTATCCTTTAGTTTCAAGGTTTCAAACATTTCACGCTTTGTTTCTTCGGCACTCCGCTCAAAATCCCACAAAGTATGATCAAGATCAAAAAAAATATGTTTATACGCTTTAATCATTTTTTTCGGTTGCTTTAGCTGCAAAAGTAACTCATGCTTTTCAGAAAAAAAATTTTATTCATTTTGTCGGATTATATAAAAATTGTTGTATCATTGTGATATCATTTTAATATCAATAAAAATGGAAAAAGAGAAATTAGATTCAACTTCAACAGGCTATATGGGCCTGGCAATTCTACTTGCACTTCTTGCTGGTGGCATTTTAATGTTGGTGATGTTCAACCAGCAATTATTTGGTGTAATAGCAGGACCATTATGCCTGGTTTTTGCTACTTTTATGGCAACCGGATTCCTGGTTATTAATCCGAATGAATCTTCAGTGCTAACACTTTTCGGCGAATATAAGGGGACTTTAAAGCGTAACGGATTTTATTGGGTTAACCCGTTTTTTGTGAAAAAGAAGATTTCATTGCGTGCCCGTAACTTTAACAGTGAGTTGCTCAAAGTTAACGACAAGCTTGGCAACCCGATCATGATTGGAATTGTTCTGGTGTGGAAAGTTGAAGAAACGTTTAAAGCCGCTTTCCAGGTTGATGATTACAACAGGTTTGTTGAAATACAAAGCGAATCGGCTGTACGAAAACTGGCAGGTCATTACGCGTACGACAATTTTGATGACGAACAAACTGATATCACCCTTCGTGGTGGTGGAGAGGAAGTGAATCATGTGTTGGAAAAAGAACTTTCGGAACGCCTGCTTATTGCCGGTATTAATGTAATTGAAGCACGTATTGCCCACCTGGCATATTCAGCAGAAATTGCCCAGGCTATGCTCAAGCGGCAGCAGGCAACAGCCGTGGTTGCAGCCCGTACCAAAATTGTGGAAGGAGCAGTGAGTATGGTCGAAATGGCTCTGAATAAACTATCGGACCGGAAAATTGTTGATCTGGACGATGAACGCAAAGCAGTAATGGTCAGCAACCTGCTGGTTGTGTTGTGTTCAGATAAAGACGCTTCGCCAGTAGTAAATGCCGGTTCAATTTATTGATATGGTGCCAAAGCTACTATACAGGGAAGAACAATCGTTTCGCCAGACTATAGCGCTATGGTTAATGCTAGCTACTATCATATTACTTGTTGGTGGATTTGGGGTGGGTTTTTACCAGCAACTCTACCTTGGCCGACCTTATGGAGAAGAGCCAATGAGTAATAACGGCCTGATCTGGAGCAGTATTGTATCATTTGTAGTGGTGAGTACCATTTTTATTTTTATATTGAACGGAAGTCTCGTAACTGAGATTTGGTCGGATGGGATAAGGTATAAATTCACCCCTCTGATCCGTAAAATGCGGCATATTCCGCTTGATGAGATTATTGATGTAAAAGTTGAGAAATACAAACCTATTGTTGAATTTGGCGGATGGGGATGGCGAAGGCGCTTATTGACCCGAAAAACAGCGTATAATGTAAGCGGAACAATAGGAATAAGAGTTACACTGAAAAACAGAAGTCAGATAGTATTTGGCACTCACCAGCAGGAGGAAATGAAACGCGCCGTTGAAAAAATGGTAAAGAGTAAGACCTGAAAAGCAATATATTGAAAAGGTAGACGATGAAAAAAACAACTTTTTTATTTTTGATAGTTTTAATGACGTTAACTGTATCAGCCCAGAATATTACCGGGCATTGGAACGGGGTTCTGAAAGTGAGTGGAATCCAGTTAAGGGTGGTGTTCAATATTACTAAAACAGATACAGGATATACCTCCACAATGGACAGTCCGGACCAGGGTGCAAAGGGGATTCCTGTTACTTCTACCTCTTTTGAAAATTCAATTCTGGATTTAAAAGTTTCAAATGCGGGAATTGAGTATAAGGGAGAATATAATTCGGACAGCATTACTGGTACTTTCACACAAAGAGGCCAGTCATTGCCAATGAATTTAAAGCGGGACAGTATTGAAAAACCAAAATTGATCAGGCCACAGGAACCGGTAAAACCCTATCCGTACTATTCGGAAGAAGTTACTTTCCGTAATTTGAAGGCGAACCTATTATTATCAGGAACTCTGACTTTACCAGAAAAAGAAGGAAATTTCCCGGTTGTAGTTTTAATCAGCGGAAGCGGGCCACAAAACAGGGATGAAGAACTTCTGGGGCATAAACCTTTTCTTGTATTGTCGGATTACTTAACCAGAAATGGAATCGCCGTATTACGTTATGACGACAGAGGTGTAGCAAAATCCGAAGGCGATTTTAAAACAGCAACTTCCCTGGATTTTGCTTCCGATGTTGAAGCAGCTGTATCTTATCTGAAAACGAGAAAGGAAATTGATAAAAAGAAAATCGGAATTATCGGGCATAGCGAAGGAGGACTTATTGCTCCTATGGTTGCTTCAAAATCAAAAGACGTAAGTTTTATAGTATTGCTGGCAGGAACAGGAATCCCCGGAAACCAGTTGCTTTTGCTTCAACAGGAATTGATTGGCAAGGCATCAGGTGTATCAGAAAGTGATTTGCAGAAAACGCACGAAATTAACAGCGCAGTATTTGATCTTGTTATCAAATGCAATAACACTGATACCTTAAGAAAAGAACTTACCGGTTTCTTAGTACAAAAATTAAAAGAATCTCCTGATTCTCAAAAACCGGCAGGAGTCAGTGATACTGATTTTGTTAAACTTCAGGTCGATCAGATTTTAAACCCCTGGATGCAATACTTTATCCGGTACAATCCTGCGCCGGCATTAGAAAAAGTGAATTGCCGTGTTTTAGCGTTAAACGGTGGAAAAGACTTGCAAGTGCCGCCAGGTGAGAATCTCCCGGCCATTAAAGCAGCCTTGCTAAAAGGAGGAAACAAGAATGTTACCACAAAAGAATTTTCAAATCTGAATCATTTGTTCCAGGAATGTAAAACAGGTTTACCCGCCGAATATGCTCAGATTGAACAAACCTTTTCGCCAACTGCTTTAGAAGAAATAGTTAAATGGATCAAGCTAAAGTAAATAATTCGTTGAGGAATTACGGTAATCAATAAATCAGATGTCGAAGAAAAAAGTTTTTGCCCTGCGCCTTGAGGAAGAAGTTTATGCTGCTATCGAACGATGGGCTGCGGATGAATTTCGCAGTACCAACGGGCAATTGGAGTGGATTATCAGCAAAGCGTTGAAGGATGCGCGAAGATTACCACCGCCATCAGGTGTTGACAATACGGATAAATAGAGAAAGCGGCGGGAAATACATCCAGCCGCTTTTTTTTGATACAATTCTGAATGGAAGAAGTATTTATTTTTTAGGGATAACGCTTCCTTTAATCAGTAGCATTACAGGGTTAGGATCAGCATTGGTTGTTACTGTGATACTTTTTGTGAATGGTCCCATAGCCGCTGCGTTGTAAGTAGCAGCAACAATAGTTGATTTTCCTGGTAAAACAGGTTCCTGGGAATATTTCAGGTTAGTACAACCACAACCGGCTTTCGCCATCTGGATCAGAAGTGGCTCTTTCCCTTCATTGGTAAGTTTAAATTCAGCCTCTTTAGGTATTCCCTGTACGATTTCCCCAAAATCACTGACAGTTTTATCCCATTTTGCTTTTGGGACATTAGGATTGACAACTGTTGTTGCTGCAGCGGCACTGGCAGGGTTTGCATTCTGGGCAGTTACCTGGCAAAAGCCAAGTACTGTAATAATAGCGACAAGAAGTAGGTTTTTCATACGTTTTCAGATTAATAAATTTATTATTGCAAATATCCATTGAAATAGAAAGCAAGGATTAAAGGAAATGTAAAACAATACAAACTAAATGTAAATGTTTGTAAATGAATTGTAAATAGCGGTTTTCTGGAAAGAGCCGGGACATTGAAATTTTAACTTTACTGTGGTGGCTATTTCGCTTTAATTATTCGGAAAATTATAAATATTTTTTTTCGCAATTCTCTTGACAAATCAATGCATAATAGTGTAATAACAAAATTTTGCACCTGTATTCATATATGAAAAACAGGGAGAAAATTTATTAAATGCAGAACCATCTTGTCCAAATTTGATTGATTAATGGTTGTTCCGTATCATCACATTTATTGTGTTAAACAATCTGATTATGAAAAGGATTCTGAATTGAAACATGAGAATCCGGGAATGGTACAGAAAGAAAATGAGGAAATCTGATATATTTCTTTTGTTAGCGCCTTAATGCTATTACTTTTGCCATAAAAGTTTATAAATTAGTGCAGTACTATGCGTAGTTTAATAGAATTTCGCCTGATTGCCTGGATGGAAAAAGCGCCATGATGCAGGATGTGATAAAAGCACAACATAATGTATTGATTACCTGCGATATGCAAATCATTTCTGTTTAAAACCAAAATAGAGATCAGTACAAAAAGTAAAAGATAAGCCTGTTACAACATTGAAAAAAATACTCCGGTTCAAGCATTATATTCTGATAGAGTTGTTTGTTTTACTTCTCTCTTTTGGGAATATGGCTAAAGGAGCTTCTTTTACTGCAATTCAGAATGGGAATTGGAATGATAAGGCGACTTGGGGAAGTTTAAGTTTTCCGGGCACAGGGGATGACATCTCAATTAATCCAGGTATTACTGTAACAATGAATGTGGCAGGAGAATGCAGGGCTATAACGGATATGCCTGGTGGTTCAATTTCAGGTTCTCAATCATTAACCATAGCAGGGAATGCAGGAGTTGTTATAACTATTCCCTCAGGCACAGCAACTATTTCTTGTCCTTTGATTTTGCCTGCTAATGCATCAATTTCTGTGGACGGAACATTAAGCATATCCGGTGAAATAAGTGGAGCGGCAAATGATTTAATAAAAAATGGGACAGGGAAATTAATCCTTTCTGGAATAAATATGTACGATGGTACCACTACGGTTAACTCGGGTATATTGAACCTACAAAACGGGCAGGGCGCAGGCAACCCTTCAAATGGGATTATCGTTAATAATACAGCTCAGTTGGAACTGGAAAGTGCCCCGGTGATGTTTATCAACGAACCGTTAAGTCTTTCAGGGACCGGGATTTCTGGTAGTTCACTGGTAAATGTAAGTGGAACGAATATATGGCTTGGCCCGATTGACATTGATGGAGCTATTACCAGTATCAATAGCGCTTTCGGCGACCTTTTTATTCTTAGCACACTCAACCTGAAAGCAAATGTTCTTTCAATCAATGTTACAAATCCAATTACATCAACTCTTTCTATGCCTGGAGTAATTTATACTTCAACCGGAACAGGCAGCATTGTGAAAGAAGGTTCAGGTGAACTTAGTTTTGGTTCACAATTGGTAGTAATCAATTCTCTGACCATAAATCAAGGTACATTGAAATCCACATTAGGCATCCTGAGCCTGGCTGGTGATTTCAGTAACAACGGAACATTGGATCACAATGGAGGAACAGTGGAGTTCAATGGCGCTTCTGCTCAGAGTATAGGAGGATCCCAGCAAACAATATTTAACAATTTAACTCTGAATAATTCAGCCGGGGCAATACTGGGAGGCAGCATTTCAATAGATGGCACTTTGACACTAACTGATGGAAGATTGAATCTTGGTTCGTACAATCTTACTCTGGGTTCTGCAGCGGTAGCAAGCACTCCAACTGTTTCAAATATGATAGTAGCAGATGGTACCGGCGAATGTCGCAGAATATTTACTGCTGATGGTTCTTATGTATTTCCAGTAGGTGATGTTACCGGTACTCCGGAGTATTCACCCATTACGTTAGATTTTACTTCCGGCACTTATTCTCCCGGAGCCTATGTTGGGGTAAAAGTTACTGATGGTCTACATCCGGAAAACACAAACGCAACAGATTATATTTCCAGGTACTGGTCGGTTTCTGCTTCGGGAATAAGTTCATTTACATATGATGTTACAGGAACATTTTCAAATTCAAGTGATGACATTACCGGAAACATAACCAACATAATTACAGGAATGTGGGATGGGGCATCATGGCAGAACAATAATCCAATTGTGGCACCTGCTATTTCAGCTACAGTTATTACAAGTTCAGTTGCTGATTTTACGGGGATTTCCTCAATACCCGCATCACTTTCAGTAACCATAACCTCAGTACCATCATTAACCGTATGTCAGGGAACTTTATTAACTCTATCTGCTAACCCGGTGGGAGTACCATCATTCACCTATTTATGGTCACCAAATGGTGAAACTACACAATCAATTACTCCTTCAACGGCAATACCAGGTACGACAACATATTCAGTTACAGTCACTGATACGGATGGCAATAATGCAATAAATCAAGCTACTGTAGTAGTAAATGAGTTACCAACAGCTACAATCTCGGGCTCTACCACAGTTTGTCAGAATCAATCCTTACCCCTGATTACTTTTACAGGAACAGGTGGTACTGCACCCTATGTTTTTACCTATACTTTTAATGGCGGTGTTAATGCAAACACATCACAGGGAAATCCTGTATCAATTGATGCTGTTACAGGGACACCAGGCACCGACAAGTATGATTTAGTAAGTGTGAGCGATGCAAATACCTGTTCTCAATCTCAAAGCGGGGAAGCAACGGTTACTATTATTAAACAACCTACGTTAAGTAATGCTGCTTTAGCATCAACGGTTTGTGAAAACTCCCCTGCAATAATCAATCTTGAAGGGTTGATCCCAAACACTGTTTTTACACTGGATTATAGCATAAATGGCGTTGCACAGCCACCGGTTTCCGGACTTATGGCTGATGCCACAGGAAACTCTGCATTTACTACGCCAAATCTTTCTCTAGCTAATAACGGGCAGACATTACAAATAGCCCAGATCACAGGCACTGATGTGTTGCCTAACTGTACACAGGTTTTCAATCAGACTATAATTTTGGATGTCACTTCCAAACCTGTAATCACTTTAACAGACCAAACTAATATAAACTGCTTTGGGAATAGCTCAGGAGCAATAAATTTAACAATAACCGGCGGAACTCCGGCATACACCTATTCCTGGACCAGGGATGGCTTTCCAATTGCTCCGGTCACAGAAGATTTGAGTGGCCTTTCTGCAGGCATTTATGAGGTTACAGTTAGGGATGTAAATGGGTGTGAAACACATACAAGCATAACGATAAGTCAAGCTGATGCTATCAGTCTGCTTTTAACACCTACCAGCGCATCGTGTTCGGGTGGATACACATCAATTTCAGCGGCTATAACAGGAACTCCGCTGAGCGACCTGCAGATTAATATTGACGGAGGCGCATTTGCCACTGTAACTGCCAGCCCGGTTGTATTCAGCAGCCTTACAGCAGGAAGTCACAGCCTTATTCTTCGCAGGATTTCAGATAACAGCTGTTTAGTAACGGAGAGTGTAAGCGTAACTCAGCCAGATGTCCTTGACCTGGTATTATCACCTGTGAATGCGACTTGTTTTGGAGGAAACAT
>JAURYB010000084.1 GCA_030654075.1 Bacteroidales bacterium | reverse complement strand
ATTACAAGCCATACCAATGTTTTATGTTCCGGCGGATCAACCGGCAGCGCAACTGTTACAGCAAGCGGAGGAACAGCTCCTTACACCTATTCCTGGAATTCGGTTCCCGCGCAAACTACTGCTGCAGCCATTAACCTTATTGCGGGTGCTTATACTGTTACTGTTAAAGACGCATCCGGATGTGAGGCAACTGCCAGTATAACTTTATCTGAACCAACCCCAATTGTTGTAACAACAACTAATACAAATGTTGATTGTTTCGGAGATTTAACCGGTACAGCAACGGCCACGGCCAGCGGAGGTTTGCAGCCTTATACTTATGCCTGGACGACAATCCCTGTACAAACAACAGCTGTAGCAACAAACCTGCCAGCCGGAACATATACAATTACCGTAACAGATTTCTTAGGGTGCAATAAATCAGCATCTGTTACCATTACCCAACCAGCTAACAAACTTATAGCTTCAATCACCGACCAGGTAAATGTCGCCTGCTTCGGGGATACCACCGGATTAATTACTGTAACCGGAAGCGGGGGAATAGCACCACTTCAATACAATATTAACGGAGGCGCTTTCCAGGCTAGCGGTACTTTCAACAACCTTGCAGGAGGCGCTTATACCATAATTGCCAGGGATGCAAATAATTGTAAAGTTACTATTCTTGCTACCATTACGTCTCCGGCTGATGATTTAACTGTAACAATTTCTAGTCAAACAAATATTTTTTGCTCCGGAGGCTCAACAGGTAGCGCAACAGTTATAGCAAGCGGAGGCACTGCACCTTATACTTATTTGTGGAATACAGTTCCGGTAATAACTTCACCAACTGTCAACAATCTTACAGCAGGCGTGTATATTGTTACCATTAATGATGCAGCCGGATGTAAAAAAACACTTAGTGTTACAATAACTGAACCTGCTCCGATGATTTTAACAAGCACAAAAACAGACGTTGCCTGTTTCGGAGAATCAACGGGAACAGCCACTGCACAGATTAGCGGAGGGATACCTCCCTATACATACATATGGCTAACGACTCCAATACGAGTAACAGCTTCTGTTTCGAACCTGCCGATCGGGACTTATAATGTCACCGTCTTTGATTCGTCGGGTTGCTTTAAATCCACTTCCGTAACCATTACACAACCAGCTTCCGCACTTACAGCCACTATTACCGACCAGTTGGATGTTGCTTGCGCCGGAAATACAGGTTCGCTGACAGCATCAGCCAGCGGAGGAGTTTTACCTTATGCATATAGCATTAATGGAGGATCATACCAGTCGAGTGATATATTCAATGGTCTTTCGGCAGGGGTTTATACCATTATTGCCAGGGATGCCAACAACTGTATTTTCAGCATACCACCGGCTACTATCACAGAACCCGCAAATGCCTTACATGCTTCAATTACCAGCCAAACAAATTTATTGTGCGTGGGAGATGCAAACGGAAGCGCAACGGTAACAGCTACAAATGGCACATCGCCTTATACTTACTCATGGAATACAATTCCGGTACAAACTTCAGCTACAGCCTCCAACCTGGCAGCTGGGAATTACATTGTAACTACTTCAGATAACCTGGGATGTTTTGTTCAGGATACAGCTTTTATTACTGAACCGGCACTTGCGCTTTCGGTATCAATAACAGATCAGGTGAATTTTGATTGCGCAACGGGAACCAATGGCTCTGTAACTGTTGCCGGTGCCGGTGGTACTCCAAACTATCAGTATAGCCTTGATGGTGGAGCTTACCAAGTAAGCGGCATCTTTACGAATCTGCCGATTGCAGACTACATTGTAACTGTGAGAGATACGAACAATTGCACAGCTCAGGTTCCTGTCAAAATTATATTATCCGGATTAATCCTGGCGGTAAATGACACCTTTATAACTTCTGAAGATACCCAGCTGAATGAAAATGTAATGACAAACGATCAGGTTTTATGTAATCTGCCAATTAATGTTACCTCAAATACGCCTCCACAACATGGCACAGTGACAGTAAACGCGGATGGCACCTTTACATATATGCCCGAGCCTGATTACAATGGATCTGATTCGTTCAACTATACAATAACTGATTTCGTTGGAGCTACGTCAACAGCTACCGTTACTGTTACAATTGATCCGGTTAACGATCATCCTGTTACATTAAATGATTCAATTACTGTAAAATACAATACTGCAACTTCGGAAAACGTGCTGTCGAATGGCCATTTTGATCCCGATGGCACAACTTTGACTGTAAATACAACACCGCTGGCAGATCCGGTTAACGGAACCTTTGTTATAGCTGCTGACGGAACATTTACATATACTCCCAACCTGAATTATATCGGTGACGATATGGTTATTTTAAGTTTGTGCGACACCGGCATTCCTTTGCCATCAGCTTGTACCAACGATACCCTTTTCATTGTTGTGCTTCCGCCAAATCAGCCACCGGTTAGTGTACCTGAAAACATTGGATTATGCATGGATGGTTCTTTTATCGGAACATTAACCAATGGGGGTACTGTATTTAACGGTGATACTGATCCTGAAAACAATCTTCCTTTAACTTTAAACAGCTTACCGGTGCAGGACGCGGCTCACGGTACATTCACAATTACAGATGTTATAGCCGGAACATTCAATTATACGCCCAACACTGGGTATTCCGGTACTGACATCGTTATAGTAAGCATCTGTGATTCGGGATTGCCTGTTGAATGCAGTAATGATACAATTTATATCGAGGTTCTCCTGCAAATAGTTGCGGATGCAGGACTCAGCCAGAAACTTTGTAATGCTGATATTGCTACACTGGTAGGCAATTCTCCGGGAACCGCAACCGGCAACTGGCATTTCGTTTCGGGCCCCAACACGCCAACCGTTACCCCATCGACCGGGAATGTGGCTATTGCTTCAGGGTTAATTGCAAGCCTTACACCGTATGTTTTCGGGTATTCAATTGATAATGGCGGTTGTGTATCAACAGATACGATGAGCATAGTTAACTTCATTCCTGCTACACCGGCTTATGCAGGCATGGACCAGGAATTCTGCAATGCTACCGGGAATTTTACGGTAACATTAGAAGGCAACATACCTATGAATGGAACTGGTTCATGGTCGCAACTTGCAGGTCCTACTGCAACTACTATTCTGGACCCAACTAATCCGAATTCTAATGTCTCGGATCTATCATTCGGGATTTATACATTCCAATGGCTGATTACAAATGGATTATGCCAGGATAATGCTGACGCTGTTAACATTTCGGTTTCCCAATCGGTGATTGCAAATGCCGGGATTGACCTTTCAACGTGTGAATCAGCAGCTGTAACTGTATTAGGTTCCAATGTACTGAATAGTACTTCTATACTCTGGACCACCACCGGTAACGGCACTTTCGATGATCCTACCGCCCTAACTCCTGCTTATACTCCGGGATCACTTGACTTGACAATGGGAACGGTTAAACTGGTGCTGACTGCATCGGCAAATAGTCCTTGTACGGATGCCAGCGACTTCGCTTTGCTTACCATAAACAAGACTCCTTTTGTAAACGCAGGACCAGATGAAGGAAGTATTTGCGTCGGAAACAGCAAAACAATAAGCCAGGCTATTGCTTCCGATTACAGCACACTGCAATGGAGCGTTTCGCCTTCATCAGCCGGAACACTTCTGAATCCTGAAACTTTGAATCCAATTTTCACACCTGCAGCCGGATTCTCCGGAACTGTAACACTTACAATACAGGTTCAGGGATTGGGAACCTGCATTGATCTTGTAAGAACTGATGATATGACTTTTGATGTCAGTTCCTCATTAGTTGCGGATGCTGGCGCTGATCAGATTATTCAGCCTGGTACAGCGGCCAACTTATCAGGATTAGTATCCGGGGGAACAGGTTTCTATTCCTGGAGCTGGCAACCAACCAGCTTACTCATAAACGGCTTGATTGAAAACCCGGTTACTCTTGCGCTGAATGCAGACACAACATTTATTTTAACGGTCTTAGACATTACCACCGGATGTACTGACGAGGATTCCGTAAAGGTATTTATGAATAAAGAACCTATACCAATTGTTGCCGTCGGCGATCATGACTCAACCCTGGTAAATTCATCGGTCACCATAGATGTACTTTCCAATGACAAAAATCCGGATGGGGACCCTTTGATCCTGAGTTTATGTGGAAATCCTTCTCATGGAATTGTTATCCTCAATTCAGATAATACAATTACTTACACACCTTTCTCTGATTATGAAGGAATGGATGAGTTCTGCTACCAGATCTGCAGTACCATTACACCAATGTATTGCGCGGATACAGTAGTAAAAATTCAGGTGAAACCTCCAAGCCTCGACGATCTTCATCCTTACACTGGTATCTCGCCAAATCAAGACGGCGTAAATGATGTATGGAAAATCAGGGGGATTGAAAAATATCCTGATAACACGGTTATTATTTTCAACCGCTGGGGTGATAAGTTGCGTGAATTTGTAAATTATAATAATACAACTCATTCGTGGAACGGTAAAAATGAACAAAATAATGCTTTACCGGACGGAACTTATTTCTATATCCTTGATGTAAAAGAGGTTGGAGTACTTAAAGGATGGATTTATATCAGGGGAAAGTAAATGAAGGCGAAATCAGTAAAATGGATTACTGCGAAGCATAAAGTTATCCTGAAAAATGAACAGAGAATTGATAATTGAAAACAAGTAGGTTCATGATTAGAGTAATTCAACAAGTAGTGAGAAATTCATCCACCCAGGCTGGTTGGGCATCTGAACTGTAATAAATAGCATGCACATGAAAAAGTTAATCTTCATATTCGTTTTGTTTACAAACCTTGCAGGCTTTGCGCAACAGGACGTACTCTTCAGCCAGTATATGTTCAACAAACTTTTAGTTAATCCCGGGTATGCCGGAAGCCGGGAAGTGTTCAGCGCCGACGTAGTTTACCGCAATCAATGGACAGGCTTTGAAGGGGCGCCGAAAACAATTGCACTGAGTATGCACGCGCCATTACGTTATGATCATATTGCCGTAGGTGGTTATATATACAGCGACAAGATTGGCCCGCAGGTAAACCAGGGAGCCCTTTTATCGTATGCGTACCGTGTTAATTTGCCGAAAGGGAAATTATCTTTTGGATTACAGGCTGGAGTAAAATATAATGATATCAACTGGAGTATGATTGATCTTGAGGATGCTGATCTTGCGTATCAGGGTGATCAGAAGAGCAAGGTCACGCCTGATGCTAACTTCGGGATTTATTATTACACAAACCGAATGTTTGCAGGAGTTTCGTCGACTCAGCTTTTACAAAACGAATATGGGATGGTAACGGTTGACGGGAAAAAGACCTATTCAAAACTGCTTCGACATTTTTATGGTATGGCAGGTATTGCTGTCCCTATTTCCGACATGGTTGTTTTCAGGCCATCGGTACTGGTAAAATATGTAAAAGATGCTCCCTGGCAAATGGATTTGAATGCGAGTTTCCTGTTAAACGACTTGTTCTGGCTTGGCATGACATACCGCACCGATGGCGATCTAGTATTTTTAACTGAATTCAATGTTAGCAGGAAATATCGCCTTGGGTATTCCTATGATGTAAATGTAAAAGACAGGATTCATTACAATTCAGGTTCACACGAAATCAGGATTGGCATTGATCTGGATCTGTTGAAAAACAGGATGTATACTCCAAGATATTTTTAGTTAATTTTTCTTCTAGCACTTAATGACCCGAGTATGAACAAGCGATTTTTAGTTTTATTCATAGCTGTTACCCTCACAGGTACCGTGGCTCAGGCTCAGATATCCCAGGCTGATAAACTTTTCAATAGTTTCAGCTATTCTTCAGCTATACCCCTTTATCTGAAAATTGCGCAAAAACCCGGCGACCCTGATCGTAATCAAGCTATCTTTAAACTTGCCGACTGTTACCGCCTATCGAACGACCAACTGAATGCTAAAGCCTGGTATTCACGTGCTGTAGCACTGCCTAACAGCAATAATATCAACTGGTTATATTATGGAGAAGCTTTGCAGTGTGCACAGGATTATGAACTGGCGAAGGAAGCCTTCGAGAAATACGATTACCTGGCACCTGATGATCCCCGGGGAAAGGCATATGCCGCTTTTTGCGCTGACATTCAGAAATTAAGTGATATCCCTCCCAGTTTTGAAATTAAAAACGTCACCAGCTTAAACTCTGCAAGGTCCGATTTTGGCCCTGCCTTTTATGGCGATGGAATTATTTTTGTTTCCGACAGGCGTCAGAACTTTATGGATAACAGGAAGTACGAATGGACCAATTCCAATTATCTCGATTTATATTTTTCTACCCCTAAATATCTTGATGAGTTTTTTCAGGAGATGAACGAACCAAAATCATTCGGCGGTAAATTTAACCAATCCTATCATGATGGACCTGCTTCCTTTTCGCGTCACGACAGCCTTCTTTATTTGACCAGGGCCGAAAAGGGCAGCGAGAAAAAAGATGCTGATAAATTCAGAACGGACAGGCTTAAGATCTTCTATTCCCGTTTCAATGGGTCGTGGTCAAAAACAGAACCTTTCTTTTTAAATTCAGATAAATACTCAGTCGGACATCCGGTGCTGACCCCTGATGGTAATACCATCTATTTTGTGTCGGATATGCCTGGCGGATTAGGTGGTACGGATTTATATTCCTGCCAATGGAATGCCGGGCAGTGGGATCAGCCCGTAAACCTGGGAGATTCAGTAAATTCTTTAGGAGACGAAATGTTTCCGGCCATCAACGGAAACCACCTCTTTTTTGCTTCCAACGGGCTTGGAGGCTTTGGTGGTCTCGACATTTTCAAATCAACACTTTCGGATGGGGAATGGTCAAAAGCCGAAAACATGGGGCTCCCGATCAACTCTTCTTTCGATGATTTTGCCATGGTTCTTGATGCCCGTGGCCGAAAAGGTTTCTTTAGCTCTAACCGTCCAGGTGGTTTGGGAAGTGACGATATTTATGCCTGTAAACTGATTGAAAACAAGAAATCAGATAAAAAACCCTGCGATGATGTAGTTCGGGCTGCACTTGCACAACAATTGCTTGCCAAACAGAAACAGGACGATTCACTTTCAGTCATGATATCCGGGGTTGTTAGAGACAAACAAACGAAGAAACCACTGGCCGGTACAACTGTTTTCATGTTGAACACGCAAACAGGTAAAGCTAAAGTTCTGAAGACAAATGCAAACGGTGAGTTCAAAATGCTTGGAAGTAAAGGTGTTTTATATGTAGCAAAAGGCATGGAAAACAATTACTTGTCCGATTGCTTTAATTTCAGATTCGCAACAACCGATACCGCGCACCAGGCAAGCACACCAAGAGATATTCTGTTGGATCGCCTCGAAGTAAACAAGGTAATAAGTATCGGAAGTATGGATTATTCAATTGAAAACATATACTACGATTTCAATAAATGGTTCATCCGTCCTGAAGCAGGTAGAGAACTTGATAAACTTGTGCAGGTGATGAAAGAAAATCCTGTAACGGTTGAACTTGGTTCACACACCGATAGCCGCGGGAGTAAAGAATATAATATCGATTTGTCGCAGAAACGCGCTGAATCAGCTGTTCGCTATATTGTACTCCAGGGCATTGAGCCATCCCGTATTACGGCTAAAGGATATGGCGAATCGCAACTTATTAACCATTGTATGGATGGGATTCCGTGTTCATCCCGCGAACACCAGGCAAACAGGCGAACAGAAATAAAAGTTACCGGTTTTTCAAATACTGAGGCAAATTCAGATTATGATATGAGCAAATTTGCCAACGATGAGGAAATTCCCGCGTATCTGCTTGACCAGGATTTCTTCAAAGATTGCTTGCAGGACAGACGTTTTACACGAACCAAAACAACGACTGATGTAAATAATGCAACAAAACCTGTTGATAATAAGGTTCAACCTCTTGATAAATCACAAACAAAATCAGTAAAGGAAGCAAAACCGGTAGTTGCAGAAAACAAAGTTAAGAAAACAGAACCGGCGGTTACTAAAAAGGAAGCTAAACCTGTGCAGCCAAAAGAACAAGTTACAACCAATGCCAGTGCTGTTAATTACAGGGTTCAGATCTTTGCCCTTACCAGGGAAAAGTCACTGGTTGATCCTGAATTTGAGGGCCTTGTTGATGTTCAGATGTATATGGACGACGGAATGTATAAATATACTTCGGGCGTTTTCGATACTCACGAAGAAGCTTTGCAATACCGCGCCGAGATGGTACGGATCGGATTCAACGATGCCTTTGTTGTAACGTTTGCCAATGGAAAACGAATTTATGTAAGCCCGTCATACTAACCAATTATCTCAATTTACTTTTGCCAGCCGGGGTACGATTTCAATCCGTACTCCGGTTTTTTTAATTAGTCGGGGCGCGACTTCGAGTCGCACTCCCACTGCTATAGTTATAACCCGCTATCCATTAATTGTTTCACCAGCATAGGCACCCCCGTTCCTGCAGGTTCGCGGAAAACAGTCAGGTTTTTTACGCCGGAAAGCATTTCAGCATGCGGATCAATTAAATAAACCGGAGTGCTTTTTTTAATATAATAAACAAGGCTGGCGGCAGGATAAACATTCAGGGAAGTTCCGATCACTATAAAAATATCAGCCTCAGCTGACAGTTCCATTGCCGGTTCAATCATAGGAACCGCTTCACCAAACCAAACAATGTGAGGCCTTAACTGGGAACCTTTTTCACACAAATCGCCTTTCTTTAATTCCCAGCCATCTAAGGTATAAACCAGATTTTCATCCACAGTGCTACGCACTTTTTTGAGTTCACCGTGCAGGTGCATCACTTTGGCTGAGCCGGCTTGTTCGTGCAAGTCGTCTACATTCTGTGTAATGATCTGAACATCAAACTTTTTTTCAAGTTCAACCAACGCCATATGACCAGCGTTCGGTTTAACCTCGTACAACTGTTTACGGCGCTGATTATAAAATTCAAGAACCAACGCCTGGTTGCGTTGCCAGGCTTCGAAGGTGGCTACATCTTCAACTCTGTGCTCTTCCCATAACCCGTTCGAATCGCGGAAGGTCCGCAACCCGCTTTCGGCACTTATACCCGCACCGGTGAGAACTACTATCTTTTTCATTTTACTCTGATTGTGCATAGATGGAAATACATGATTTGATTTAAGAACAAGGATTAACGATTTTTGATGTTAGCTTTTTTAACCCCGACTTTTACTTCAAAAATCATAAATTGTAATTCCTTGTTCGATATTCAATTTTAGTAATTAATTAGTCGTATTAATAGACATTTTAGCCACAGATTTCGCAGATTCCACAGATTTAAACTTTTTTCAACAGTTATTTAAAATATAAATTTGGTCTAAGTGCAAGATTATTTGTCTGCGTAATCTGCGTAATCTGCGGCATAATTCAGAATGTCAATAGTTTAAATGAATTGATTAATTTTAAATTTTAAAATTTACCTATCTCCTCTATCTAATAAAAAAGGCACCCCCCACAAATGAAGAGTGCCTTAAAATTACTACAAAATCCTGTTTAGTCTTCGAAAATATGCATATTGTCGAGGGCATCCATCATTCCTTTAACTGAAGCAGCTGATTCTTCCAGCAGTTTTTTCTCAGCCTTATCAAGTTTAAGCTCGATAACTTCCTCAATTCCTGATGATCCCAAACGGACAGGAACACCAAGGAAAACATCTTTCAAACCGTATTCGCCGTTCAACCTGGTACAAACCGGGAAAATACGTTTCTGGTCATCAACGATGGCCTCAACCATTTGGGCAGCAGCAGCTCCCGGAGCATACCATGCCGATGTTCCCATCAGGTTAACCAGTTCACCGCCACCTTTGCGGGTGCGATCCACAATTTTATCAATTTCATCCTTGTTAAGCAATTCGGTAATCGGAATACCACCAACCGACGTATAGCGTGGCAACGGAACCATTGTATCACCGTGGCCACCAAGCAACATAGAGTGAACATCCTTTGGTGAAATACTAAGCGCTTCGGCAATAAAGCTACGATAACGCCCTGTATCAAGAATACCAGCCATACCGAAAACCTTACGTTCCTCTTTCATAGCAGCTTTGTAAGCGCAATATGTCATTACATCCAGCGGATTCGATACAATGATAATGATAGCCTCAGGCGAATATTTAATAACCTTCTCGGTGACATCCTTTACAATAAGCGCATTGGTTTTTATTAAATCATCACGACTCATTCCTGGTTTACGTGGCAAGCCCGAAGTGATAACTACAATACCCGATCCTTTGGTTTTCAGGTAATCGTTAGTACTACCGGTTACATGGGTGTTAAAGTTATTGATTGATGAAGTCTGCCAGATATCAAGCGCTTTGCCTTCGGCGGTTCCTTCTTTGATATCAACCAAAACAACTTCGCGTGCCAGGTCTTTATGAGCCACAACATTAGCTACAGTAGCGCCCACATTTCCGGCACCGATAACAGTTATTTTTTTCATCTTATTATTTTTTAATTAGATTTTGGTAAGATGTAATACGCCATGATTCAACAAAATAATTATTTCATTAGGTGGTTTATCAATCATGGCTATTTCATGTTCTATAAATTTCTTTGTTTGAAACTAAAATTCCACGTCAGCTAAATTAATAAACATTTACATTGTTAAATATATTTGACGTGAAAATATTTCAGCAAATATTTAAAACCGGATTAACTTCATGCAATAGTCCGTTAAAAAATTCCCAACAATTAATTATCAGTAAGATACGAAATTTGGCCTTTGCACCTTAAAACGTTGATATTCTGTGCTTTAACACTTTGCATCCTTGCAGTTAATATGAAAGTACCGGAGTATTGCTTCATACTAAACAGTATTTTATTTATTATCCTCGGCACATCTCTTTTCATTGGCCTGGGCATCTATCACAGCTATTGCTGTCATATTTACTATTTCGTTCACGCTCGAACCCATTTGTAACACATGAATTGATTTGTCGAGGCCCATCAGGATTGGTCCTATCGCTTCGGCACCGGCCAGCTCTTGTATAAGTTTATAGGCTATATTCCCTGCAGTAAGGTATGGAAATATCAGGGTGTTGGCAGCTGCACCGACTAATTTGCTGAAAGGAAAATGTTCTGTAAGCATTTCATTATTTATGGCAAAATTTGCCTGCATATCGCCATCCACTATCAGATCGGGATGATCGCGGTGCAAAATGGCGACCGCATCCCTTACTTTGATAGGTATATTCCCTTCAACGGAGCCAAAGTTTGAGTAGGAAAGCATAGCAATACGTGGTTCAATATTAAATGCGCGAACAGCTTCTGCTGTTTGAAGTGTAATTTCAACCAGAGTTTCCGGGGTAGGATTCATATTTACAGTTGTATCAGCAAAAAAGAAAGGCCCTTTCTTGGTAAGCATGATATACATAGCCGAAATCCGGTTGGTGCCCTTCTTTTTACCTATTATTCGCAAAGCGGGGCGGATCGTTTCAGGATAACTGGTTGTTAAGCCGGATATCATAGCATCAGCATACCCATTTTCGACCATACTTGGCGCAAAAAAGTTACGGTGACTCATAAAATCGAGCGCAAGCTGCGCATTTACGCCTCTGCGCTGACGTTTTTTGTAGTATTGCTCAGCAAAAAGCTGGCGCATTTCAAGTTGTTCCTTTTTGGATGGATCAATAATCTCCACATTGGGCAGTTCAAGATCAAATTGCTCAATCATTTGGGTAATGATAGTTTTATTCCCTAATAAGATAGGGATAGCAATACCTTCTTCAAGAACAATTTCAGCAGCTTTAAGTACTTTATAATTTTCAGCTTCAGCGAATATAACCCGTTTCGGATTTGCCTGTGCCCGTGCTTTTATCTGTTTGATCAACGGATTGGTTAAGCCAAGACGTTTGTTGAGTTCAGCTTCATAGGCAGGCCAGTCGGTAATAGGTTTACGGGCAACACCGGTTTCCATGGCAGCTCTGGCAACAGCGGTAGCTACGTAAATTATTAAACGCGGATCGCTGGGTTTAGGAATAATGTATTCGCTTCCGAACTTCAAGTTACGAGTGTTATAAGCTATATTTACTTCTTCCGGTACCGGCATTTTAGCCAATTCAGCCAGTGCGTAAGCGGCAGCCAGTTTCATTTCTTCATTAATCGCGCGGGCTCTTACATCAAGCGCTCCGCGAAATACGTACGGAAAACCAAGTACATTGTTCACCTGGTTGGGGAAATCACTTCGGCCTGTTCCCATTATTATATCCGGACGCGTTGCGGTAGCTTCGGTGTATGATATTTCAGGAACCGGGTTAGCCAACGCAAATACTATCGGATTTGGCGCCATTTTCATCAGGTATTCCGCTTTCAGAGCACCAGCAACCGATAATCCAAGAAACATGTCGGCTCCATCAAGTGCTTGTTCGAGGGTGTCGATTTCATGATCAGTAACAAATTCGGCTTTATATTTATTGACATCTGTACGTTTACGATTCAAAACGCCTTTGCTGTCAAGCATAACTATATTTTCTTTGCGTGCTCCAAGCTTTACATAGAGTTTGGTGCATGAAATTGCCGCGGCTCCGGCACCATTGACGACAATTTTCATGTCTTCAATTTTTTTACCTGTAATAACAAGAGCATTCAACAAACCGGCAGATGTAATGATAGCCGTTCCATGCTGATCGTCGTGCATTACCGGTATATCGAGTTCGGCTTTCAGGCGTTCTTCAATTTCAAAGCACTCCGGCGCTTTGATATCTTCCAGGTTTATTCCACCAAAAGTGGGTGAAATTGCTTTTATGGTCTGTATCAGTTTTTCAACATCTTTTTCGTTTACTTCGATATCGAAAACATCAATATCCGCAAAAATCTTAAACAACAGACCTTTGCCTTCCATAACAGGCTTACCGGCTTCGGCACCAATATCACCTAATCCCAACACAGCCGTTCCGTTTGATATCACTGCCACCAGGTTTCCTTTGGCAGTGTATTTATACACATCCTCAGGATGTGCCTGGATTTCGAGGCATGGTTCTGCCACTCCCGGTGAATAGGCGAGCGAAAGATCCCGTTGTGTACTATGGGGTTTGGTAGGAACTACTTCAATTTTGCCGGGGCGCCCTTCGGAGTGATAGGAAAGAGCATTTTTTCGAATGAGTGTTGTCATGATAACTTTTTGTTTATCAAAATAATAAATCACTAATTTTTGTACTGCAAAGTAACAAACAAAAGAGTGGTTTATACTCGATATTCTTGATAAAACTTTCTTATCGGGCACAATTTGAACTGTGTCTAAATTACCAACAGAAGTAAACTGGGCATCAGGAATATCTCAACTTCGATGCTAGTCGGTTTGCCATAATTACCCGACTAAATCCCAGTTTTATTATTCCTCTTTAATTGTTACTTTTGCATCCAGACTTTGGAGGTTATCGATAAAGAGCGGGCCCAAAAAATCTGTAATCTATAATGCTTACTTTGCCCGAAATCATGCCTCCTTATACTCTTGCTTGCCACCTAAGCCTTTCATTTTCAATTTAATAAGCCTTATGTATTCCTTTATTGAAGGTAAAATAGCTGACCTTAATCCTACTACCGCCGTGTTGGCTTGCCAGGGAATAGGATATTCGATCAACATTTCGCTTAACACCTATACCCAGATCCAGGGAAAAGAATCCTGCCGTTTGCATACGCACCTCGTTGTTCGCGAAGATGCCCTGATACTTTATGGTTTTGCGGATATAAGCGAAAAGCATGTTTTTCAGCAGCTTATATCTGTGTCAGGTGTCGGACCGAATACAGCCAGGCTCATTTTGTCCTCACTCACCTCAGCCGAAGTGGCAGAAGCTATTGCCAGTGAAAACGTTAAACTGCTGCAATCTATCAAAGGTATAGGAGGCAAATCCGCATTGAGGATAATTATTGATCTGAAGGATAAAATCATGAAGGATCTGCCGGCGGGCGAAAATTTAATGTCAGCGCACAATACGGGCAAACATGAAGCGTTATCTGCATTAGTAATGCTAGGCTTTAACAGGCCCGTAGCCGAAAAAGCACTGGATCAGGTTATTAAAGCTAACGGAGGAGTACTGCCGGTTGATCAATTAATTAAAAATGCGCTGAAAATTCTCTGATCAGGAAATTCAGCGGTACTTTTATTGAAATTTTAAAAAATAAAACTAATCAGCTAACTAGTACTTGTTGGCAGTTAAAGATAAAGAATCCAGCGGTTTGAAGAGATATATCAAATACATATCCAGGCTTTCTTTCTTTACTATACTTATATCTCTCGTCTGGGGTGTGAGTGCATCCATTGGTTTATCTCCTAACGACCTTCAACAGGGCCACTATATTGCTCCTCCTGATTCTGCGGGTCCCGATACCACGCTACGTTTCCCAATTCCTGAAAGTAAGAATCCTTACGATGTTGCTCCTTCCGGTGGTTTATACCTGAAAAATCCATCCAATCTGAAAGAGGATGTTACCTATGATCCTAAAAATAATGAATATACAATAACAAATAAAATAGGCACGCTCGATTACCGCAATCCTGCCTCTTTTTCGTTCGACGAATACAGGAAGTATGATACCCGTCGTGCTTTGGACAGCTACTGGCAGGAACGGGCCAACAGTTCATCCAGCGCAACAAGGCTTGGAGTAATTCCCCAGCTTCGGGTTGGCGGAGAACTTTTCGACCGCGTTTTCGGCGGTAATACCATTGATATCAAGCCACAGGGAAGTACCGAACTTACTTTCGGCGTTATTTCCAACCGCCGCGACGACCCTTTTATCAGCCAACGTTTGCGGCGCACTACGAATTTTGATTTCGACATGAAAATCCAGATGAGCGTTCAGGCGAAAATCGGGGATAAAATTGAATTCAATACCAATTATAATACTGAAGCAACTTTCGACTTCGAAAATAAACTGAAGCTTAAATACGAAGGTAAAGAAGACGAAATTATCAAACTGATTGAAGCCGGCAACATTAATATGCCGATCAACAGCACGCTTATAACAGGCAGCCAGAGCCTTTTCGGGCTGAAAACCCAGCTGCAGTTTGGTAAAGCAACCATAACCAGCGTGTTTTCGCAACAACAGAGCCAGGTTCAGAATATCACAGTTCAGGGTGGCGCGCAGACTCAGAAATTCTCGACCCGTGCCCTTGATTACGAAGAAAACAGGCACTTTTTCATCGGGCAATACTTTCGCAACGAATATGAAGGTGCCTTGGAAACACTTCCTGTTATCACATCCAATATTAATATTTCAAAAATTGAAGTCTGGATAACCAACATCGGGGCAGCTATTACTGAGAACAGGAATATTATCGCATTCCAGGATGTGGGCGAAAGCAGTCCTTTTAATTCAACTATTCATTCAACCGCACAACAGCGCTATCCCGACAACGAATCAAACGATCTTTTTCAACAGGTTGATACAACCAAAGTAAGGGATATCAACCTTGCCTCCGAATATCTGATCAGTACCAAAGGATTTACTCCCGGAGTAGATTTTGAAAAAATTGAAAGCGCCAGGAAACTCAGCAGCTCCGAGTTCATGTATAACAGCCGTTTGGGTTTTATTTCGCTTAACACCACCATAAATCCCGACCAGACACTTGCTGTTGCCTATCAATATACAATTCTTGGCGATAGTAAGGTTTACCAGGTAGGAGAGTTTTCGGACCAGGGAATCCCAACTAAAAGCTGCCTGATGGTTAAGTTGCTGAAAAGTACAGCAACCAATACTCATGTTCCCTTATGGAACCTGATGATGAAGAATGTTTACAACCTGGGTGCTTATAATGTTAACAGCGAAGATTTTTTATTCAATATACTCTATACAGGTAACAGCAATGCGGTCCCTACTGGTTTTTTTGAGAACGCACCCACACCAATTAAAGGGATCCCGCTAATCCAGGTATTCGGATTGGATAAACTCGATCAACAGTTAAACCCTCCTCACGACGGGATTTTCGACTTTATCGACAATGCGGCACGAAACGGTGGTACTATACAGGCATCGAACGGAAGAGTGTTTTTCCCGGTGCTGGAACCTTTCGGTAGTTACCTTCGGAAGAAACTCGATAATAAAGCATTTGCCGACAAATATTGCTACGATTCGCTGTACAGCATGACCAAAACCGGCGCACAGCAATACCCTGACAAGAATAAATACCTGATGGAAGGTCAATATAAATCAGAGTCAGGATCGGATATATCGTTAAACGCTATGAATGTGCCGCAGGGATCAGTGAAAGTAACCGCGGGTGGCGTTCAACTTACTGAAAACGTTGACTATACAGTTGATTACACGCTTGGGCGAGTGAAAATCATTAATGAAGGGATACTCAACTCAGGTACTCCGATTAATATTCAGCTCGAAAACAACTCTATGTTCAACGTGTATAGCCAGACTTTACTCGGAACGCATGTTGATTACAAAGTAAATAAAGACCTGCTTTTAGGTGCTACTTTACTGAACCTTTACGAAAGACCAATCACAACAAAAACCAATTATGGCGATGAGCCGATAAACAACACAATATGGGGAGCCAGTATTAATTATCAGAAACAATCAGGATTAATTACCAAGCTGCTAGATAAACTTCCGTTTTATAGTACCAAAGTCCCTTCCAAACTAAGAGTTGACGCAGAATTTGCCCAGTTTATCCCCGGGCATTCGCGCGCGGTCGGTAAAACCGGGACTTCATACATCGATGATTTCGAAGGAGCTAAATCCACTATATCGCTTACCAATATTGCTTCCTGGTCCATTGCCAGTACGCCTCAGGGACAAACTACTTCTCTCATGTTTCCTGAAGCCGCAACGGGTTCCCATTTGGCATATGGATATAACAGGGCTATAACATCTTGGTATACAATCGATCCGTCAGTTTTTTACGAAAAATCGAATTCACGCCGACCCGCTGGTATAGACAATGATGAACTTTCAAAAAATTCAGTCAGGGCTATTTACGAAAGTGAACTTTTCCCGCGCAAGGATAATACGTACAATAACCTGCCGCTTAACCTGAATATTTTTAACCTTGCTTATTTCCCTGATGAGCGCGGACCCTATAATTACGATGTAAACGGGAAACCGGGATTTTCGAAAGGGGTAAATGCAGATGGTAAACTCAATGATCCAACTTCGCGTTGGGGTGGAATAATGCGCAAAATGGAAACCTCCGATTTTGAAGCGGCTAACGTTGAATACATTACGTTCTGGCTGATGGATCCATTTTCAGAGTCACAAACAATATTGGGTCAACGAGGCGGAAATTTGTATTTTAACCTTGGCGATATTTCCGAAGATATTTTGCGCGATGGCCGTAAATCTTACGAAAACGGGCTTCCTACTTCAGAAGTAGTAACTGATGTTGATACAACAGACTGGGGCAGGGTGCCAACTCAGCAGGCACTAACACAATCCTTCGACAGCAAGGTCGAGTCGCGGCAGTTCCAGGATGTTGGATACGACGGATTACGTACTATTGACGAACAGACATTCTTTGATAAATATCTTCAGGATATTATCACGAATATTGGTGCCGGATCAAATGCTTATGTTCTGGCTGATGCCGACCCATCATCAGATAACTTCCATTCTTTTGTAGGTGGTGATTACGACAGTGATCCAAGCGGTAAATATAACAGTGTTGTTGAGCGTTATAAACTGTATAATGGCCCTGATGGCAACTCCCCGGCAAACACGGATAACAATTCGAATAATATCGGGCAGCGTAATCCGAATGTTGAAGATTTAAATAACGATAATACCCTTAGCGACCAGGAAAGATATTTCCAGTATGTAATACATCTTAAACCTGGAGAAATGAAGGTTGGGACAAATTATATTACTGACGTAATTGACTCAAGAGGAACTGTTGAACTCCCAAAGGGTGGTGATAAGGGCGGTTCATTATGGTACCAGTTTAAAATCCCTGTCCAGCAACCTGACAAAGTAGTAGGCGGCATACAGGATTATAAATCGATACGGTTTATGCGTATGTTTTTTAAAGACTGGGATACCGCGGTAGTATGTCGGTTTGCGTCTTTCGAACTGGAACGCGGCGAATGGCGAAAATACAACAACAGTCTGCTAACTCCTGGAGAATATGTCCCGGATCCAAATCAGGATGGGACAACTTTCGATATTTCGACGCTTAGCTATGAAGAAAACTTTAACAGGGCAAATGTTGCTTATCGTACACCTCCTGGCATTGAACGCGAAATAAATGCTGCAAGCACTAATTACGCTCAACTTAATGAGCAGGCTATGGTACTTAAAACCTGTAACCTGCTGGATGGCGATGCCCGTGGAGCCTATAAAACCACCGACTTTGATTTCCGCGATTACAAGCACTTAAAAATGTACGTTCATGGTGAAAAATCAATTATAGAGAAGGAACTGCAAACAGGCGATCTGACGGCATTTGTAAGGTTTGGTTCCGATTTTACAACTAATTATTATGAATATGAAATCCCAATCACGTTCACTGAATGGGCTCAGGACTGGCCTGATACCCCAGAAACTCAAAACCTGATATGGCCGGAAGCAAATATCATGGATATTGAGCTGGCTAATCTGGTCGCGGCTAAAACAGCCCGCAACAACGCCATGAACAGTTCCGGATCAGTTATCACCCTGGTTACGCCTTACACTATAGCTGATCCTAACAACCCAAACAATAAGATAACTATTGTTGGATCTCCCAGCATGAGTGATGTACGAACTATGTTGATTGGCGTACGGAATCCAAAGCGGAATCCGAATAAACCCGGTGATGACGGACAAGAGAAATGTGCTGAAATCTGGATAAATGAATTACGTCTCACCGATTTTAACGAAAAATCAGGATGGGCTGCCAATGCCCGTATAGCAACCAACCTTGCTGACCTTGGAAATGTAATGGTATCAGGAGCTTATAGTTCAGCTGGATTTGGAAGCATCGAAAAGAAAGTGAACGATCGCCAGAAAGAAGCAATAAGCCAGATTGATGTCGCAACAAACCTTGAACTCGGAAAATTCCTGCCCGAAAAATCAGGCATCCGCATTCCTATGCATTACGATTACTCGCAAACAGTAAGTAATCCGCAATACAATCCCCTTGACCCGGATGTGCTCTATTCCGAACAAACCAAGGACATGTCGAAACACGAAAAGGATTCGTTAAAACAACTTACAACGGATGTTACCAAGCGGCAGAACCTTAACTTTATGAATGTGCGTAAGGACAGGGTTGGCGCTGCTCAGAAGCCTCAACTCTGGGATATTGAAAACCTAGACCTTTCGTATGCCTACTCCGAAATCACACATCATAATACTGACATTGAATCCTATAAACAAAAAACCTACCGCGGAGGACTTGGGTATAATTTCACGGTAAATCCTAAAAATGTCAAACCATTTCAAAAAGTGGTAAAATCAAAATCACTTGCTGTTATCCGCGACTTTAACTTCTATTTTCTTCCGAAGTTGCTATCGTTCCGTACTGATATGTACCGCGATTATGAGAAAAAATTACTGCGAAACAAAAGTGCTGCTCTTATCATACTCGAACCCAATTATACCAAACATTGGGATTGGAACCGCATTTACGATGTGAAATATGATTTTTCCCAATCACTTAAATTTGATTACAGCGCCAACGTTAACGCCTATATCCAGGAACCGGCCGGCGGGTATGAGAAACAAAAAAGCAATTACGAAAGTTACCGCGATACGGTATGGAATTCCATTAAAAATTTCGGTTCAACAAATAAATTCAACCAGTCAGCTAATATTAATTATACAGTTCCATTTAATAAAATCCCTATACTTAATTGGGTTACTCTGAATGCCCGCTATGGCTCAAAATACCGTTGGGAAGCTTCTCCAATATCTTTACAGGAACGATTTGGAAATACCATTGAGAATTCACGCGATATCCAGTTAAACGGCGGATTACGGATGTCGACACTGTACGATAAAGTACCTTTTCTGAAGAAAGCACGACTCGAATTGCAAAGCAAGAACCAATCGCAGCCAGGCAGATTGCCCGGCCGTGATATGGAAAATCCGAAAGGAAAAGAAAAAGATGTTAAACCTGAACAGGCTAAAAAGCCGGGGAAAAATGCCACTAATGCTGATAGCCTGGAGATTCCCAAGAAAAACTATCTGAAAATTATCGGTAATTATTCATTGGGGGTATTGACATCCATTAAAGACGTCAACTTTACATATTCAAAGTCGAACGGAATTATATTGCCGGGATTTACTCCTGAACCAGGCCCATTAGGCAACAGCTGGAATATGAATGCTCCGGGGCTGGGCTTTATTTTTGGAAGCCAGAAAGATATTAAATACCTGGCTGCTACTTCGGGTTGGTTAACTACGGATACCTTGTTAAATAATCCATACATTACCAGGTCAACGGAAAATTTTACATTCCGGTCGACCCTGGAACCGGTGAAGAATTTTAAAATTGATATAACTGCCGACCGCGCTTACGCAACCACCTACACCGCATATTTCAAAGCCAACAGCAGCGGGACATTTCAGGAACCGACAGCACCCCAGGATCGGGGGAATTTCAGTATGTCATTTATTATGTTGTCAACGGCTTTTAAGAAGGATAACAAAGATAATCAGAACCCGGTTTTTGAGCAGATGCTTTCGTATCGTAAAACGATAGCTGAACGGCTGGCAAGCGAAAATCCTAACTCCGTCGGTGTTGATTCACTTGGTTTCCCTAATGGTTATGGCCCTACTCAGCCGCAGGTTATGCTTGCCGCTTTTATGGCAGCTTACAGCGGCAAAGATCCGAATAAGGTTAAATTTAACGCTTTCCCAAAAATCCCATATCCCAACTGGAGGATAACCTACAATGCCAGCCAGGGAATTGCGGTGTTACGCAAATATTTCCAGTCGTTCAATGTTTCTCACGCCTATCGTTCATCGTATTCGGTTGGTGGTTTCCTTACCGATATTACTTATGGCGCTGATGCTGACGGTTTCCCTGCCGCGCTTGATAACGCAAGAAACTTTATACCCGAAAAACGGATGGATGTTATTACTGTTACCGAACAGTTCGGCCCGCTTATCGGTATAGATGTAACCATGAAAAACAGTATGCTTGCCCGCTTCGAATATAAAAAAACACGAAACTTGTCATTAAGCTTTGTCAACAACCAGCTTACCGAAATGCGAAGCAATGAGTTGGTAATCGGAACAGGGTACAGGTTTAAAAGCGTTCCGTTTAAAGTGCGATCGCTGGCAACCGGTAAAACTGTTAAAATGAAGAGTGACCTCAACATAAAAGTTGACTTCTCCATCCGTGACAATAAAACGATACTTCGCCGGATTGAAGAAAATAATAATCAGATTTCAACAGGAACCCGGGCAACTTCTATCAATTTTTCGGCTGATTACATGGTGAGCCAGAAACTGAACGTACGCTTATTCTACGATCAAACCATCAACAAACCTCATGTGTCAGCCCAGATACCTACCTCCAATGTCAATGCAGGTTTATCTCTACGGTTTACGCTGGCGCAATAGAAGGGTTTCTTGTTTAAACGTTTCATTATCTAAAAACCATCCTAAAACCTGAACTCACCAGAAACCTGAAACTTGAAACTTGAAACCAGAAACTCTTCATCTATTCAGAATCATTCTATTTTGAAAATAACTGGTTGTGGGTTGTTAACAATGTGTAATTTTGACCTCGATAAAAAAACATAACAATGAATATTCCAGAAAATCTTTATTACACCAATGATCATGAATGGATCAAGGTTGAAGGCAATACCGGCATAATTGGTGTTACCGATTTTGCACAGCACCAGTTAGGCGACATCGTATTTGTTGATGTAGCAACTGTTGGTGAAACACTGGCCGAAGGCGAAACTTTTGGAACCATTGAAGCAGTGAAAACAGTTTCCGATTTATTTATGCCTGTTGATTCAGAAGTGATTGAGTTTAACGAAGCGCTGAACAATGAGCCTGAACTCATCAACAAAGATCCGTATAACGCAGGCTGGATCATCAAAGTAACCATAGCCAACCCATCAAAACTATCGGGTCTTCTTACTGCCGAACAATACAAAGCATTAGTTGAGGCTTAAGCGTTTCTCTTATGCCAGGTAATTATTGCCTGTAAATCTCCGAAATCAACACTTGCACTACAGGGTACGGGTGTTGATTTTTTACATACCAGGGGTCAGATTATAAAAAGAGCAACGTTGAATTAACTATGGAATTATTGTAATTTAGCAGGGTCTTAGCGTATAGCATAAGCAACACAATCACAATTACATAGGCAATGGAGCTCAAGAAATCAGAGAAAGCAGATCTGGAAAATAAGAAAGGAATATTCCTTCAGATAGGCCTGATCTTTTCTTTGGCTGTTACCTTGGTTGCTTTTGAGTGGAAAAGTTATGACACACAGGATTACACCACGTATAGCACCCAGAGAATGAGTACCGATGTTGAAGAACTGGTACCGATCACCCAGCAGAATATACCTCCGCCGCTGCCTGCACCGCCCCTTCCGTCAATAGTCCTGAATATAGTTGAAAATACAGCCCAGATTAATGATGATATTTCCATTGATGCCGAAGCCGACGAAAGTACTCAGGTAGATGAATATAAAGGCAATACTGTCGTTCAGCAGGATGATGAATCCGAAATTAATGAACAGGAAATTTTTTTGGTGGTAGAAAATGTACCTGCTTTTCCCGGGGGTGATTTAGCCATGAAAAAATTCCTTCAGGACAATATCAGATACCCGATTATGGCTAAACAAAGTAGTATTCAAGGTACTGTGCATGTTACTTTTGTGATTGAACGCGATGGCTCTGTTACGGATGTAAAAATTCTGCGTGGAATAGGGGGAGGATGCGATGAAGAAGCTCTCCGTGTAGTAAGGAATATGCCCAGATGGGAACCAGGCCGACAACGCGGCAAACCTGTGCGGGTACAGTATCATATGCCTCTCAAATTTATGCTTTCCGGCTGAGGCCCAAAAACACATTTTACCCATCCCCTGCCGGATGGGTTTTTTATTATCACTTATTAACATTTGATTGTAGTTTCAATATCACTCGTATTTTTACGCCATCATTTCCTTAAAAAAAATTTACTAACCAATCCCATCCAACTCATGAAAAAACCAGTTGCCATCCTGATTGTGTTGTTATCTATAGCCTCAGTAAAGGCTCAGAACCTACAGGTCCATTACGATTTCGGCGAAAACCGTAAATTGGTGACCTCCACCGTCGAAATGTTTAAACCCGATAAATGGGGAAGCACATTCTTCTTTATCGATATGAATTATGATGCCAAGAACGCTAAAACCGTTAGTTTGGCTTATTGGGAAATAGCGCGCGCATTTAAACTTGGCAAAAGCAAATTATCGGCACATGTTGAATACAACGGAGGTCTTTTTCAGTTTGATGCGACGCCACATAATGGAGCTTTTTCTATCAATAATGCATGGCTGGGAGGTTTGGAATATGGAATCAACAATGCTGGTTTTACAAAGGGGATAAGTTTGCAGGTTCTTTATAAATACATAAAAGACAAAAATGATGCCTCCTTTCAACTTACCACTGTTTGGTATATGCATATGCTGAATAAGAAATTGACTTTTAACGGTTTTGCTGATTTCTGGCGCGAGGATAATGATTTCGGCACTCTAGAAAAGCCAAACGTGAAAAAGTTCGTATTCCTTACAGAACCACAACTTTGGTATAACGTAACAGAAAATCTTTCCTTTGGTTCTGAAGTTGAGATGAGTGTAAATTTCTCAGGCAATGAAGGATTTATGATAAACCCTACACTTGCAGGAAAATGGAAGTTTTAATCCGTGTAAAAAAGAACCGATATGATAAACGCAATCGATAAATACTTTGGCCTGAAGGCGAATAAAACGAATATACGTACGGAAATCATTGCCGGGATTACCACTTTTGTGACGGCGATGTATATAATTGTGGTTAATCCTGCTATTATCAGTGCCACAGGACTTCCCTTTAATGCTGTACTTACTGCGACCATCTTATTAAGTGCTTTTAGCACTATAATGATGGGTTTATATGCCAACAACCCTATTTTGGTTGCACCAGGTATGGGATTAAATGCATTCTTTACTTTTTCGGTTGTACTTGGCATGAAAGTTCCGGTTGAAACTGCTCTTGGCGCCGTTTTCTGGGCAGGAGTTTTCTTTTTCCTGCTTTCTGTTTTCAATGTCCGTACATTAATCGTAAAATCCATTCCAAAACAAATCAGGTATGCCGTTGCAGCCGGTATTGGCCTTTTTATCACGCTGATCGGGTTTGCTGATGCCAAGTTTATTATTTCAAAAGGCACGCCGGTATTAGGAATGGCACCTTTGGATATGATTGCCCTAACGTTTGTTGTCGGCCTGATTATTACCTCAATACTGGTAGCAAAAAACATTAAAGGTTCCTTGATAATAGGTATCATTATTACCACCATCCTGGCCATTCCGATCGGGCGCTTTTATGGGGATGCTTCAGCTATCAATTTTGGTGTACCTACTCTTGTTTCGTGGAAAGGTGTTTTTGCAGCTCCCGATTTCAGCCTGATAGGCAAACTTGATTTGATCGGATCTTTAAAATGGGCCATCTTCCCGGTCACTTTTGCCATTTTGTTCACCGATATGTTCGACAGTCTTTCAACCTTTGTAGGAGTTGCCGAAGCTGCCAACCTGGTTGATAAAGACGGCGAACCACGCAATATCAAACAATCACTAATGGTTGATGCTGTTGCCACAGGTTTGGCCGGAGTATTAGGTACTTCATCAGGAACTGCATTTATTGAATCAGCAGCCGGTGTTCAGCAAGGTGGACGCACAGGTTTAACAGCCCTGGTAGCAGGAGTGTTATTTATCCCATTCATGTTTTTATCGCCATTGCTATCAATAGTTCCTATGATTGCTACGGCCCCGGCACTTATTCTTGTGGGGGTATTTATGCTGAAACCTGTTCTGAAAATAAACTGGGCGTCCATGGATGATGCTATTCCGGCTTTCCTGGCTATGGTTTTGATTCCGTTTACGTTTTCAATCACACAAGGAATTATCTGGGGTTTCCTCAGCTGGACACTGATAAAACTGGCAATGGGTAAATACAAAGAAATTTCGGTTACACTTATCGTTATCGATATTCTTTCAATTCTACTCCTGCTATCGATGGTTTAAACTGTAATTTATTCCTGTAGGAAAGTCCGGTTATATCGATAGCCGGACTTTTTTTGTATACCTTTATGCGATTCTTTAGAAATTCCGAGAAAATCCAGTAAACTGTTTTACCAATATTTTGTTTTTATTGTATTAATATGATTTTATGAATGTTTTCAAGCCGGAAGTATTTCAGGGGAATTTATCCAACAAAAATTATTTTGAAGGCTGGTACTTCAAACATGTTTCGAAAGATCTGGAACATGTGTATTCCTTTATTCCCGGGATTTCACTCAATCCTGAAAATCCACATGCCTTTATTCAGATTATTAACGGGCTAACCGGAAGCACACAGTACATTGAGTATCCGCTATCGTCATTTAGTTTTAGCAAAAACACATTCATTGTTCAGGTTGGGGATTCGGTTTTTACTGCTGAAAGTATGTTGCTGAATATCAATTCACCTTTGATCAAGGTGAGTGGACGTTTGAGCTATTCGGGAAATGTGAAATATCCATCATCCATGGTATCGCCCGGAATAATGGGATGGTATTCATTTGTTCCCCTGATGGAGTGCAAGCATGGAGTAGTCTCTGTATCACACCGTATTGACGGAACGCTATCGGTTAATGGAGAAATACTCGATTTTTCAGGTGGAAAGGGCTATATCGAAAAAGATTGGGGAACGTCATTTCCTGAATCGTGGATATGGGTTCAAAGTAATAACTTCGCGAACTCCGATGCCTGTATCATGATGAGCATTGCCAAAATACCCTGGCTTGGGAGCTTTTTTACCGGTTTCCTTGGATTCCTGTATTACAAGGATACATTTTACCCTTTCAGCACCTACCACAAATCGAAAATAACAGCGCTGAACCTGTCGGATGAAATTCTCACCCTCGGCTTTAAAGGGAAGAAGTATCAGCTGAAAGTTACGGCGAAACTTAAAAATTCGGGTATACTGCTGGCCCCCAAATCCGGTTTAATGAGCCGAAGAATAAAAGAAAGTGTTGATTCGGAACTTGAAATTGTTCTGTCCGACCATAAAGGAACAGAAATTTATCGCGATGCAGCTTTCCGTGCGGGGCTTGAGGTTATTGAAGGGATTTTTGAAATTGTGAAGATCAAAGAAAAAAGATAGAATCTGGTTTTCAAGATTGTTTCAAGCCAGGCTATAAAGATAAGTTATCCTTTTCTGAAGGTATTGATTTGCTTTCTTTATAAAAATACAATCGTTCTGATTCAGATTACAAATCTGAAACTCCTGAAGCGGGATTAAAAATCCCGCCAAGCATTCAATTGATTAATTCAAAAAATCCCTTTGTCGCATTGTAGCTGAATATTTCCCCGGTTTCAATAATATAATACCATCCGCTGATAGTAAGCAATCCTTTTTCATATTTTTCGGCTATATACGGATAAGTAAGCAAATGATGGATCTGCTCCACAATATTCATTTGTTCGGTAAGCCATTCCCTGGATGCATCATTCCCTTCGGGTAATATTTTGAGTACTTTTTCTTTCACAGGAAGAGCAAGTTCCAGCCATTTGCGCGTATGCGGTAATTTTTGAAAATATTCAGCCGGTTTATATAAAGCCGCAATACCGCCGCAGTTGGAGTGGCCGCAAACAACAATATTCTCAACTTCCAATCCCTGAATAGCAAATTCAATAGCTGAAATAGCAGCCAGGTATTCACCTGAATGCTGATACGGAGGAACAATATTGGCCACATTCCTGATTATAAACAACTCGCCGGGCATAGTTGTAGTGATCATATTTGGCACAAGCCTCGAATCGGAGCATCCTATAAATAAAGTATGTGGATTTTGTTCCTTACCGAGTTCAGAAAATAATCGTTCATGTGTTTCAAAATCATTCTGCCGGAAAGCAACTGCCCCATCAATAAGTTTTTTCATATAGATTAAAATAATGCTGATTCACAGTATAAATTACCTGATTAAACAACAGAACTGCCATTTTGTAGTATAGTAATCCTGATTTTTTTAATATTATTGAAAAGCTACTCCTACAAAGATCGTCAAGTTTTCAGCAGGTATGCCATTTGTATTACAAAAACTGAATTTAAGCCACATTAAAACCACACAATGGCTATATGATAATCCCTACCGCAGGTATTAAAAGTATACATTTTAGAAAACCAATACCATCTCATTCTTTAGTAATGCATTTAATAATGTCCTGAATAGCGGGAATAGCATACTTAAAATAACGCGCATGTAAAAAAGAACTGGTTTTTGAAACTTTTACAGCACAAGACGACTAATTTTCTCCAATTCTATAAAAATAAATATTTATTATTATTTTTTCGATATATATGTTTTTATAGGGGGTACATACATTATATTCGTGTTTTATTTCTTTTACTATCGTTTTTTTAGGGGGTCATTATCATTTTTTTATATTTTTTTTGTTGTTGTATCAAATTATCATTTAACTTTGCCGTAAAATTAGATTTATGGACTTAACCTTTACAGTTATGAAATTCAAATGGAAAAGATCTCTCTTACTGCTGGTTCTTCTTTTTGCCGGCACTACAAGTTTATTTGCAGCATCCGATACGCCGGTTGATACAGGTGCAACAGCCTGGATGCTTACATCAACAGCCCTTGTTCTGTTAATGGTGCCCGGACTTGCTCTTTTTTATGGCGGTCTGGTCCGTACCAAAAATGTACTGGGAACCATGATGCACAGCTTTGTTGCCATGGGCATTATCAGCATTTTATGGGTAGCTGTCGGCTACAGCATGAGTTTCGGCGGCAATGTACTGGGAGGCTGGTTTGGCTGGAATCCCGATTATTTCTTTTTACAAGGGATTGATACCAATATTATGGATGCAGGAATTCCTGAATATGTATTTTCCATGTTCCAGGGTAAATTTGCGATCATAACTCCTGCCCTGATAGCTGGTGCTATCGCCGAAAGGGTATCCTTTAAATCTTACTTCTTTTTTATAGCACTGTGGAGTGTTCTGGTTTACAATCCACTTTGCCACTGGGTTTGGGCTAGTGATGGTTTCCTGTTTAATATAGGAGCAAAAGGAGCCATTGATTTTGCAGGCGGTACCGTTGTACATATTTCGGCCGGTGTAAGCGGACTTGTTGCTGCTCTATATCTCGGAGCCAGGCGTGGATATCCATACCAGGTTATCCGCCCGAACAACATGGTTATTGTTATGCTTGGAGCAGGTTTGCTTTGGGTGGGCTGGTTTGGTTTTAACGCCGGAAGCAGTATTTCAAGCGGACTTAGCACTGCACAGGCTTTAGTAGCAACCCAGGTAGCTGCAGCAGCAGGAGCACTTATATGGATTATAATTGAATGGGTACACCAGGGAAAAGCCACAGCACTTGGTTTTGCCTCCGGAATTCTCGCAGGACTTGTAGCCGTTACTCCGGCAGCTGGTGTGGTTCAGCCTTCAGGAGCAATAATCCTCGGTGCCCTGGCAGCATTAATCTGCTATATGGCCATTCAGCTGAAAAATAAATTAGGTTATGATGACAGCCTTGATGCTTTCGGTATACATGGAGTAGGGGGAATTGTAGGAGCTATGCTCCTGGTATTCTTTATTCGTCCATCATGGATGCAGGAAGCCGCTGTTGCAGCAGGCGGAAGCTGGACCGTTTGGAACCAACTTGGGATACAGGCGATTGCAGTTGGTATAGCAGTTGTTTATGCAGCAGTAATGACATTTGTGATTATCTACCTGCTTAATAAGGTTGTGCCTTTCAAATCAACTGAAGAAGAAGAAATGGCTGGTCTCGACAGGTCGTATCATGGTGAAAGAGGTTACGGAATGCTAAACGCCAATTAAATAGGTTCCAAGTGCCAGGTTCCGGGTTCCAACCTGACTTTTAAGAATCTATTTACGGCACATGGACCCGGCACCCGGCACCAACTCTATAACGCATAAACTTTTTCATAAAATACTTAAAGACATACACAATGAAACTAATAACCGCAATAATCAGAGAAACTCAGCTGGATAAAGTGCGCGAAGCGCTTATTGAAGCAGATATAAAACGAATTACTGTATGCCGTGTTTCAGGTCACGGACAGCAAAGGGTTGAAGAAATGTACCGTGGACAAATTATTGTTCCCGATCTCATCCCTAAAATTAAGATTGAAATAGCCGTAAATGAAGCGTTTGTAGACATTACCGTTAACACAATCTTAAAATCGGCCCGTACAAACGGCCCGGAAGGTAGTGTTGGAGATGGCAAAATATTTATTACGCCACTCGAACAGTGCATCAGGATACGCACAGGCGAAAAAGGCGGAAGCGCTATATAAATGAATTGATTTGTTGGGGTACAAGTCAGGCCTGGGATGTAAAAGTCCCGGGCTTTTTTTTAGCCTTGTTTGAACTACTTTTATTATTTAACAAGAAAAGCAACTTTTTCTAACTCCTACAATAATTCGCAGAAAAGCTATATTATTTTCTGAATTAAAATACAAAAACCAGCACCGATTACTATAAGTCGATAATCCAAAACATTAGCCTGCCGACTAAGCCGCAACTCCTGATCCCAATTGCGCCAGTTCATAAAAATAATGGAAGGTGGCGTCAACTTTTTGCGGAAATATTACCCTGTCGTAGCCGGTGCGGGGTAATAAGTCGGCTGTGAAAAATTGTATTTCCCGGTTGACTATTTCCCGTGTGGCTTTTCTTTCCACCATTCCTGGATCAGGATTTTGTTTTTAGCGCCGAAGAGTTTTTTCCATACGGTGCGTGCTGCCAGCTTTGCACTTTTTTCTTCTTTTGGAGTGAGTTTTTCTTTATTTAATAAATCAAAATAATTCCTGCTAAGCTTCGGGCATTTCGTTTTTGGCTACACGTTGATGCTCTTCACTTAGTGCCTGGGCTTGCTTATTTCTAATCCATTAAGCCCCAACTTTTGAAAGTTATCCCAGAAAGTTATCCCAGAAAGGCATCACAAAAATCTAACACAAATTCTTTCCTCAGCAAAATAAAACAAAACTTCCGCGTTCTATAAATCATTAAAAACGCGATATTTAATTGTTTATCAACGAAATGAATTACCCCGAGGCAGAGCCTCGAGGTATCAAAAAGGAATTTTCACTTTCCGACCCTGAGGGTCGGGGAATTAAACCACTTTATTATTAAATCACAATATTCACGATCTTTTTCGGAACAATAATCACCTTTTTCGGAGCCACTCCGCCCAACCATTTCTGTGCTTCGGGTGCTTGTAAAACAGCTTTCTCTATTTCCGGAACCGGCATATCTATTGGCAATTCAAGCGTGAAACGCGTCTTTCCGTTGAATGAAACCGGGTAGGCAAATGAATTATCAGCGGTAAACGTAGCATTATATTCCGGAAATGTTGCATTGCATACATTTCCTGTATTGCCAAGCAATTGCCATAGTTCTTCAGCAATATGAGGCGCATAGGGCGAAACCAGTATAACCAACTCATTCAGAATTGCGCGTTTGTTGCACTTCAGTTCGGTAAGTTCGTTTACACAAATCATAAAACTGCTTACAGCCGTGTTGAAAGAAATCCTTTCGGTATCATCCTGGATTTTCTTGATCGTTTTGTGCAATACTTTAAGCTCAGCAGCATTTGGAGTTTCATCTGAAACCAGGAAGTTGTTATCCGAATCGTTAAACAGCCTCCAGAACTTGCGGATAAAGCGAAAAACACCTTCTATCCCGCTGGTATCCCAGGGTTTGGCCTGTTCCAACGGACCGAGGAACATTTCGTACAACCGAAGAGTATCCGCTCCATAACGCTCAATCAGAATATCAGGATTTACCACATTATGCATGGATTTCGACATTTTCTCCACTTCCCATCCGCAATGGTATTTACCGTCTTCAAGAATAAATTCAGCTTCCGCAAAATCAGGACGCCAGGTACGGAATTTATCGGTATCCAGGATATCATTCTCAACAATATTCACATCCACGTGCAGTTGCTGTACATCATATTGCTGACGCAGGTTGTTTGAAACAAAGGTATTGGTTCCTTTTACCCTGTAAACAAAGCTCGAACGGCCCTGAATCATTCCCTGGTTAATCAGTTTTTTGAATGGCTCTTCAACAACAGAATAACCTAAATCAAATAAGAATTTATTCCAGAAACGTGAATACAGCAAATGCCCGGTTGCATGTTCGGCACCACCAATATACAGATCGACACTTTGCCAGTAATTTACGGCTTCCTTTGAAAAATATTCCTTGTCGTTACGCGGATCCATATAGCGCAGGTAATATCCGCTTGATCCTGCGAATCCAGGCATAGTATTGGTTTCCAAAGGATATCCGTCAGAGGTTATCCAATTTTTAGCTCGTGCCAAAGGTGGCTCACCACTTTCGGTAGGAAGGTAGGCATCAACATCAGGTAAAAGCAGTGGAAGCTTGTCTTCGGGCAAGGTGTAAGGCATTCCATCCTTGTAAAACACGGGGAATGGCTCTCCCCAGTAACGCTGGCGACTGAAAATAGCGTCGCGCAGGCGGAAATTGATTTTACCGGTACCAATTCCGAGTTTTTCGGTTTCACGGATTACGGCACTGATAGCTTGTTTCACATGCAAACCATCTATAAATCCCGAATTGATCAAAATACCTTCCTTCGAATCAAAGGATTCCTCCCATGTTGCTGGATCAGTTGCATCATGACCTGGTTTATTAACCACCTGAACAATAGGCAAACTGAAATGGCGGGCGAAAGCGAAGTCGCGGCTATCATGCGCAGGAACAGCCATAATCGCCCCGGTTCCGTAACCCATCAACACATAATCGGCAATCCAGATAGGAATCGGCAGATTGGTAAACGGGTTTATGGCATAAGCGCCGGTAAATTCGCCGCTAACCTTTTTCACTTCAGTCATGCGCTCGCGTTCGGTGCGGTTTTTCGCCCAGCTCACATATGCATCAATTTTTTCGCGGTGTTCAGGAGTGGTAATTTTTGAAACAAGTTCATGTTCAGGAGCAAGAACCATAAAGGTTGCACCAAATATGGTATCAGGACGGGTTGTAAAAACCTCAATCGGATCAATATCTTTATGATTTTCAAGCGCAAAACGCATACTTCCGCCTTCCGAACGCCCGATCCAGTTACGTTGAATTTCCTTGATCGATTCCGTCCAGTCAATAGTATTAAGTCCGGCAAGCAAACGATCGGCATAAGCTGTAATACGCAACAACCATTGTTTCATCTTTTTGCGTTCAACAGGGTGACCTCCGCGAACACTATGTCCTTCACTTACTTCGTCGTTAGCCAGAACTGTACCCAGAGCCGGACACCAGTTTACCGCGGTTTCGGCCAGGTAAGCCAGGCGGTAATGCATCAGGATTTCCTGCTGCTGCTTTTCTGACATCGCATTCCATTCGGAAGCACTGAAAACCGGTGTTTCGTTGCTGGCAGCCTGAACTGAAGCATTTCCTTCTGTTCCAAAAACAGAAACCAGTTCACTGACAGCCTCTGCTTTATTTGTTTTCTTATTGTACCAGGAATTGAAAAGCTGGATAAAAGTCCATTGAGTCCATTTATAATAACCGGGATCACAGGTGCGCACTTCACGGTCCCAGTCGAATGAGAAGCCAATTTTATCGAGTTGCTCGCGGTAACGGGCAAGATTAATTTCAGTAGTAACTGCCGGGTGAGTACCGGTTTGAATGGCATATTGCTCAGCCGGAAGTCCGTAAGCGTCGTAACCCATAGGATGAAGCACGTTAAAGCCTTTCAGCCTTTTATAACGCGAAAAAATATCGGAAGCTATGTAGCCAAGCGGATGACCGACGTGTAAGCCTGCTCCCGAAGGATATGGAAACATATCGAGCACGTAATATTTCGGTTTCCCCTCAACTATCTCAGTCTTAAAAATCTTTTCCGCAGCCCATTGTTTCTGCCATTTTTTTTCTACTTCACCAAAATTGTATTCCATTGCGTTTGTAAATTGTTTCAGGTTAATCACTTATGTATCATAAGCAGTAAAGCTTTGAAGTGTGCAAAGGTAGTGTTTTTAGAGGATTTGAGAACACCTGCAGGAGATGGATTCTATTTCTGTTTTGAAGTCTTGTTTATCAGTTAATACCGTCTCCAACTTAAAACATATTCTGATTGAGTCTCCATATTATCAAATTCACTTGTTTCAATAAAAAACAGCAGCTTGTTGCTTTAGTGGGACACAAAAGAAAATAAAAACTGTAAGATTTGGTACTTGCTTTTATTTGTCAATAAATGCCTGATATTTGCAAATGAAAAAAGAATTTTAATCTTTTTGTTTGACAATGAAGATATCCATATATCTTTGATGTGTGTTAAGACAAAAAGAATACAGAAACAATTATCTGGACAGCGCTGTTTTCATGGTTCTGTTCTTTATTCTTATTTGTGCTTTTGCCGGTAATAATGAACCTCCGGCAGCCCGGGATTCCCATTATAAATCAGTATCTGAGCAGCAAAACTATGCATTTGCCTTAAATGATGCACTCCAGTTTTCAGTACCGAAATATGTAATACGCAATATCGAAAACACAGATTTCAAAATCCTGAGTGATTCGCATAAAATAATTGAAAATAACAGATCAGAACATTTTTGGTTATTGTCCCTAAGAAAAACCGAACTCCATATTAAGCCAATTATTCATCAAAGGTTTTATTACCAGTATTACCCTGTTGATACTGACGACTTGCCAGTTTTAAGTTAAATTCCCGCCAATTTTAATTCTTTTTTTTCGCCTTTCCATTTAGGAAGAGGCTTGGTTTTAACTTAAATTTAATTGTTATGAAATCGATACTTTATTCAATGATTGCAATGCTATTCTTTGGAATAACTGCAATGGGCTTTGTAAAAAAACCACACACACACACCATTCTCATTCAATCAACCGACAGCAAAACATCAGCACTTACTCTTTCTCAATCAGCTGATATTATTACAAAACGGTTACAAACGTTTAGTATGGAGAAATTTGATATAAAAATAATCTCCGGCAAAAACCATATCCAGGTTGTGTTGTTCGGTATCCAGAATCTGAAAGTTACAGAAAATCTGATCACGCAGAAAGGCGCGCTTGAATTCTATGAAGCCTATAATTACCATGGCCTGATTCAGCTTTTAAAGGGTGACAGCACACTACTGAAATATCTGGATAAAGGCAACCATTATGAATCATCGCCAAATATAGGATGTACCTCTGCTACTGAAATGAAATCCGTTGTTCAGTACCTTAACTCGCTTCAACTTGGTGATAAATGCAAGTTTGCCTGGAGTAATTTTTTCGACGATCCTGAGGTTTGTCTTTATGCGTTGCGAATGGAAGAAGGTAGCCGCATCCCATTAACCGGCACTGACATTCAGAGTTTTGAAGCGAAACATGATGCTGACAGGCAAAAAGACAATATTTTGTTTAAGTTCAAAACGCCTGCCATACAGGTTTGGGCTGATGTCACAAAACGTAATCTTGACAAAGCCATTGCCATAGTAATAGATAACAATGTGCTTTATGCCCCTGTTGTACATGGAGAAATAAATGGCGGAAACTGCGAGATTTCAGGAGATTTTACTCATGCCCAGGTTCAATATATAGCTGCAATTGTATCCGGCGGAGAACTGCCGGCAAGTTATATTGTTGTAAATTAAATTGCACTAAGTTAAGAAAAGGCTGTCTCAACTTTGGGACAGCCTTTTCTTATTTAAAACTCATTTGCATGCCAATACCTGTTTGTACATCGGGGGCATTATCTACCAAAAGATCTTCCCTTGCATATACCGAAATAGCAAATGCGCCTTTTGAATAAGATAAAATTAGATTATTGGCGGTTATGGTTCGGTACAGGTGCGAAACAGCATAGTGCCAGTGACTTTTGATTCTTTTTCCCACTAATACCATATCATCAAAATCACTTCGTTTATTATATGAATTCTGGATATAGTAAGTTGTTGCAATGGAGAAATAGCTGTTGTTTTTAAATGGTATTACATAACCCAACAGGAATTCGGAACTAAGTAAAAACATGTTGTTGCTTAGTTGCACATGATCCCCGGATTGAAATACACTGTGACGTAAAGCCCCCAGGCTAACTCCAAAACGGAGTTCATTCCCTTGTTTAAAATTTATTTTTTTTATAATGGATGGATTAAATCCAAAATCCAGACCGGGATTTATTGAATTTATATTTATGCCTAACTGCAACCCGAAATTGGTATAGATATTTCTGTTTTCAAGAGGTTTAAAATTCGGGTAACGGTAATACGACAGATCGATTCCTGAGAATATAAAATCTCCGTTGTCAACGTTAAATGTCCTGCCATTTTTATCTGTATAACTAATTTTCGCCTGGTTAAATCCATAGGCTTTCCGGGCAAAAGGATCTTCGCCTCCGGATATATTCGAATGAAACCATTCGATAAACTTATCACTTGTTAAAGAAGCATAGGGGCTGTTTCCAGGATCAAGTGAAAACATACGTGTATTTATTTTCAATTCCTGGTTGGCTGACAGTGGAATGACAATCTTAATCTGGTATAACCTGATAATCCCATCTGCAAGAGACCCAATAGTTTTGGAAGGAGTGTTTATTGTATCGTAATTATAGGCCCTTTCATGCCAACCTATATTGCGCATTGCTGATTTATCAGCTTCGGTCAAAGGCAAATAAGCTTTCACATAAGGAAGCCATATATTTCCGTTCGAAATATTTATAGCTACTGATATCCTTGGCGATGATTTTACCTGGAAGTTGCTATTTATCCTGGATATGAATATTCCGAAGGGGTGTGTTGCCAGCGTATTTGCATAGAATACCTGATTCAGGTTTATTTTGTTTAAACTATCCTTTCCGGTTTGTGAAAAACAAATACCACATTTTAAAATCAGTATAAGTACCATAAACCTCATAATGCCTGGTTTTTTTTAATTAACATCTGAATTGAAATTGTGTTTCCGGCACCGGAAATTTTTATTTTTTTTAGGTCGCGCCTGGCAATCCCTGCTTTTTGTAAGGAGGAAAGTATTATCCCCCAAGGGCTTGTACTGAATAACTTCAGTATATGAACAGCTATTGCCGGATTAGTCTCTTACCTGTTGGTAAAACAGGAGTGTGGTTAACACAACAAGCGGAAATTTATCCCGAAAATCTCATAACACGCTTAACCCCAACCGACTGGCAAATATATTAAGCTGGTCCATTGCTGTTTCGGGTGAATTATTTTTGCTGATCTCCATAATTTCATTCTCTTCAGCATCAAAGAGAGCTATTCTGAAATCTTTTTTAACCGTATCAATTGAGCGGTTGCTTCTGCTGAAAGTCGTCCAGGTAATATTTGATTCTTTGATGCCTAGTTTCATTGTAGGATCAATGTTAATCCATTTTCCGGTTTTAATAAAGCCAAACAGGTTATTAGAATACTTAATCCGTTTTTTATCAAGGTTAATCAAAGTGCTTGTTGACGAAAACCCCATAAAGGCACCTATTAAAACCGGGATTAGTCCGCCCCAGTTTGAATACGTTGTTATCAATCCAATGATAAAAATGGTGTAGCCTGCAAACGTTCCTGAAGGCCCGAATGATTTATCAAGTTTGTTTTTTACCATCATTTTGATATGTTTTGTAGCTTGTTTTTTCTTTTCCAGTTGATGAGGTAAACACCTGCCAGGATAAAGCACATACAAATCAAATGAAGCAAGGTCACTTTTTCGCCATAAAGCAGCCCCCACATAATGGCAAAGATGGGGATAATATACGTAACTGATGATGCGGCAACAGCCGAAGAATACCGTATTAGGCTATTCATAAATAACATGGCTACCGCCGATCCTAAAATACCGAGTGCCGCCAGTGCCAGCAAATGCAATGGCCATCCTGGATTAGCCAAAACAGGCGCAAAATTTGTTGTTAACAGGTATATCAATGCCACCGGGCCAATAAACAGAAAGGAAAAAGATGTAACCTGAATACCTGTTAAATGGGGTAGTTTGGATTTGATCTGATTCATACTGATGGCATAGAAAAAGGTAGCAAGAACAATATACAGAGCATAACTATTTATAGTACCCAGGTGAAATCCGTCGCCTGCCAGAATCAACCCGGCAGCGCCTGCCAGGCCTATTGACAATCCAACGACCTGCATCCACTTAAACGCAGTCCGGTGAAAAAGCAGGCCAACAATGAGCGTAAAAACCGGAGTCAGGGAATTGAGCATTCCTGCCAAAGCGCTGTCTATCTGTGTTTCGGCTTTCATGAAGAGGAATGCAGGGAAAAAGCTGCCTATAAATCCGGCTATCAGCAAACTTTTCAGGTCTTTACGCTGCAATGCTTTAATTTGTTTGATAGCGATTGGCAACAATACAAGAGAAGCCATCAAAATACGCAAAGCCGCCGCCTGGTCGCTGCTGAAACTCTTCATCCCGATCTTCATAAGGATAAATGAGCTTCCCCAGACAAATGCCAGCATCATTAAAATACTAAACTGAAACCAGCGTTTTGTCCAGATCATATTTTTTGAATTTTAACTGCCTAAAGATACTCAAAAGTTTGAAAAGGAAGGTAATTCATACTCATTGAAGTTAACAAAGGTTCGTAAATTCAAAAAACGTTGACAGTCTCTTGGTATTTTTAGTGCGATGCTTACTTCCGCGGGTATGTTACCTGCTTTGCACTGAAATAATTGTCAATCATTTATGGGTAATTTTATGCTGCCAGGTATTATTGAGTAGAAGGTATTTCATGAAGCACCACCGGATTGTTGCAGATTCTGTTTTACATAACTTTCTTAAAACATGTTAAATACTTAAATATCAAAAACAAACTCTATTGCCCCATGTTAATAACTATTCAGGACGAGATCTAACCCATAATTTAAAAACAAAATATGTTAAAGTTTGAGAAGAAATTAGAACAATTTATCTTTTTTAGCCGCTGGCTGCAAATGCCCGTTTACCTGGGGCTTATTGTTGCCTCGGTTTTATATTCCGTGAAGTTTATGAAGGAATTATGGCATCTGATTAAAGACTTTTCTACGTTAACTGAAAATACTATTATGCTCTCCATTTTAGGGCTGATCGATATATCAATGGTTATTAACCTGTTAGTGGTTGTATTTATTGGAGGGTATTGGACTTTTGTAAGCAAAATTGAGTTTGACAGCCATGTTGATAAGCCTGACTGGTTAACTAAAATAAATGCAAGTACCTTAAAAATCAAGCTTATTATTTCACTTGTAAGTATTTCGGGAGTACATTTGTTAAAGACATTTATTGATATTCATAATATTCCTTTGCAGGACGCTATTTTACAAATTGCCATTCACATCGTCTTCTTACTATCAGCAGTCCTTTTGGCATATACTGATAAGATAATGCATTCGCACGAAGTTATTGAAAAACACTAAGCAACTCTATATATTCCTGATCAAAACTCTGATTCTGCCTTCATTAATTTTACTCAAACGTGATTGAAAATACTATACAGATATAATCCTTATGGAAATAAAACAGTAGTTTTAATTCAAATTTGGTAAGCTCAGGAAATCTGTTGAATTTTGAACTTTGGTACACATCAATAAAGCTCATCAGCTATGAATTCGCAACACACAAAACCTATCCTGGACTTCTTGAAATGGAAAATTATCCTGACAAACTTCATAATGCTTATGATTAGTTTTTCCTTAAAAGCCCAGGCCATAGACGAATCTTTCGGAAACAAACCTTTGCACCTTGGAATCATTGGGTTATCACACGACCATGTTCATGCCGTTTTTCAAAACAGAACAAATCCTGATATTGTTATTGTGGGAATTGCTGAATCCGATACTGCTCTTGTAACAAGGTATGTTAACCAATACAATCTCGACCGGAAGATCATTTTTAGTAGTACAGAGGAATTAATATCAAAAACAAAACCGGAAGCAGTTTCTGTTTTTACTCCTATCAGTGAACATATTAAGATTGTCAGAATTTGCGCCCCGCTGAAAATACATGTGATGGTCGAAAAACCTTTGGCTATCAATTTTCAACAGGCAAAGGAAATGAATGATCTGTCGAAAAAATGGGGAATTGAAATAATTACTAATTATGAAACTACATGGTACCCGGTTACCAAAGATGCCTACACCAAAACTATAGAAGACAAGCTGATTGGCGAACCGCGGAAAATGGTGATTCACGACGGGCATAAAGGTCCGATTGAAATTGGATGCAGCACAGAATTTACCAACTGGCTGACTGATCCGGTTCTTAATGGAGGTGGCGCTATCATTGACTTCGGTTGTTACGGAACCGACCTGATAAGCTATTTTATGAATGGTGAAAGGCCTACATCAGTTACAGCTATAACGCAACAGATCAAACCGGACATTTATCCGAAAGTGGATGACGAAGCAACTATAATTGTCACATATCCAAAAATGCAGGGAATTATTCAGGCCTCATGGAACTGGCCTGTCAGCAGAAAAGATATGGAGATTTATGGTAAAACGGGATACATTATCACCAGCGATAATGTGCATATGAAAGTTCGTACAAATGAGCAAACTACGGAGCAAATGCTTACAATCGATAAGGATAAAGCTATTGCGCAAAATCCATTTTCGTTCTTTGCTTCTGTGGTAAGAGGTAAAATAAAACTTGCGTCAAATGATCCGTCTTCCCTGAGTTTAAATCTGGTTGCTATGGAAATTCTTGACGCAGCGGTTCAATCAGCCAGGAGCGGGAAGACGATATTTTTAAAATAAGCACACTATTAAATTTACCCCCATAATCGTTAACTCTATTGCGAATGACTGATTCAGCAAACAAAATAAAAGCAGCCGCCATACATTTTCTTCAACTTACGGCTGTTGGAAACGTAAACGAAGCTTACTATTTATATGTTGACCCGGAATTCCGGCACCACAACATGCATTTCAAAGGTGATGCTGAATCACTGAAAACAGCCATGATAGAGAGCGCAGTTTATCTGCCGGCCAAGCAACTTGAGATCAGGTTTGCCATTGCGGAAGGAAATATGGTTGCTGTTTACTCAAAAGTTGTTGTCAGTCCGGGTGAACCCGGAATCGCGCTGGTACACTTTTTCCGTTTCCACGATGATAAAATTGCTGAACTATGGGATATTGCGCAAGCACCTGAAGATGAAATTATTAATGAAAATGGCTTGTTCTGATAAATTGCAGAAAACATTGCCTTTTAGCATCTGCCTGACAGCTACATTAAAAAACCGCCAGAGAGGACAAGCAAAACCGCAAAAGAAACTCTTTTCGGAGCCCGATTTTTATATAATTGGCTGATTTCAAAGAAAATATGGAGACGACAGGCACATATTTTCTTATATTCATTTGGTTATGATATCGTCTAGAGATTTATAATAAGGTTTCTCCCCTTTTAAAAAAATAACTAATCAACTCATTTAACTCATTGACAAACAGGCAGAATAATCCGACTCGTGGAAATTTGTCAGCGCGACAACAAGTAAACCTTCAGACGCTGAATCTTGTTTTGTATTCGTTTGAAGCACAAATAATCGGATAACTTTTTGAGGCTGCTGTTCATTAAAGCAAAAGACTGCCAACAGCAGCAAAAACTTTGGCAGGGTTTAATGACAAATTAATGATCTGTATCTAACGTCTCGTTGTGAGTCGTTGAAGGCATTGGAATCTCTCTGTCCGAAGGTTTAGCTTGTTTTAGCAGTTGCTCGTACCTGTACCGGATCAGATGTTTCTGGATTTCATAAAACTCATCGTCCGAAACTCTCACCGGTTTCTGCAAGCCTTCATCAAATAGATGTGATATGCCTGTTAACCTGAAAAACAAGGCATTATAAATTTTAATATTAATACCGTCCTTTTCAAATACCACATTTTCGAGCCTGCGCCTGCGGTATAATTTCCCAAAACGATATTCGTTAATTTCATCCTTGTCTTCATGAAAGGAAAAACCTTCAGAAGCTAAATCAGAAATCATTCTTATAACAGACGCGCTTTCTATCGTAGTCATTATTCCGGAAAATTAGCCCGAAAGTACAGAATTATAAAACATGGAAACAATCCGGTGCGGAAAAAGTGTTCTGGAACCTGTGTTTAACACAGATTTAGTATTTAGCAAAATCAAATTGGCAAAAATCTGAAATAATCAAAAAAAACCCGGTTAAAAACCGGGTTTCCTATTATAATCAAGACTCGCATTATAAATTATCAACTTTGGACTCCAGGGTATTCTGAATGGTTAAAGGAACATTTGAAAGGAAGTTATACCCTGTTAATGTCTCAATAGCATCAACACTTACCCTGTAATATCCCCAAGCCTGGGAAGACACGGTTTGATTGTTAGCCATAATGATGGAAATCACTCTTGTGGAAGCTGTAATCCGGCTTAAATCACCATTGCCATTAGGGATAACAACAATAATTTTCCAGGTTTGAGCAGGAACCACAACACCATTACCTACTGTAGTTGCATAACCAACGGAGCCTGTTCCACCTTGTCCTGCAGGGCCGCTGACGATGTATACCTCGTTACCGGCAGTTACAAGTGAACGTGTATAATTTTCCAGATTAGCCCAGGGAATCTGGTTGTTATTCGGTGACTGAGGAATCATATTTGTCATCAGAAAAGTAGCCGAATTATTGGCGACAGTAGATGTTCTGTCAGCTGAAGGGCACATATGTCCCCTGTCGAAACCTGAACCCGAAAATTCGGAAGCAGTAACCTTATACCATGCCGTTGGCAAGGTAGCATCAGAGCGGAAATCGTCCTGGCGGGCAGCAGATCCAATGTCGGCTGAATACAAATGCCAGCTTGTCCAGTTTGGGGTGTGTTTTGTATTGCTGTAAGATAAGCAGTATTGCGGCTTAACCATCAGGTAGTTATTCGTATTGATAAGATCGCTTGTCGCATTGCTGGGGTTTCCCAGAAGCATATTGTCGTTGTCGCCGGTTACCGGGGCGGGTGGTGTTACTGTGCCTCCGGTTCCGGTCGAATTATCTGTTACGGAAATGTCATCAATATTAATCCGGTTTGTACCACCACTTATTTTACGTATTTCGAAACGCACAGTGCCTGTTAGTTTAACTGTGAATGATGTTATTGCCAGGGTTGTAGTACTGCTGGTAATAGTGCTGCCAACTTTCGACCAGGAAGTACCGCTGTTGGTTGACTTCCACAATTCCCATGTACTACTGCCATCAGTACCATATTTGGCATGTTTCACCTGAACAGTGCCGGCGCCGTTAGCCAGGTCATATTGCATGGTAATTTTACCTGTGTTCCTGACACGTGCTGAATTCAATCCGCTTTTACGATCGCTGCTTGTATTGCCGATTAACGCGTCATTCAAATTCCAGCTTCCAGAAGTCAGGGTAACCGCAGCAGCAGTGTAAGAAGATTTTGATGCATTTTCGAATCCTTCCGAAAGAATGATTGTCGCTGCTTTGAAGTTACTCTCAGTACTTGTTTGGTTCGAAGTTATTGGAACGATATCTTCCTCCTGCTTGGAACAGGAGTTGAAAACGGATAAAAAGACAACACTGGAAATCAGAAATGGCAGTAATTTCTTGTTCATAAAATCAGATTTGATTAGCTTGGTTAGGTTGAACAGATTTTAAAATGTAAAAAGTGGGAAAAAGTACAACAATATCAACTACAAATCTTGTTTACACTAATTTTATTTTACATGTATAAAACAAAGACATTTTTTACGAAGCCCTTCTTAGGCTGTTCAAAGGCTTGATGTCCCTATTATTGAAGAATCGTTTCACGGTTTCAATCTGGATTGGGGTCAGTAAGCGGACAGGTTAAAATCCAATAAAAAAGTTAATATTCTTTACTTCCCCGGCACCAGGAAGATGCTAGCGAAGAAAAACCCGGGACATGACAGCTTAAATGCTGCGCTTCAAGCTGACGCATATGTTTGGTCTTAACTATAATTAACATATTAAAAACATAGTCCTGAGAATAATAGAATTTACATCCCGTTATGTTAGCAAAACCAATACAGGTGAAGGACCTGAAGGCTCCGGATTTCAAGACTCCGGCCCCGGGCAGTTCTTCATAACTAACTCTAAAATCTGATCCCGATGAAACCAACCACTGATATAAAAGGTGAACATTATGCTATTACAATTATTCTCGGCGCCATGAAAAAGCTTGCCCACGATATGCGTATAGGCAAATTTATAGACTCATACCGGATTGTACAGATTCTTGATTTTCTGCATACTTTTTCTGAGCGCTGTCATACTGAAAAGGAAGAAAAATGTCTTTTCCCGGCATTACTTGAATATGACATACCCTGGACTGCGGATACAATAAATCAGTTAACCGATGAGCACAAACTGGCTCATGACTACCTAAATGAAATTGATACACTTTTCGATGAGTATCTTTCGGGTAATGCTCAGGTTCTGAAGAGTTTGTCAGCAAGTATGATGAATTATGTAGTAATCGAGGAAAGGCATATTAAAATAGTGGATAATGTTCTGCTGCCATTGTGCGACAAGGTTTTTGACACTGAAAAACTTAAGTTTGTTGTTGCTGATCTGAAAAAGATACAGGACCAGAATGTCGGGCATATTAAGCACCTGGAATACTATAAATTCCTTACCCTGCTATATACAGAAAATGACGTTGTAAGTGAAAGCGTTTATTATTAGCGGATAGGTTTGCCTTTTTGTCATTTGCATTGTTTTGCAGCTTAGACCTTGTGATGATTTCGGAGCGCAGATCCCGGATTCCGGATTATAGACGCACGTTTTAAGCCAAAACACTTACAAGGCTCTCTATGCTTAAGATGATTATAATCGTTCGGAAAGTGGAGTGTTTGCAAAAAAAAGGCTCTCCTTTATCCGAAAACGCAAATAATTTCATATATTTGATCTCGGGATATGAGATTACTTTTGTATATACAGGGAAACTACCCGGAAGAATAAAAGTGTTGTTTGAAAAATGTAACCAGCATACTCTGAAAATTATGCAAATTACAAGAGAAGAGACATACAAGCTTTTATGGAATCAGATGCAGAACTCAAAATTTAAGGAGTTTTACATTGACCTTCTGCTCGAAAAATATCAGAAAAGAGACAGGACAATCAATATTTTTTTGGTACTAGTAACGTCGACTTCAATTTCAGCCTGGGCAATCTGGCAACTTCCATATTTAGCCTGGTTATGGGCTGCTCTAGTTGCCATATCACAAATAATCTCATTAATAAAACCCTATTTAAACTATACAAAATACACGAAAGAGCTCAATGAAAAGCATTTTTTACTTCAGACTCTTAATGTTGAATATGAAAGACTTTGGGTGAGTTATAAATTCGAGAAAATCTCAAGTGAGAAAGCTTTTGAAAAAGCATTTGAGTTAAAAAACACCCTGACAAAAGGAATGAACTTCAGTGACGATATAATTATCAGTGAAAATAAGGAAATTCAGGTTAAAGCAAAAGAGAAGGTAGCAATTCACTTAAAGACCTATTTTAATCATAAATCCATATGAACACAAATGATTTTTGGGAAATTCTTGATAATTTTAAAGAGAAAAATCCGGGCGCAGATTATGGAGAGATTATTGCTCACCTGAAAAGCAGAGGCTTTTCAGATGTGGAACTAAATGGCCTATTTCCTGAATTTGGAGACGACACTATAGCCCCTGATGCAGCGCAAATTTATGACAACGCTCCCGAATGTGAAGCAGTGCCGGATATAGGCGATCTGTTTGATCTACCTGATGACATTAAAGATGAGTTAGATAGCAACCCATAGGTAGTGGCAACAAATAACATGACTCGCATCCGCAATAAAGCGTACGCATCAGAAAACTATTTGCTTTCCGAGAAATAGAAAATAGCAGCTTTTGCTGGTAGCAGCAAAAAGGAATCAAATTTATTTATACCTGTTTAACAATTTAAGGTTGCGATATTAAGGTACAGAAGCACGTATAATAAATTGGTTTGTTATCTTCCTATCTGAAAATTCGGGCATCAGGCAGTAGTGTAAGAATTATTTAAAAAATCTTTATATCCAATCAGGATAAATGCATACCTGTTTTCCAATTTTCTTTTACCTTTACACAAGGTTAGAGACACCTTTGTACCGACAGTAAAATCAGATCAGTTATACATCAGTTTTTATTGTTCGATGTAAACGGATAAGTCGGATAAAAAAAATACTCTTTCATCCTGTATAAATACTCTTTCGACGGGCATGCTCCCATTGTGTTATGATAATACTGGTTTTAAAAGTTCCCGGGAAGGCAGAAATCAATAGAAAAGCATACATCATCTTTAAAATAAGGCACTTAAAAGCATTTTCATTTTAAAATCAAAATAATATGAGTTTTACACACGAAGTTGAAGGAATGATTTGTGTCGCACAGGGGGCAAATCATGGTTCTGCGCCTATCCCCGAAGAGGGTAGATGGGTGAAGGCCAAAGAAGTAACTGACATTTTTGGTTTGACCCATGGCGTGGGTTGGTGCGCTCCCCAGCAGGGAGCCTGTAAGTTAACCCTGAATGTGAAAGCCGGTATCATAGAGGAGGCATTGATCGAAACCATTGGCTGCTCGGGCATGACTCATTCGGCTGCCATGGCTTCCGAAATTCTTCCGGGCAAAACCATCCTGGAAGCATTGAACACGGATCTTGTTTGCGATGCCATCAATACCGCCATGCGCGAATTGTTCCTGCAAATTGTTTACGGACGTACTCAAACTGCTTTTTCAGAAGGAGGTTTACCGATCGGCGCAGGTCTTGAAGATCTGGGCAAGGGACTCCGGAGCGTTACCGCTACCATGTATGGCACCGTTGCCAAAGGTCCCCGTTACCTTGAAATGGCTGAAGGTTACGTTACCAAAATTGGTTTGGACGAAGGGAATGAAATCATCGGTTACGAATTTCTTAACATCGGCCGCATGCTGGATATGATTAAAGCCGGTACAGAAGCTGGCGAAGCCCTTAAAAAAGCTTCCGGGAAATACGGCCGCATGGAAGACGCAGTTAAAACTATTGATCCACGTAAAGAATAGGAGAAACATATTATGCCATTATTTGAAAGTTACGAAAGACGAATTGCACAAATCAACAAAGTGCTGAATTCGCACGGTATTTCTTCCCTTGAAGAAGCCAGGAAAATATGCGACGACAAGGGCGTGGATGTTTATAAAATTGTTAAGGAGATCCAGCCTATTGCTTTTGAAAATGCCATGTGGGCATATATTGTAGGAGCTGCTATTGCCATAAAAAAAGGCCAGACCAACGCTGCCGAAATTGCGACTACTTTGGGCGAAGGCTTGCAGGCTTTCTGCATCCCTGGTTCTGTTGCCGACGACCGTAAAGTTGGTATAGGTCACGGAAATCTTGCCGCAATGCTGCTTCGCGAGGAAACCAAATGTTTCGCTTTCCTTGCCGGGCACGAATCGTTTGCCGCCGCCGAAGGTGCCATTGGTATTGCCAAATCAGCCAACAGGGTCCGCAAGGAGCCACTTCGCGTAATCCTGAATGGATTGGGTAAAGACGCGGCTAAAATCATCGCGCGTGTTAACGGTTTCACGTATGTGCAAACCCAATTCGATTACGGCACCAGCGAACTCAAAGAAGTTGCCCGTACAACTTATTCCAAAGGCGATAAAGGAAAAGTAAACGTATATGGCGCCGATGATGTTCGCGAAGGCGTTGCTATTATGCACAGCGAAGGCGTTGATGTTTCAATTACAGGGAACTCAACCAACCCGACGCGTTTTCAGCACCCGGTGGCTGGCACCTATAAAAAGGAATGCATTGAGCAAAGCAAGAAATATTTCTCCGTGGCTTCGGGCGGCGGAACTGGTCGCACACTTCACCCGGATAATATGGGCGCTGGTCCTGCATCGTACGGCATGACCGATACAATGGGACGTATGCATTCCGACGCGCAGTTTGCCGGCTCTTCATCCGTTCCGGCTCATGTTGAAATGATGGGATTAATCGGCATGGGTAACAACCCTATGGTTGGCGCTTCGGTTTCTGTAGCGGTGGCTGTTTCACAGGCTTAATCACACTCTTACTTCTATAAAGGATTGGCAGGTTTCCAGCCAGTCCTTTTTTTGTTTAAGAAAAGGGGTATGGATGAAGTTCCCTTCGAAGAGACTCGAGCTGAAAAGCCTCAGGGTGTTTAAGATCATTGCGAGGCGGAATGCGATTGAGTTAGCTTGTGCAAGCGAGAGTCCGCCGAAGCAATCGTAAGGATGAAGGGCAATCTTAATAAGAATAATTGTGCTGGTGGAGTGAAATTGCTTCCAGCCCGCCACATGCGGAGCTTCACCAAGCTGTAAATTCCTGCCGGTTAACGCTTTTAAGGTCGGCTCTCTTTCTTCTCCGACAAGTATTGCCTCAGGTTATCCCATGTTTGCCTGCTTATAACCGGCTGCGGATATTTAGTGTTTTTATTGCATAGAGCAGTAATATATTCTGCCCGTTCTTTTGAGTCGGGATGGGTACTAATCCATGAGAAATATTTTATGCCCGCTGGTTCCTTATCACTCAGCCTGGTTAAGAAATTAGCGAAATGTACCGGATTGATCTTTGACTTTTTCAGATAATCAACCGCTTTGATGTCAGCTTCCTTTTCCAGGTTTCTATCGTAAGCCGACGATGAAAGTAACTTTACAGCTGCTTTAACCTGTTCTGAGCTGCCGCTGCCTGTAGTCATTGATATTAATACCGAAAGCCCGACTTCTTTTACCAGTTTTTTCATTACATGATTTAGTTCCATGTGTGCAATTTCATGGCTTATTACTCCTGCCACCTCCCCTTCATCCTCAGCCGCTAATATTAATCCTGTATTAATCACAAGGTGCCTGTTAGGTAAAACAAAGGCATTTATTTCGTTGCTTTGTACCAGGTGCAGTTTTACCTGGCTTTTATCAATATTATTTGAAACACAGATTTTAGTCAGTATGCTGTCCAACGGCTGGATCGCTTCTTCGCTTTTAATTTCTTTCTCTGCGCTGTTGTATAATTCCCAAAACAAATCGCCTAATTTCTTTTCCGTCTTATTAGTAATTTGTTCAACTTTAAAAATTCGCATCCAATCAACCTTACTAAGTACATACCACACTGCAAAGATCAGCGAAATGATAATAACAGCCTGAAATAGTATTTTCTTCATATTAGGGTTTGCAAAATAAGTTTGTTAAGTCGCTATAGAACCACCATGCCACATGAGTTCCTTTTCTTGTGCTTATCGCGGTATAAATAGTGGCGATAAATTCCGCGACATTAAAAATAATGAGCGTAAAGATGTAAGCAATATAATTATTGGTAATAGTTTCTGAACTGAATATAATTGATATCGTCCACCAGAATCCGAAACTGTTAAAAGGCAATACCGAAAGCTGGGATAATAAGGCCTGGGTACAATGCCAGCGCACAAAATAAGTTCCTTTACGGTTACCAAAATAAAATATGAGTGTTGCGAAGAGATTTACTATGGGGAAAGGCAAACCTGCAATTAACGCGATTAAGGACATCAGGTAACTGTTTGAAGCCTTTTCTGCTTCATGTTCACCTGGCGGGTAAATAAATTGTTCAGATGAAATCATAATCCTTTATAAATATTCCAAAACCAATTCACCAAGACCAGGAGTATTGCGGGTATGGCGGTTTTTTTCTGTTGGAGAAATGTTTCAGCCTTGACGTAAAACTGAAAGAATGTGCTTTTTTGTCTTAAATAATCGTAAACTAACCAAAGAGGAACTACTATCAGGATTAAGAGCAGAATGTAGCCAAATGGATTAAAATAAAATCCCTGCAGAAAATCGCCTTTCAATATTGACAAAACTGAACGAGTAGAGCCGCAGGATGGGCAGGGTACGTTTGTAAAATGTTTTATCAGACAAACATTGATGTTATCATAATTTCCAAGGGAATCGCTTGAAAAATTAAAATAAACCCAAACATACCCTGCCAAACAGGCTAAAGTTAAAATACCATATAATCTGTTTCTGCTTAAATGCATTAATACAAAAATTGTTGAATTTTTGCCATATTTTTTTCTCTGGTTGCACCCATTATCATAAACCAATCGATTATAGCCCAAATACCTAAACCTCCGCAGGTTAACAATTTTCCAACTCCAAGGCCGGTGTCACCAATCATAAATCTGTCGATACCTAAACTACCGCCTAATAACGAAACAATCAAACTTGTTGTGGGGTCTTTAAATTGTACTGTCGAAAGCATTGCCCATTTTGAATCATCAAGCGCGATAAGTCTTTCTCTGATAACATTAATCTGATGGCTCTCAAAGAATTTTCCATTTGTCATGATAAACATGTCTACTTTTTGTGCGTCCATTCTTTATTCAATTAATTTGGTTGTCCTACTCTTATGGCTTTTCGGGTACTCCCTGTTTTTTAGTGTGGTAACTGTCTCCACTTTTTATGTATTATTTTTCCAAAAAACTCTCAAAGATTATCATTGGTGTTCTACAGTGGATTAAATGTTTAGTCGCTTTATCGTTTGCAAACTGTCATCTTATCCATATATTGGCATGATATAATACGGATCAGATTATTGAAAATATTGTCAGGAGTTTTATTGTGTAATATTTTATCAAATATATAATTATTTACTTTACAAATCATCTGTTCTCTTTTTTATTTAAAGGTACCGATTTCAACCGATATTCTAGTTATAGACCTCAGAATTATTTGATTCCGCCAGACCAAATAAATTGTAAAACCCGCTTGCCTGAGCCTGATTGATACTTGTGATTGACTGAGTTGCCTTCGAAGAAATAAACACTGAAAAGCATCAGTGTGAAAACTGAAACATTAAATTTTACCGTTAAAATTTATCTTCCTTTTTATTATCAATACCTTTGCCGCCTGGTTAGTTAGAGTCCGGATTTATGAATGACAATGAGATGATATGGAACAGAAATTTTATTTTGCTCATACTGTCGAATTTTTTGATGTATATCACCTATTACGCCATACTTTCGGCTTTACCTATTTATTTGGTCAGTGATCTGCACGCATCCAAAGTACAGGTAGGTATTGTTGTCGGAACGTACACCATTGCTTCGGTACTGGTGCGCCCGTTTTCGGGTTTTGCGCTCGACAGGTTTGGCCGACGCACCATCTTTTTATCCGCTTTGCTGATTTATTCATTCCTGTTTTCAGGGTACCTGGTTGCCGGAACCATCATGTCGATCATATTGCTTCGGTTTGCTCAAGGCCTGACCTGGGGTTTTACAACAGTTTCGGGATCAACCATCGCCGTTGATATAATCCCTGTACCTAAGCGGGGCCAGGGAATCGGATATTTCGCTTTGTCAACTACACTTGGAATGTCAGTAGGGCCGGTAATCGGGTTGTATATCTCTCACAACTGGGGGTATATGCCCATGTTTGTTTCGGGATGTTTTATCAGCATTGCCAGCCTGGCATGCGCGTACGCGGTGCACCTGCGCAAACGTTTTGTGGTGGGGAAACGAATTCAGCTGAAATGGGACAGCATGTTCGATAAAAATTCCATACGCCCTTCACTAAATGTACTGATAACCATGATGGCTTATGGCGCGCTGCTTTCGTTTATCGCGCTTTATGGCCGGGAGATAGGAATACAAAACTCTTCACTGTACTTCCTGATTTTATCATTTGGCATTGCGGCGGCCAGGCTAACTTCCGGAAAAGCGTTCGACAGAAACGGACCGCGAAAGATTATTACCTTTTGCCTGATTTTGCTGATAATAGGTTTCCCATTGCTTGCTATGGCAAAAAGCGCGACACTTTTCTATCTGTCTGCGATAATTATAGGATTTGGAAACGGTGTTGTATTTCCGACCTTCTCGTCGATGGTGAATAACCTGGCAGATGCCAAACATCGCGGAGCCGCAAATTCAACACTCTACACCGCTGTGGATATGGGAATGGGATTCGGAATGATTATGGCCGGCTTAATTGCGCAATATATTTCACTCTCGGCTATTTTCTGGATAAGCGCCCTGGTTTGTATGGCGGGCTTATTGTTCTTCCGTGTTTTTGTGCTGACCTATTATGAGAATTTTCAGCGTCAACAGTTAAAAGGCTGAGAGAACTACAATCTTACAATACTAAAGATTGAATAACTAATCAGTCTAATCAAAATGCAATTTTGCCACAGATTTCGCAGATTTAAACTGCTTTTTGCTGTTTTTTATAAAATGTGATCATGCTCATTGAATATTTGTCTGTGAAATCGGCGAAATCTGTGGCATATCTGTTTGTTAATGCCTTAAATGACATGACTAGTTTCAAGATTCGAAATAATAATATTCCTCACTTTTTCGGAGATTTGATTTGAGTCCATCCCCTTATAATCTTCCCATAAAAGCGGAGGAGAAACAATAACTTTAACTTTGGCGGACCGGATGATTGAAGTGCCTTTTGGCATTATATTCATTGAACCGCTGATCGTTACCGGTACAATAGGCACACCTGCCTTTATGCCTAACCTGAGTCCGCCGGCTTTAAACGGCGCGATAGTTCCATCCGCGCTTCGGGTCCCTTCGGGAAATATTACAATTGAATGGCCTGCTTTTAGTCGTTCGGCTACTTCGTTGATAGCTGACAGTGATTGGCGCGGATCTTTCCTGTCGATAAAAATGCAGCCGATATACTTCATCCACCGGCTGAAAGTGGGAACTTTTAACAACTCCAGCTTCGCGATGAACCCTTTATCACGGGGAATATGACCAACAAGGATCGGTATATCGAAATTGCTCTGATGATTGGCTACAAAAAGAACACCGCCGGTTAGCGGAACATTTTCGAGACCAACTGCATTGATGGAAGAGCCATTCATTCTGAGTCCCGATTGTGCCCATTTTCGGGCAATAGCATGCGCGCAGGCATCTCTTTCGGCAATCTTACCTTGCCTGTTGAGTTTTATCAGTTTAAACCTTGGGATCAACATACTCCACCACAGGTATGTAAACCAGCTGATTGTCTTTAGCACGCTTTTTTGAATTAGAATTGTAGATACTTGGTTGCTTCCTTGCCCTGGTTGGAATTAAGCATATTTAGCTTTACAAAAATAGGATAATTCTTCCGGTTTTGAAAAAAGTAACAATACAAAGAAGTAAATCCATAATAACTTAAAAGTTGAAAAAGCTTTAGCTTCAAAGGAATAGTAGCTTCCAGTTTTTTAAACAGGTGCTAAAGATTGAAAAACTGACAAGATCCAGGCAAGTCATTTTACTTGTCTTTTTCGAAATTATATAGAAATGGTTGGGAGAAATTGTTTCAGGTTAAATAATGGCCTTATTCGTAATCCCCAAACTCAGGATACCCATCAGCATTATAATCGAAGGGCATAGTAAACCACCATGTAGAATTAATGCCGAAAGTTCCATCCAATAAATAGGAGTATTCAGTTACAGTAACCTTTTGGTAATTATTTTCAGAGAAAGCCCGAAAAAAGGCACCTTTCACATAGTACATATTTTTAAAAGGATTGGGCTTATTGTCAAATCCCTCAAATAGAATTTCTTTTTTAGAATAAAGGGCCCCATGTAAATCATAAACTTCAGTTACTACTTTAACCAGGTTATTGTTTTCAAGGTAGAATTTTCGGCGGGTTAAGCCATTGTTATATGTTTCGGTAACCAGGTTTTCAGAGTAGGTGTAATTTAATTCAAGACCGTATGGATGAAAAGCATCTTTTTTGCTGATTTTTATAAGCTTATTTTGAGAATCCAGGTTATAGATAGTCGGACCCGAAATGTCAGTGTAAATTAATCCTCCAAAATTGAATTTAGTATAGGAATAAATTGCATTATTTTCAAAGTGAATTGAATCATATGCATCTGTTGAGAATAAAAAGTTAGAAAAGTTTGATCCCGAAGGTACTGCAACAAATCCACCTGTTGTCTTTGTCAATTTGTCATCCGCATATGTATATGAACAGGCAATAACCGTAGAATCATAGGGCGCGAAATTGATTGATTGGTAGTCCAGAATTGTTATCTCATCCTTAAAAAAAAGGTATTCAATTCTGCAATTTTTTAATTTTGGAGTGACCGAAAGAGTCTCATCTGTGGTACAACCGATTACTGCAAAAATGATGAACAAGAATTGTGCTGATTTTTTCATGGCTGATTATTTTACTACATAACTTACTATAAAACATCAAATTATAATCTTCCCGTTATACGAAGGCACTATATAACAACTCTATTAACTAAATTCCCAGCTTTTACCAAACATTGAGACAACGAATATACATACTTTTAATTAATTCGCAGAAAGTCAGTCAAAAATAGTTGAGTCTGTGACTTCAGCTGGAAAATTAGTTATAAACATCAACCTCCAAATTTGATTTTTTGTGCTATTTTCGCACATCAAAATCAAAAATAATCAGAAATGGAAATTATTGGAAGAGTTGCTCAGTTGTTACCTCTGGTAACCGGGCAAGGCAAAAACGGCGAATGGCGCAAACAGGAATTTATTATTGAAATAGCCGACGGGCAGTTCCCGAAAAAAGTATGTTTCTCCCTTTGGGGTGATAAAATTGACCAGGCTGGTTTAAGCCTGAATGAAACGGTAAAAGTGTTTTTTGATTTAGAAAGCCGCGAATACAATGCCCGCTGGTTTACCGAAGCCAGAGCCTGGAAAGTTGAAAAACAAGGGGCTACTGCTTCCGCACCAACACATACATCGTCGCCACAAGTGCCAAATGATGCTCCGGCTTCGTTTAACGCGGCACCGGTTGAGGACGATCTTCCTTTCTAGGGATTAGGTTATAGTGAGAAGAAGCGACTCTCCAACTTCGCTCAGTGCAGAAAAGGTGACATTGATAAGGAGTATTTGTTGAAAACTGACTAAATCTTGTTGTTCAGGGTCTCCCTTTTTCCAGTGGAGATTTCCGAAGGGAAAAGACGAATCAGAAATGAAATTATTTTTTTTATAGTTCAAAGGCAGTGTCATCGGCACTGCCTTTGTTTTTTAAAAATAATTTGTAGCTACCAGGTTTGTCACACTTTTTTCGGGTTTTAAAATTAATGCGCAATTATTAAAATTAAACTCCGTGTCTGTGATCTCCAGGCCTCCGTGGTTAACCATTTAAAACAGGAAAACCAGAACCACGAAACTCATCAAACCTGTAGAATACAAATCCCCGCCGCAAACCTCCCGGTAATTCCCCCTGAAGCCCGTGACGAAAAAAAAGTTTCGGAATTGCACATAGTACAAAGCGCTGAAGTTTCAATATTCCCAGGTTTCACGCCATTGTCAGTAAGTTGTTTCTGATTGGCATACCAAAGGTCGAAATAAGGTTTTGAAGATTTATTCTTCCGGATCAGATAACCCTCGGTAGTACCAAAACTGTTAGCCACAAACTCCGTTACATCTTCACCCACTTCGTAACAACAGGGGCCGATGGAAGGACCAATCCCGGCAAGGATATCAGCCGGATCGCATCCGAAATGCCCGATCATAGCCCGGATCGTATTGGAAGTAATTTTATGCACAGTTCCCCGCCAACCGGCATGAATCACAGCGCTTACTTTCTTCACCGGATCAAACAACAAAACGGGAACGCAATCCGCTACCATTACCATCAGGCAAATGCCGGGCAAAGCTGTAACTGTTGCGTCAGTAAGTGGATTCAGAGATAATACCCCGTTTTCAACGGCTGTAGAATCTATGATTTTTACATCGCCGCTATGCTCCTGGCTGGCGTAAAGAAACTTCTCCTGCCCCATTCCTGTTTCTTTGGCTAACAAAGCGCGGTTACCCAGCACATTAGCCGAATTATCAGCAGTATGAAGTCCCAGGTTCAACGAATCATAGGGCGGAAGGCTCACACCTCCTGAACGAGTCGTAACAAAATGAACCAGGTTTGGAATCCTGCCCAGGTTTTCGAACTGTAAAAGACCTAATGTGCCTCCTGTTTTCTTCATTTCATTGTAATGAACTTCAAATATATTCAAAAAGGAGAAGCGTCAGGATAAAAGCCAGGGAGTTATCTTTCTGCCAGATTATAACGGATTGATAATTAACAAGTATTAACAATAATTAACGGATAATGAGAATTAGTCAATTGTTTGTTATTTACTTTTGAAGTAGAATATAAAGACAATTAATCTCAAATCAGAATCGATATGAAAACTTTTACTATTAAGTCCTTTTTCCTGCTGGCATTTGCGGCTGTGGGTTTCCTACTTCTTCCGGGCAGAAGTTTTGCACAACAGAAAACCGATGACCAGGCAAAGGGGAAAAAGACGATTACCATTCATATTACCAAAGAAATAGACGGGAATACAGTTGTTATTGATACAACCGTAATAACTGACGGGGATTTTGATGCGGATGCTTTCCTTGAAGAAAAAGGCGTTCTGAACGATATGCCTGAAACAGGTAATAATATTGAGAAACATATTATTATCCGTCATCCGGGTTCGCAGGAATTCAGCTGGAACGATTCTGATGACAATTCACCTGACACTATTATAATTAACGATGACAAGTCATTTATAATTGACGATGACAAGACATTGCTTTTCGACGATAAGTTTGATATGCCTTTCCCTCCTAATTCGGGAATGCCCTTTAATTTCAAAATGCCCAAAGAGTTTCGCCATTTCGACGGGCAACAGTTTGAAAATATGTTGGAAGGAATGGCCAGGTCATTCGGCCTCGAAAATGTTATGCCTTTCGGTGAAATGAAAAAAGTTGTAGTTAAAAAGAAACACAACGGTAAAAAGGTAATTATAACTTTCGAGGATCGGGAAGTTAGCCGTGATGGGCACAGGCATGGAAACAAAAAGGAAAAAAGAATAATTATCCAGCAAAATGGGGAGCAGGGTATGGCTCCAAGGAATGAGGAGCGGGTTATTATTGATGGACAGCCAGTTGAAAATGTAGTAATTCGCCGAAACGTAAAAAAGACCGGGAACGGCGACCAGGTAATTATCAACGCTGAAGTTGACAAACCTATGCCGGCAAAGAAGCAGACAACAGTTATTATCATTAAAGATGATGGAAGCAAATAGCTTTGTTATTTAATAAACTAAAGGCAACAAAAAACCCGGAATCATTGCTGATTCCGGGTTTTAATTTTAAAAGAAACAGCAAACTATTTCCCTAAAACCTCTTCAAGTTTTTTTACAAGTTCATCGCCACGAAGGTTGCTGGCAATTATTTTTCCTTCTTTGTCAAGCAGGTAACTGGCCGGAATTGACATTACGCCGTATTGTTTTGCGGCAGCATTATCCCAGCCTATCAAATCGCTTACATGTGGCCATACAAGCCCGTCCTTTGCAATAGCCTGCAACCATTTATCTCTATCGGTATCAAGTGATACTCCGAAAACAGTAAATCCTTTGCTGCTGAATCTGTTATAGGCTGCTACAACATTCGGATTTTCGGCACGGCAAGGGCCACACCACGATGCCCAGAAATCAACCAGAACCACTTTGCCTTTTAAGCTGCTGAGGCTGAATGGTTTTCCGGTAGTATCGTTCAGCGTAAAATCAGGAGCTGTCTGGCCGGGTTCAACTTTAGCGAGGATGGTTTCGCGCTCGGCAAGTTTTTTAACATAAGATGAGTTGGCAATTGAAGGATCCATTGCTTTATTGATTGCTTTCAGATCTTCGAGTGTGAAGGCATATGCATTGCTTACGGCAAGGTAGGCAGCCACAACGCTTTTACCGTTTTTCAGAATATACTCTTTCGTGAATATGGATTGTGCTTTCTGAACTGAATCGTAAGCAGTTTCAACCTTTTTCACCCCAATGGAATCATGTGCTTCTTTACACTTCATATAGTCACCGTATAGAGCTTCCATTTTCAGGTTATATACTGATTCCTCTTTTTGATACGCAGTAAATGCATCCTGCGAAACCGAACCGGAAACCGATGATTTGTCGATACTATCAGCATATACCTTCATAGTTAAGGCGCCATTTTCGATAAAGAAAGGGAAGGCTCCATCTACATTTGCAAGTTTCAGGTAAAACACTTCGGGCATCTCAACTTTGCCGGCGAAAGCAAATTTGCCTTCTTTAACCTGCACGGAATCGGCAGTGATCATTTTTCCTTCTTTACGTTTTTTAAGCAGAACCCATCCGCTATTGGTGCCTGTGATAGTGCCATCAATAGTGTATCCGTCTGTTTTCTGGGCATTGCATGATATAACTGAAAATAGAATAGCTATTATGAACCTCCCAGCCAGTAATTTTCTCATAGGATTTTGTTTAAGGTTAATTTGATGCAAAAGTATATTTTTTTTAATTAGTCGGAGTTCGACTTGAAGTCGAGCCCCGACTAATCAAAAATTTATTTCTTCTCTTTCCGTGGCGCAAAAATATATTCGAACAGCATTATAAACAGGAAGGTAAACAGTGTGCTTACAATAACCCGCAACAGTGTTTGCCAGAATTCGTCGAAGCTGAAAACATCCAGCATATTCAGAAACAAGTGGTGCGCAAAAATCATCAGCATGGCGTAGGCCATAAACCATTTAAGCCCCATCTGCTGAAGTTTGGGTTGCGTGGTATTATCATATTCAGGCTTTTCGCCAACAAACTTAATGATCACCGGTCTCATAAATCCCGCAAAAACACTGCTCGCTGCATGTAACCCTAATGTGCCGCTGAATAGATCAACTGTTAATCCCATCGAAAATGATAAAACAAGTAAAAGCCAGCCTGGTGTTTCGAAAGGAAGCAGCAGGATAAATAAAATATAAATGTATGGATTGAGAAATCCATAAAAATTTACTTTATTCATAATAAGCACCTGTATAAGAACAAGAGCTATAAACCTGAAGATATTTGTGAGAACCAGCCTATTCATCTTTCAGCCCTTCCATACTTTTTTCGAGAGTCTCCTGTTCGTTTTTCATCAGGTTTCGGACAACATATACATATTGCAACGAGTTAAAATCAACGCTGAACTTAAAAGGAATGGTATAGAAGTGATCGCCTTGTTCGACTCTGAAATCGGATATTGTGCCAATCATCAGGCCTTCCGGGAAGATATAAGAAAAACCGCTGCTCATAATGGTATCGCCTTTGGCAATTTTAACGTGGGCAGGAATGTCGGTTAACGTACCATATAAATGATCAACACCATTCCATACAATAGTTCCCATCTGACCGTTTTTGATAATCCGGCCACTGATTCGGGTATGCTTATTCAGCATGCTCATCACCCAGCTGAAATTTTCTGATACGTTTACAACTGTTCCTACTACTCCCCTGGAAGTGATTACAGCCATATCCTTTTGAATGCCGCTGCGGCTGCCTTTATCAAGCATGATGTAATTATTCCTCTTGCCGACAGTGTTAAGTACAACCTTTGCGACTACATACTTGTATTGCTGCTTGTAAAGAGTATCATTAACCCAGAAAGTGTTAGTATCGTTTCTCAGGAACGAAACTCCTTTCATTTGCCTCAGCAATGCGTTTTCCATGGCCAGGTGCTCATTTGTGGTGCGAAGCTTAAGATAATCGGTGGTATTGCTTACACTGGTATAAAATTGCCCTGTTACCCGGCTTCCGGCTTTCAAAATAGCCGAACTCTGGTAATAAGTAGAATTCACCAACAGTGTGATCGATAAAAACTCAAGCAGCAGAAACAGGAGCAGGAAATGATACCGGATAATAAAAACCAGGATATTACGCATAGTCGGTTACGGTATCGTTTGTTAAACGGTATTATTTGATTTAAGAACAAGGAACACCGATTAACGATTTATGATGTAAGTGCAGTCGCAGATTGATACTACTTCTTCTAAAATCAAAAAATCGCTAATCCTTGTTCGATATTCAAATTATATATCAGTATTTCTTTGAGCAGAACTATTTAATAAGGAAAGTAAACTTATCAAAGTTCTTGAGAGCTATACCTGTACCACGGGCAACGGCGTGCAAAGGATCATCGGCAACATGAATCGGCAATTTTGTTTTCATATGAATACGTTTGTCGAGTCCGCGCAGCAGCGAGCCTCCGCCTGCCAGATAGATACCGGTTTTGAAAATGTCGGCAGCCAGTTCGGGTGGGGTCATTTCGAGGGCATTCAGCACGGCGGCTTCAATTTTCGAAATGGATTTATCCAGTGCATGGGCAATTTCGGCGTAGTTTACATAAATCTCTTTCGGAATACCGGTAAGCATATCGCGGCCATGTACTGCATAATCCGGTGGAGGGTTATCAATTTCGGTAAGCGCTGATCCTACTTCAATCTTGATCAGTTCCGATGTGCGTTCGCCAATATTGATATTGTGCTGTTTACGCATGTATTCTTCGATGTCGGCATTAAAATCGTCGCCCGCAATACGTATGGATTTGTTGTTTACAATACCGCCGAGGGCAATAACCGCGATTTCGCTGGTACCACCGCCGATATCAATAACCATATTTCCTGTTGGTTCGAGTACATCAATTCCAATTCCGATAGCAGCAGCCATAGGCTCGTGGATAAGCCGGACTTCCTTGGCTCCGGCCTGTTCGGCTGAGTCTTTTACGGCGCGTTCTTCCACTTCGGTGATACCTGATGGAATACAGATTACCATTCGCAATGCAGGTGGGAAGAGGCTGCGGCTTGGCCCGATCATTTTTATAAATTCGCGGATCATGTATTCGGCCGACTGAAAATCAGCAATTACGCCATCGCGCAAAGGGCGGATAGTCTTAATGTTTTCGTGGGTTTTACCGTGCATCATCTGCGCACGTTTACCTACTGCAAGTACTTTGCCCGTACTCCTTTCAATCGCTATGATTGAAGGTTCATCAACAACCACCTTGTCGTTATATATAATAATGGTATTGGCAGTGCCAAGATCCATTGCAATTTCTTTGGTAAGAAATGAAAAAAGTCCCATGTGTTTGTATTCTTCCTCTTTTTTAAAATGTATGTTTTACTTTTAAATCTATCCCGGCTCAAATTCCGGATTTTGTTTTAATGTTTGAAATGCCTGTATCCTGTAAAAACCATTGCTAAGCCATGCTGGTTGCAATAGTTTACCGAATCCTCGTCGCGTACCGAACCTCCCGGTTGTATCACAGCGGTAACACCTTGTTTGTGAGCCAACTCAACAGAATCAGCAAACGGGAAGAAGGCATCCGAGGCCATAACAGCTCCATGCAAATCGAGGCCGAATTCAGCAGCTTTTGAAATGGCGTGTTTTAATGCGTCAACCCTTGAAGTCATTCCACATCCGGCACCCAGAAGCTGACCGTTTTTGGCAAGTACAATAGCATTGCTCTTTAAATGCTTAACAATGATATTTGCAAATAATAAATCTTTAACCTGTTGTTCATCTGGTTGCGCCTCAGTAACGGTCTGCAGGTCGTCAACAGTTTCGGTATGAGTATCCTTAAGCTGCTCGATAACCCCGTTAAGTACCGACTTAAATTGTTTAGCCTGAAAATCAACTGGTTTAATCTGCAAAATTATTCTATTTTTCTTTGACTTTAGGAGTTCCAGTGCATTATTTTTATAATCAGTTGCAATTATTATTTCGAAGAACAATTTATTCACTTCTTCTGCTGTTTCAAAATCAACAATCTGGTTGGTTATTACCACTCCGCCAAAGGCCGAAATAGGGTCGCCGGCAAGGGCATCGAGCCAGGCTTCTTTCAAAGTCGGACGACTTGCAACACCACAGGCATTGGTATGTTTTATTATAACAAATGTGGGTTCGGTAAATTCGCGGATCAGGGCCTGGGCAGCTTCCAGGTCAACAAGGTTATTGTACGAAATTGCTTTCCCGTGAAGTTGTACGAAAATTTCACTTAAGTCGCCGTAAAAAACACCTTCCTGGTGCGGATTTTCCCCATAGCGTAAGACTTCACTTTTATTCAGACTTTGTTTAAATGCCTTAATATCTGTTTTACGGTTGAAATAATTGAAAATAGCAGAATCGTAATGCGATGAAACATTAAATGCCTGTGCGGCAAAATAAAACCTGTCATTCAGATCGCTGTTTCCATTCTTCTCGTCAAGTAATTTAATCAGGTCGGTATATTGATCGGCCGAAGGCACAATTATGACATCGTTATAATTTTTTGCGGCAGCCCTGATCAGCGAAATGCCGCCGATATCAATTTTTTCAATAATATCTTCTTCTTCGGCTCCGGAAGCAACCGTAGCTTCAAAGGGGTATAGATCAACAATTACCAGGTCGATAGGAGGTATTTCATATTCAGCGGCTTGTTTCACGTCCTGTTCTTCCTCCCGCCTGTATAAAATGCCGCCGAAAACTTTAGGATGCAGGGTTTTTACCCTGCCTCCGAAAATGGAAGGATAGGATGTGAGGCTTTCAACGGTTATTGCGTCAATACCCAGATCACGTATATAGTCGTATGTGCCGCCGGTGGAATAAATGGTGACACCCAAAGCATTTAGTTTAATTGCGATTTTGTCGATATGGTCTTTGTGATACACCGAAATCAGCGCGGAGCGAATTGGTTTTATAGAATTCATAAGGTTTTTGGCTTTTGAGAAAGAAGATGCAATTTTATTAAATATTTGGGCAGGATTTGTATGAAAACGCGAAAATTACTCAATAATTATCGAAAGTAATTCATAAAAGTTCATAAGATCAAATTTGTGTGTAATTTTACACGAGAGTTGGAGACAATTCTGTCCAATAACTTTTTTATTAATTTTGGAATTTTAATTACATTCCATAGTTCCCAGGTTCCGGGTTCCGGCTTATATCCTAAGATACATAGCACGGGGCTCTTTTAAAAAACCATTTCATAATTAAAATAACATTAAAATATTTATCATACCATGCTTTTTCTAAGGTTGATTCGTGAGTCGTTTGCATTTGCAATGCGCGCTATAGTTGCCAACAAGGTTCGGACTTTTTTGTCGTTGTTAGGAATAACAATAGGTATATTTTCTGTTATTTCAGTTCTGACTGTTTTCGACAGTATCGAGATGAAACTGAGGAAAAATATTGAAGAACTGGGCAGTAATGTACTGTTTGTTCAAAAATGGCCCTGGGCTATGGGTGATGCAAATTATGCATGGTGGGAATATATGAAACGCCCTGAGACAAGCCTCAACGAAATGGAGGAGATTCAACGGCGTAGTAATTCGTCGGATGCAGTGGCCTACATTGTCGGCACAAATCGTAACGTCAAATATAATGGAGTAACTTTCGAGGGAGCTTCTGTTATGGGAGTTTCGCACGATTATGAAAAAGTGGAAATCATTAACCTTGGATCCGGAAGATATTTCTCAGTTTCTGAGTCGCAAGGTGGCAGCCCTGTTGCTGTTGTAGGCGCTAAAATCATTACGGAACTGATGAGTGATGTAGACCCTATCGGCAGGGAACTGATTGTATTTGGCCGCAAAGTTCAGATTATCGGAACATTTAAGAGAGAAGGGGATGATAATTTTGGTGGTTCGAAAGATGATCAGGTTATGCTGCCCGTTAATTTTGCCCGGGGCTTTATTGATCTGAACAGCGACAATATTGGCTCATCCATCATGGTAAAAGGGAAAAAGAATATATCGAATGAAGCCTTGCGAGATGAATTAACCGGAATAATGCGATCGGTGCGTAAAGTAAAACCAACCGCAAAAGATAATTTTGCTATAAACGAAACAAGCATTATCACCAAAGGTTTCGACCAGATATTTGGAGTTGTTGCTATTGTGGGTTGGATAATCGGCGGATTTTCGTTGCTGGTAGGTGGATTTGGAATTGCAAATATTATGTTTGTTTCGGTAAAAGAGCGTACAGCTCAGATTGGTATCCAGAAATCCTTAGGTGCCAGGAATGCTTTCATTTTGCAGCAATTTCTTTTCGAAGCCGTATTCCTGTCGATGCTGGGTGGTTTGTTTGGTTTGCTCCTAATTTATATTGGAACGGTGCTGGTCACAAATTTTGCGGGGATGGAGATCGTTCTGAGTGTCAAGAATATTGTACTGGGGCTTTCGGTATCTGCAGTTATTGGTTTGATTTCCGGATTATTCCCTGCTTGGTCAGCTTCGCGCCTCGATCCTGTTGACGCGATGCGTTCAACATTTTAAAATTGCTTTTTTAAGGGTATTGCTTTTACTGGCGATATTCCTTTTTTTGATCCATTAATCAAAAAAAGCAATTCCATTTTACAATTATTATTATATTTTTGCCTAAGGGCTTACTATATGGAAAAACGCTGGGTACTAAAGCAAAAAGGTGACACATCCCTGGTTTCGGGTATTGCCGGAGAATTGGGGATTGAAAACGCACTTGCTGAATTGTTGGTGCAACGCGGCGTTACCAGTTTTGAAGAGGCAAAAGCATATTTTAGACCCGAATTATCGCAATTGCACGATCCTTTCCTGCTTAACGACATGGACAAAGCGATCAATCGCATTGAATCCGCCAAAGCCAATAATCAAAAAATAATGGTTTACGGCGATTACGATGTGGATGGAACCACGGCTGTTGCTCTGGTATATGCCTTTCTGAAAGAAAATGGATTTGAACATCTCGATTATTATATACCAGACAGGTACAGCGAAGGATATGGCATTTCATTCCAGGGAATTGATTATGCTCAAAAAGAAAATTTTGCACTGATTATAGCCCTCGATTGTGGAATTAAGTCTGTTGACAAAGTAAAATACGCGAACGAACGGGGGATCGATTTCATTATCTGCGATCACCACCGGCCGGGCGATGAATTGCCCGAAGCAGTAGCAGTTCTTGATGCCAAACGAATTGATTCCACCTATCCGTTTAATGAGCTTTGTGGATGCGGCGTGGGTTTTAAACTGATACAGGCTTATGCACAAACGCATGATATTCCCTTCGATAGTTTATATAAATTCCTCGACCTGGTTACAATCAGCATTGCTTCTGATATAGTTCCTATAATTGGAGAAAACCGTATTCTTGCTCATTTCGGGTTAAAGCTTATTAATACTAATCCAAGACCGGGAATTGAATCCATTTTAGGTGTAGCCAATATTGTTCGCAAACCCGAAGATGAAATTAAAAAAGAAGGAGCTGAGGCTGGCTTGCTATTCAGCCGAGAGCTTACCATAAGCGATATGGTTTTCGTGGTTGGCCCGCGCATAAATGCCGCAGGACGTATCGAAAGTGGTCGTAATTCGGTGAAATTGCTGGTTTCGCCTGATATGGAAACTGCCGTTAGTATAGCCCAGACCATCAACGATTTTAATACAGAACGCCGTACGCTTGATACACAGATTACGCTGGAAGCCCTCGACATTATTAATAAAGATGATAAGCTTCGCAAAGCCAGGGCAACCGTGGTTTTTAATCCCGACTGGCACAAAGGAGTGATTGGAATTGTTGCTTCGCGACTGACAGAATCGTATTATCGTCCAACGGTGGTTTTAACTCAATCGAATGGATTGATTACCGGATCAGCACGTTCAGTAAAGGATTTTGATGTATACGATGCTATAGATGCCTGTAGCGATTTACTTGAACACTTTGGCGGGCATATGTACGCGGCTGGATTATCCATGAAACCCGAAAACCTGAAGCCATTCAGGGAAAGATTTAATTCAATAGTATCAGCAAGTATAACAGATGAAATGCTGATTCCTGAAGTGGAGGTTGATCTTGAAGTAAATCTGAACCAGATCACACCCAAATTCCTTCGGATACTAAAACAGTTTGCTCCTTTTGGCCCTGGAAATATGTCGCCGGTTTTTATGACCCGCGATACGGTGGATTCCGGTCATGCCCGTATTGTGGGTAAAAACCATGTTAAAATGACTGTTTACCAGGAATCCGTACGTAGTGATCCATATTCGGGAATTGCTTTCCAGCAGGGCGAAAAATTTGATTTGATTCAAAAAGGTCAAAGCATGAATATCTGTTACCATATCGAGGAAAACGAATGGAACGGGGTAAAGAATATCCAATTAAATATTAAGGATATAAGGTTTTGTGATGAAAGTCAGTAGTGCAAGATTAATTTTATTTATAGTTGGAATTAAACAGGTTTTCATAATTCAGATAAAGCCGATTTGATTTATTGATCATTCTCCTCGAAAAATCTGTAAATTTGTAAAAAGAAAAGACATGCTCACAAAAGACAAAATAAAAAAGACAATCGATACATTGCCTGATAATTTAACCATTGACCAGGTGATAGACAGAATGATTATGCTGGATAAGATTGAACAGGGATTAAAGGATGTTGAAGACGGGAATATTTATACTACTGAAGAGGTTAAAGAAAAGCTTAACAAATGGTTAAAGTAATTTGGACAGCCAGATCGTTGAAAGGCCTTGAAGAAATCGGAGAATATATCTCCAAAGATTCCTCAAAATATGCAAAATTAACCCTTGAAAAGCTTATCGAAATGGCTAGACTTATTGAAGCCAATCGGTTAATCGGAAGAATTGTTCCAGAAGTTGGACAAAACGATATCAGGGAAATTATTACAGGTAACTACCGGATTATTTATCAAACCAAGACGAAAGAGTCCGCTTTTATTTTGACAGTTCACCACAGTTCAAGATTGCTTTCGAATAATCCTGTTTTTAAGAAAAAGTAAGTCGGTTTTTTTTGCTTCAACAGTCCATCTGTGACAGCAACTAGCAATTTAAAAACAAATCTTATCTCGAAGTATTCGATCTCCCCGCCCACCTTCTGGTATTGGCAGCAGCAACAGGCCTTGGCGCCTGGTGTCCTGAATTTCCTCTTCCCTGTTGTTTCTTTTCCTTTACAGGATTGTGATCCATCAAAGGGAAAGGATGATTATCAATAACAGGAATTCTTTTGTTTATCAGTTTTTCCACATCGCGCAGGAATTCCTTTTCTTCGGCATCGCAAAACGAATAGGCGGTTCCTTTGGCACCGGCTCTTCCGGTCCGGCCGATACGGTGAACATAGGTTTCGGCAATATTCGACATCTCGAAATTGATTACATATTCCAGGTCATCCACATCAATACCGCGGGCGGCAATATCAGTAGCTACTAAAACACGGGTAGTCTGTGCTTTGAAATTGTTTAACGCTCGCTGACGGGCATTCTGTGCTTTGTTACCATGAATTGCCTCTGCGGCAATATTGTTCTTTAGAAGGATTTTCACAACTTTGTCAGCGCCATGCTTGGTACGTGTGAAAACAAGGGCAGTTTTAATATTTTCATCTCTCAGAATATTTACAAGTAATGAGGGTTTATTCCCTTTGTCTACAAAGTAAACATATTGATTAATAATTTCAACCGTTGACGAAACCGGAGTAACCGAAACCCTAGATGGATTATGCAGTATGGTTGCAGCCAGTTTAACGATTTCAGCCGGCATGGTAGCTGAGAAGAAAAGGGATTGTCTCTTTTTAGGAACCAGGGCTATTATTCGTTTTACATCATGGATAAAACCCATGTCGAGCATGCGGTCGGCTTCATCCAGAACAAGAATTTCCACATCCCGAAGGTTCATAAAACCCTGGTTAATCAGGTCCAGAAGACGGCCCGGAGTTGCGATAACAATATCAACTCCGCGAAGTAAGGTATTTGTTTGAGGGTTTTGATTTACTCCACCGAAAATTACGGTATTGGTTAATCCTGTATGTCGGCCGTAAGCGTTAAAACTTTCGCCGATTTGTATGGCAAGTTCTCGTGTAGGAGTAACGATCAGGCTACGGATTTTCCGTTTCCGGTCGTAAACTTTGTTCTCGCTTAGTAACTGGAGGATAGGAATGGCAAAGGCTGCTGTTTTTCCGGTTCCGGTTTGTGCGCTGCCGATAAGGTCGGTGCCACGTAAAATAATGGGTATGGATTCTGCTTGTATGGGTGTTGGGATGGTGTAACCTTCTTCTTTTACAGCTTTTAAAATGGGTTCAATGATGTTCAGTGATTCGAATTGCATAAATGGTTTAGTAATGAAATATAAATTAAGAGAACAGACAAGGTTCTCAGAAATTCTTTCGCAGGGCAAAGTTTTAATCGGTAGAAATTGGGAATACGCATTCCCAAATTAAGTGCCCGGAAGAATTCAAGGCAACATGCATAGGGTTGATCCCCTGTTCGCTCGTCTTAGATTGCGAATGTCAGTTAATGCGGCAAAGGTAGTCTTTTTATTGATACAATTACAAACTCATTGAAAATGAGATATTTTGTGGATAAGAATAGTAGCTCCGAGTCAGATAGGCAATCTATTGTTTTACAAATTTCTTTGTAACAATTCCTCTGTAATTTTGAATTCTGATTGCATAAAGACCCTTCGGCAAATTACTGATACTAATTTGATTACTGTTAATTTGCTTGATTAAAACCAGTTTACCGCCTAAATCATAAATGGAAATTAGGACGTTTTCTGCTTTGGAACTAAAATACAAAATAGTACTTGCCGGATTAGGATAAATTACAAAATCCTTCTCTGAAATGGTTGATAAGCCTGTAGTTTGACCGTCCTGGGTAACTGTAATAGTTTGTGTTGTCACTCCGGTTCCTATTACCGTTACAGTTGCCGTTCTTGATGCTGCACTTGGATTTGCTGCCGCAGTCAATGTTATCGTAGAATTTCCGATACCTGAACTACTGCTTGCCGATAACCAGGTTTGATTACTTGATACCGTCCAATCGGTATTTGAGAAAATATCAAATGTTTTCGTACTGTTGGCTTCTGCTACAATGGTCAAGGTATTTGTTGAAATTGTTAGAAGCAAATCTGAACCAGAATATTTAAGGATGGTTCCAAGTCCTCCAACGGCATACCCTGTATTTACATCGGTAAAGTAAACGGAATTTAAATCATTTGAAGTGCCTGAAGTCTCTGTAAACCAAGTGATACCACCATCAGTTGTTTTGAGAATAGTTCCGCCTGTTCCTACAACATATCCTGTATCGGCCTTGGTGAAAAACACGGAATTTAGATTAGAAGTTGTATTCACCATTTCACTCCATGTGTTTCCTCCATCGATAGTTTTAATGATATATCCACGATCACTCACTACAAAGCCAGTATTGAGGTCAGTAAAAAAGACGGACTTTAATTGTCCTGTCAGTGCTAAACTTTTTACGGTCCATATACCACCACCATCATTCGTTTTTAGTATAACCTGAGGAAACGAGGGTCCTCCGTAACCTACAGCATAACCGATATTGGAATCTAAAAAATATAAAGAATTATACAATGCGTTGCTTGTGCTCATTGTCTGAAATACCCAGGTATTGCCACCATCGGTGGTTTTCAGGATAATTCCCAAATATCCTGTTGCATACCCGGTATTGGCGTCGGTAAAATAAACAGATCTTAACTCACTTGTGCCGGAAGGGACGGATTGAGATATCCAGGTGTTACCCCCATCTGATGTTTTAAAAATACGACCTCCAACACCAACGTCACCTATATAAACTCCCCCTTCGTAGTGAGCTATTGATAGCAAACTTCCACTATGCCCCACAGCAAAACCTGTTTTAGTATTGGTAAAATAAACAGAATAAAAATTAACCGAGGTATCCGAAACTTGTGCTTCCCAGGTGTTGCCGCCATTAGTGGTTTTTTGTATGGTACCTTCATCTCCAACTATATAGCCTGTTTTGGAATCAGTAAAAAATACAGAACTTAAATAATTTCCTTTCCCGGAGGTATAAATATCCCATGTATCACCTTTATTGATGGTTTTAAGAATGGCTCCCTCATCTCCTGCTGCAAATCCTGTATTTTCATCAATGAAAATTATTGATTCTAAATTTTTAGCTGTTCCGGAGTTTTGTGTTTCCCATGTGCTACCCCCGTTTATAGTTTTCAGAATTATTCCTTCACTTCCCCCTACTATGCATGTATTAGTATCAATTGAAAAAACACAAGTTAAATAATTCAAAGTACCAGAATACTGTGAAACCCATGTAGTGCCGTCACTAGTTTTTAGAATAACTCCACCACTACCAACAACAAATCCTTTATTATCAGCATTAAAATGTACTGATATTAATTCATTTGAAGTACCGGAATTTTGTGAAATCCAGATATTGCCTCCATCGGTGGTTTTTAAAATAGTCCCTTCAGCTCCAACAGCAAAACCTGTATTACTATTTATAAAATAAACGGAAGATAACGAGTTTTCAGTATTGGATGTTTGATTTTCCCACGTGCTGCCACCATTGATGGTTTTTAAAATTTTACCCCCGCTTCCTACCGCATAACCTGTATTTTTATCAGTAAAATGTATTGAATAGAACCATTCATCAGTATAGATTTGCACATTCCAGGTACTACCTCCATCGGTGGTTTTTAGAATGTATCCTTCCCAAAATCCGCCTGTTGCATATCCAGTGGTGTCATCGGTGAAACAAACAGAAAATAAATGATCAACATTGTTATTTATGATTTCTTTCCATGAGTTGCCCCCATCCGTGGTTTTTAGTACTGATCCATTTCCTACTATGTAGCCTGTATTGGCATTGACAAAAAAAATCGATTTCAAATAGTTACCTATTCCATTATATAAAGGGGTCCAACTTTCAGCAAAAGTTGAGCTGACGTTTAAAACACAAAACAAAAAAACTGTTAGCTTCAGAAGTTTGATTGATTTCATGGCGTAAAGATTTCATGGCAGGCATAAATATTCATTCCTAAATCTACTTTTATTGCTTTACAAATTTCTTCGTAACAATTCCTTTTCCTGATTTCGCTTTCAGAACATAAACGCCATCTGGAAATGCTGAAATATCAACATTAGTATTAGGGCTATTGGTCGAAATACCTTGAATAAGCTGCCCCTGCATGTTAAAAATTTCAATAGTTGCTCGTTCGTTACTTTCTATTGTAATATTATTTGATGCTGGATTTGGATAAATAACAATGTTGTTTACGGTAGTTTCAATTTCATGTATCCCGGTTGTAATACCTGATATGGAACGCTTCCAAACTCCGCCAGTTGCCGTACCTGCATAAATGTAGTCTTCGTAAATGGCTAACGCTAACACAGTATCATTAGTTAGACCGGTATTCACAGCAGTCCATGCACCTCCGTTGTTGGTAGATATATAAACACCATCACCAACAGTTCCTGCGAAAACATTGTTATCGTTTACAGCAATTGCATTTACGTATGCATTCGCAGGCAAGCCATTATTCACAGCAGTCCAATTGCCTCCATTATTTGATGATAAGAACACACCATTTTCAAAAGTTGATGCAAAGATATTGTTACCGCTTATGACTATATCCCGAATCTTCGAATTAGCTGGAATACCTGTATTTACAACAGCCCAGTTGCTTCCATTGTTAGTGGATAAATAAATGCCTTCCCCATTGGTTCCTGCAAAAATGTTGCTTCCGCTTATAGCTAATTTATAAACCCAGGTACCGGGTAATCCATTATTCCTAACACCCCAGGAGCTACCATTGTTAGAAGATAAATACACACTGCCGGCAGTGGTACCAACAAAAACATAATTCCCGCTAACAGCTAATGCTTCATCAACCATCGTAAATGCAGGTAATCCACTTGCTAAGGCCCAATTACTGCCATTATTCGACGATATGTATACTCCGCTGCTGGCAACAAGTGAAAAAGTTCCTATAAAAATAGTACTCCCGCTTGCTGCAATGGCATCGACATAGATATTCGCAGGTAAGCCATTATTTACCTTAGTCCAGTTATTCCCCATGTCTGATGATAAATACACACTGCCATCAACCGCAAGAATATTGTTCCCGCTTATGGCTATTTCTGTAACTGTTGTATTATTAAGGCTGGTCTGTTGCCAGGGACAAACAGCAGAAACCGAAACCGTTATCACATTTGAAGTTGCAGGATTGCCGGCAGCACAGGAAAGACTGGATGTTGTTACGCACTTTATTTTATCTCCATTATTTAAGGTTGAACTTGTAAAAGTGGGACTGTTGGTCCCGACATTTGAATTATTGATCTTCCATTGGTAGGATGGCGATGCTCCTCCATTTATATGATTTTCTGAAAAAGTAACTATGTTGCCTGAACATATTTCTCCCGATGGTGATGCGGTTATATTAACAACAAAAGGTAAGCTGGAGCTTACAGTCATTGGAATAGAATTAGATGTGGCAGGATTTCCGGTAGCGCAGGAATGACTTGATGTTAATATACAAGTTAGGATATCTCCGTTTTGTAAGTTTGAACTGGTAAATGTAGAACTGTTCGTACCGGCATTTGAGTTGTTTACTTTCCATTGATATGTTGGTGAGAGGCCTTCATTTGTTGGACTGGCAGTAAACGTAACACTCATACCCGGGCATATGGCTCCTTTTGGATTGGATGATATACTAATACTTGCAGGCAAATAGGCAGTAGTGAAAGTTACAACTACTGATGATGTCGTTGTATTTGGCCCGCTTTTAACAGTTACCGTATAAGTTGTGGTAGCTGTAGGCGAAACTATAGGGTTTTTTATGTTTGAAGTAAAACCGGCCGGGGAGGAAGTCCATGAATAAGAATATAAATTACCTCCCGTTGCAACAACATTCAATTGGGAAGAACCGCCTGAGCAAATTGTTGATTGGCTAGCGGATGCAGTAGCTGTTAAAGATGAATATTTTAAGATTGAATTAAATGTAAATGGTTGAGTGTAATTTCCAACCCATCCAATTTCCGAATTATAAAATCCAACTCCAAGACATTGAATATTTGAACCTCCCGGCTGTAAAAACGAGGTATCTGTAAAATCGGTCCATGTTTTTCCGCCGTCATAACTATGGCTAACACCTTTGGTTGTATATGGTGATGTAGAAACAAATGTGTTGGGTGTATTGGGGACATAACATAACTGGTATCGGTAAAAGTTGCCGGTAGGTACTAAGGTGTCCCAGGTAGTTCCGCCATCATCAGTGTATTTCCAGCTTTCAACTGTTGAAGCAGATGTGGGATAATTACCAAACAAGATGTAACTGGCACTTGAAGCAACTATTTTGCCGTTTAAAACAGCACCATAGGGAGCGTTGGGTGTAAGAGCCCATGAAGCACCATAATCGATAGTTTTGAATACCCTTCCCTTATTTGTTATAAAAAAACCGATCCCACCCGGAACGATTGAAGCACACATAGACCCGTTATATCCATATTCGCCGGAAAGGGAGACTGGAATATTTGAGATATTCACAGCATTCCAGGTTGAGCCACTATCGCTTGTTGTATAAATCTCAAAATAATTGTTAACCGGATCGCCATAGCAAAAACCTTTGCCATGATCCCAGAATTTAACTCCATTCGCAAAGGAAGTTGTTCCGTTATTTAATACGCCCGGCACTGTTGTCCAGCTGGTTCCGCCATTCGTTGTTTTCCAGAATGAACCTACTCCGGCAGCAGTGTCATACGCAACACAAAAAGCTTTGTAATACGATACACCGCATAAAACAGAAGGCCTGACATACGTTCCGAAACCTGCATAGCTTCCGGGTGTCCATGTGATGCCCTGGTCTTTTGTACGTGCCATCGCTTTGATAAATCCACCCTGGTTAGAGCCATTCCACCCATTTACCCAAACAATATTGCTATCCACGACCGATACCTGGTTAACAGCGGTATAAGTGCCTGCCATTTTAGTATTTTGCTGGGACCAATGTTGTGCATTTAACTCAATGCTCAAAAAAATCATTGCTAATGAAAGGAATGAAGTCTTCATATTTATCCGTGTTAATTGCTTATTTTCAGGGAAATAACGAGAACAGTATAAAATAAATACAATTAGTGATAAGGTCACGAGCTTGTCCAACCCAAAGATACAATACTATTGGCGGTTTTCTCCTCTGCAATATAATTAATTTGCCATCATATCTATATAGTCCATATTTAAATGAAAGATTAACACCGACTATCAGCAATAATGTTAAAAAAGACAGAAATTTTAGAAAAGTCGCCCGGGGGCTATTCGACAATGAAATTACAAAAATATTCTTCTACAATATATTGTGCGTATATAACAATACATTGTTTTTCAACCAGATAAATTGATTTAACATTTATTTGAATGCAATGCCACTACGATATGCACAATTTTAATGCAGATAGAGATAGTGTTACTTTCTCCGCGGCAGATTTACCCTGTTTTTCAAAACAAGTTCAATATCTTCAAGCTTTACATTCTTTGTTTTCAATAAAATCAGAAGGTGGTAAAGCAAGTCCGCAGCTTCGTTTTTAAAGAGATCTTCGTTGTCATCTTTGGCTTCAATAACCAGTTCAATGGCTTCTTCACCAACTTTCTGAGCTACTTTATTGATGCCTTTCCGGAAGAGTTTATTGGTATATGAATCCACATCGTTTTGGTCGATTCGCTGAGCAATGGTTTGCTCTAACTCGTATAAAAAGCCTTTTGCAGTTTCTTCCTTAAAACAGGTGGTTGATCCGGTGTGGCAGGTTGGACCGATAGGATCTGCTTTTATCAGGATGGTATCGTTATCGCAATCAATCAGAATATCCTTAACGAGCAGGAAATTTCCAGAAGTTTCACCTTTGGTCCATAACCTGTTTTTGCTGCGGCTGAAAAAGGTAACCTTTCCTTCCGACTGGGTTTTCGCGAATGCTTCTTCGTTCATATATCCAAGCATCAAAACCTGCTGATTCTGATAATTCTGAATTATTACAGGCACAAGGCCATTTGTTTTACTGAAATCTATAGGCATCGTACGGGTATTTTTTCGGTTTGTAAATAGTTCTTTAAATCGGGGATGGGGATTTCACCAAAATGGAAAATGCTTGCAGCCAGTGCCGCGCTTGCCTTGGTTTGCAAAAAAACCTCCTTGAAATGTTCCTTTGTTCCTGCACCGCCCGAAGCGATAACAGGGATGTTGACTGCCTGACTTACTGAATTTGTAATTTCCAAAGCAAAACCGGTTTTCATCCCATCGTTGTTCATCGAAGTGAGTAAAATTTCGCCCGCTCCAAGTTCCTCAACCTGTTTCACCCAATCCATGGTTTTAATCTCAGTAGGAATACGGCCACCATGCACATAAACAATCCATTCGCCGTTCACGAATTTTGTATCAATGGCTACTACTACACACTGGCTGCCAAATTGCTCGGCGATTTCGGTGATAAGTTCCGGGCGTTTTACGGCTGATGAATTGATGCTTACCTTATCAGCTCCAGCTTTTATAATAACTGAAACATCTGCCAGCGAATTGATTCCGCCCCCAACAGTAAACGGAATATTGATTTCCCTGGATATCTTTTCAACCAGTACTGAAAGCGTTTTGCGGTTTTCGTGCGTGGCAGTAATATCCAAAAATACCAGTTCGTCGGCACCTTCCTGCACATAGCGTTTTGCCAGTTCAACGGGATCGCCTGCATCGCGGATATCAATAAAATTGATTCCTTTTACCGTTCGCCCGTCGCGGATATCCAGGCAGGGAATGATTCGTTTTTTCAGCATAATCTTCTCAATTCTTGCAAAGTTATTTTCTGTTCGTAAATGGCTTTGCCGATAATGGCTCCTTCGCAACCCATCTCTATTAATTTTTCGACATCTTCAATGGAAGTAACGCCTCCGCTGGCAATCAGCTTGATTTTGGTTTTATCCATTATTTCAACATACAGTTCATTTGAAGTTCCTTCCAGCATTCCGTCCTTCGAAATATCGGTACAAATAACGTATTGAACTCCTTTTGCTTCAAAATCCAGAATAAAATCAACTACATCAAGCGAAGAGGTTTCGAGCCAGCCATGAGTGGCGATTTTCCGGTCGATGCAGTCAGCTCCAAGAATGATCTTTTCTGAGCCATAAATAGCCAGCCATTCCTGGAAAAGATCAGGATTTTTAACGGCAATGCTTCCTCCGGTAATCTGCGATGCTCCGTTTTCGAAAGCAATTTTCAGGTCTTCGTTGCTTTTCAGGCCACCGCCAAAATCGACTTTCAGGTTAGTTTGGGTAGCAATTTCGTGTAAAACTTTGAAATTAACAATATGGTTCGACTTGGCTCCATCCAGATCCACTACATGCAGGAACTGAATTCCATTAGCCTCGAATTCTTTAGCTACGTCCAACGGGCTTTCGTTGTAAATTTTCTTGGTAGAATAGTCGCCTTTACTAAGCCTGACGCATTTTCCACCGATGATATCTATGGCAGGGATAATTCTCATAATTCTAAAAAGTTTTTTAATATCCGTTCACCAACCCAGGCTGATTTTTCAGGATGAAACTGAGTGGCATAAAAATTATCTTTCTGCATGGCCGCGCTGAATGGCAGTATATATTTGCAAGCAGCAATGGTTTCTTCGCTCAACTCAGCGTAATAGCTGTGCACAAAGTAGACATTGTCTTCATCGCTGATTCCATTGAAGAGGTTGCCTTTCAGATTTTCAAGGTTGTTCCAACCCATATGCGGAACCAATTCTTCAGGCGGGAATTTTTTAACATCTGCATCAAAGATTCCCAGGCACTCGGTATCATTTTCTTCTGAATATTTGCACATTAACTGCTGGCCCAGGCAAATTCCCAGTGTTGGTTGTGTTAAAGATTTGATCAGGGTATCCAGATGGTGTTTTTTCAAATACTGCATGGCGGAACTCGCTTCGCCAACCCCAGGGAATATGACTTTCGATGCATTTCTGATAAGTTCAGGGCTGTCAGTCACCATGCACTCATATCCCAATCGACGTATGGCATTTTCCACCGATTTGATATTACCCGCATTGTATTTTATAATTGCGATTTGCATCTGGTAAGGTATAAGATGTAAGGTTTAAGTGGTAAGTCGCTTCGAAATAGCTTTTTCATATCCGTTTATTAATCTTCCGACTTCTTCCGCGGAATTAGTTAATTGTTTGTAATCCTTTTCGTTAATATATTGCCAGTCTTTTGACAGGATTATGTAATATTTAACTTCTTCCAAAGAGCCTTCGGCAATGTTGAGGAAATTCAATTGATTTGGAATAGTCTTCTTCTTATATCCTTCACAGATATTTGCAGCAATTGATACAGCAGCTCTTCTCACCTGGTTAGTTAAAGAAAAGACTTCTTCTTTTGGGAATAGTTTGGTTGCTTTATAGATAGAAATTACCAATTGATGTGCTTTTTGCCAAACTATCAGGTCTTTAAATGAATGTGTTTTTTCCATGATATTGATTTTTAAGTATTGATTAATAAAAAATTATTCTATAATTTCCTCTTACAACTTATATCTTATACCTTACAACTTACTTCATTCAATTACAAACTCCCTTTCGTACTTGGAATCGAAAAATTGCCTGTTTTGCTTACTGCCATGCGGATCGCTTTGGCAAATGCTTTAAAAATGGCTTCGATCTTGTGGTGTTCGTTGGTGCCTTCGGCTTTAATATTCAGGTTGCATTTGGCATTATCGCTGAATGATTTAAAGAAGTGAAAGAACATTTCTGCTGGCATTTCACCAATTTTTTCACGCTTAAATTCTGCTTCCCACACCAGCCAGGGCCGGCCGCCAAAGTCAATAGCTACCTGTGCCAGGCAATCATCCATGGGTAATAAAAATCCATAACGTTCAATTCCCTTTTTGCTTCCAAGTGCTTTTACAAATGCTTCGCCAAGAGCAATAGCAACATCTTCAATAGTGTGATGTTCGTCAATATGCAAATCGCCTTTCACCTGGACAGTTAAATCCATATTTCCATGCCTGGAAATCTGCTCCAGCATATGATCGAAAAAGCCCAGCCCGGTTGAAATGGAACTTTTCCCTGATCCATCCAGGTTCAGTTCAATTTCGATATTTGTTTCGGAAGTTTTCCGGATGATTTTCGCTTTTCTCGGTTCCGATTTCAGCAATTGATAAATATCAGCCCAGCTTGATGTGTTCAATTCAGCATCTTCACTTGCATCTGTTCCCATGTAAATCGCTTTGCAACCGAGGTTTTTTGCCAGTTGCACGTCCGTTAAACGATCCCCGATAACGTAGGAATCTGCCAGATTGTAATTTCCTTTCAGATAATGAACTAATAAAGCTGTTCCTGGCTTCCGGGTAGGAAGATTCTCGTGAGGGAATGATTTGTCAATCACGATCTCAGAAAAATGAATTCCTTCGTTTTTAAAAGCTTTAACGATTTTTTCCTGTGCAGGCCAGAATGTTTCAGTCGGGAAAGCGGTTGTGCCAAGTCCATCCTGGTTGGTAACCATTACGAGTTCGTAATCCAATTCCATCGCTATCCGCGAAAGCCATTGAAAAACTCCCGGGTAAAACTCCAGTTTTTCCAGGCTATCCAGCTGAAAATCGATGGGCGGTTCAATTACCAGGGTGCCATCTCTATCTATAAATAATACTTTTTTCATATTTGATTTTTTTTACCACGGAGACAAGGAGGGCACTGAGGTTCACGGAGATTAAAGTTTTTATTTGAAAATAATTTTCATAAACCTGTTCTGAAAATCCCTCTGTGTTTCTCCGTGTTCTCTGTGCCTCCGTGGTTTTATTTTATTTTTTTCAAAGCATTTACAAGTATTTTATTTTCCTCTGGGCTTCCAACCGTTATCCGGATGCAATTCTCAACAACACTATGCCTGTTCCGGGTAATAACTTTCTGGTTAACCAGCTCATTGTAAATTCTGTTTGCATCCGTCATTTCGACAAGCAGGAAATTAGCATCCGAAGGATAAATCTTAATTACAACAGCCAATCCGGATAATTGATTATGAAGCCATGTTCTTTGTTCAAGGATGATGGATTTTCTGTTTTTAAATCCAGTTTTATCCTCCAATGCCTTCAAAGCTGCCTTCTGATTAGGACCGCTCACATTATAAGGCGGTTTAACTTTGTTGTAGAACGAAATAATCAAATCATTCGAATAAGCCATCCCAACACGAGCAGCTGCCAATCCCCATGCTTTGCTGAAGGTTTGCATAACAATCAGATTAGGATACTGCTCAATTTTAGTTAGAAAAGAACTAGCCTTACTGAAATCAATATACGCTTCATCCACTATTACAATCCCATTGAATTTCTGAAGCACTTTTTCAATATTATCAAGACTGTTAGCTGTCGGATTATTGGGCGAACAGATAAAGATCAGCTTCAGATTTTCATCCGAGAGGTAGTTTTCCAATGCATCGAAATCAATCTGAAATTCAGCAGTCAAAGGAACTTTTATCAATTCCACATCATTAATCTCCGCCGAAACTTCATACATTCCGTAGGTTGGAGTAAAGGTAAGGGCTTTATCCTTTCCGGGATTGCAGAAAATGCGGAAGGTAAGATCAATTACTTCGTCGCTTCCATTTCCAACAAAAATAGTTGATACCGGAACTGATTTTATCTCGCTTAGCTTTGTTTTCAATTCCTTCTGATGTGGATCTGGATAACGGTTGAGTTCGCCAAACGGATTTTCGTTGGCATCTAAAAATACGCCATCACTTCCCGAAAACTCATCACGGGCACTGGAGTAGGGTTTTAAAGAGAGTATGTTTTTACGCACCAGCTTAGTGATATCTGTTTTTTGCATAATTCAATGTTTAGAGTTTTATTGGCATTGAGATAATTGTAGATCGTCAATCTTCATTCGTCAATCTTCATTCGTCAATCTTCATTCGTAAATCGTACTTCGTAAATCGTACTTTGTAAATCGTACTTTGTCAATCGTACTTTGTCAATCGTACTTCGTCAATCGTACTTTGTCAATCGTACTTCGTCAATCGTACATCGTCAATCGTACATCGTCAATCGTACATCGTCAATTGTCATTCGTCAATCGCAATGTTACCGCATTCTTGTGAGCGAACAATTGCTCTGCTTCGGCCATCAGTTCAATGGAAGGGCCGATATTTTGGATTCCTTCTTTCGATAATTCCTGAAAAGTAATTTTAGTAACAAAACTGTCCAGCGAAACTCCGCTGTAGCTTCGGGCGTAACCGTTTGTCGGCAAGGTGTGATTGGTTCCGCTGGCATAATCACCGGCACTTTCGCAACTGTAGTTTCCCAGGAAAACGGAACCTGCTTTTGTGATTTGAGGAATTAGTTTACGAGATTCATTAACTGCAAGTATCAGGTGTTCCGGAGCATAAATGTTACTGAATTCAACGCACTCATTGATGGTTTTCAGAACAATGGCTTTACTGTTTTCCAATGCTTTTTCTGCAATTTCTTTGCGTGGTAATGCCTGCAGTTGTTGGTTCAATTCCGAAAGTATTTTGTCAATTACAGTTTCACTATCTGAAAGTAAGATTACCTGGCTATCCGCTCCATGCTCAGCTTGCGAAAGCAGATCAGCCGCCACAAATGATGGATTACAGGTTTTATCAGCAATTATCAGCACTTCACTTGGACCGGCAGGCATATCAATCGCCACGCCTATTTGCAGAGCTTGTTGCTTGGCTGCTGTTACATATTGATTCCCGGGACCAAAAATTTTATCCACTTTCGGGATGCTTTCAGTTCCAAATGCCATGGCAGCAATGGCCTGAATTCCACCCACACTAAAAACGGAAGTAATTCCGACGAGCTCAGCCGTGTATAAGATAGCAGGATTGATTTCCCCGTTTTTATCAGGTGGCGTGCAAAGAACAATATTTTTGCATCCTGCCAGTTTAGCCGGAATGCCTAACATCAATACCGTCGAAAACAAAGGAGCCGTTCCGCCCGGAATATAAATTCCCACGGTTTCTATACCGCGGCTTTCGCGCCAGCATTCAACACCTTTAGTGGTTTCAACTGATTTTGGCGTTTCAATTTGGGCAGCATGAAACTTTTCGATATTGTTTTTTGCAAGCTGGATGGCAGATTTCAGTTCAGCAGGTACTTTTACCGAAGCAGTTTCAATTGCTTTTTGAGGTATAGCAAACGATTCCAGCTCAACCTTGTCGAAGAGAAGACTGAATTTCCTTACAGCCTTATCACCGTCTTTTCGAATTTCCGAAAAGACCTGGCTTACTATTCCGTCGAGGGACAGTTGTTCGGCTGCTGGCCTTTGGGTGAGTTTGTCCCAATCGGTTCTATTTGGAGCAATATATTTTTCCATTTCATTCTTTTTTTTTGATTCCCCGCCCTGAAGGGCGGGGGAATAGATGCCTTAAAATCGGAGTTTTTGGAAATCTCTTACCAGATCAGCGATCCGACATCTTCGAATTAAAGTACCATTTTCTCGATCGGGATTACCAGGATTCCCTGTGCACCCAGGGCCTGAAGCTGGTCAATGATGTCCCAGAATTGATCTTCTTTAACCACGGAGTGAATACTGCTCCAGCCTTCTTCGGCCAGTGGTAAAACGGTTGGTGATTTCATGCCTGGTAAAATTGCTGAAATCTGCGCAATGGAGCTGTTCGGAGCGTTGAGAAGGATATATTTGTTTTCGGCGGAGTTCCTTACGGCTTTAATTCTGAACAAGAGTTTGTCCAGGATTTGTTGTTTTTCGTCGTTCAGGTTTTTGTTGGAAATTAAAACAGCCTCGCTCTTAAAAATAACTTCTGCTTCTTTCAAGCCATTCATTACAAGTGTGCTGCCAGTGCTTACAATATCAAAGATGGCGTCGGCCAAACCAATACCTGTGGCTATTTCAACGCTACCGCCAATTTCTTCAATTTCTACTTTGATGTTTTTCTCATCGAAAAACTTTTGCAGAATTTTAGGATAGCTGGTCGCAATCTTTTTGTTGTTGAAGTAAGTTAAGCCTGTGTATTTTTCATCCCGTGGAATAGCCAATGAAAGTTTGCAGTTAGCAAATCCCAGTTTTTCGACAGTGAGTACATCCTTTTGTTTCTCCCACACTTCGTTTTCGCCCAAAATGCCGATATCCGCCACGCCTTGTTCCACATATTGAGGAATATCGTCGTCGCGAAGAAAAAGCACTTCGATTGGGAAATTTTTTGCTTCTGTTTTTAGCTTGCGGTCGCCGTTGGAGAGTTTGATGCCGCACTCTTTTAAGAGTTCCAGCGATTTTTCGCTCAACCGGCCTGATTTCTGAATTGCAATTTTTAATTTACTCATGCTTTTTGTTTGTTAATGCTGAGTAAACGATGCGAAGGGAGTTAAAACAAAAAACCCGGCTGTTTACTCAGACGGGTTTCGAAATATTTTACAAATTACAAATATCACTTACTCCATGCCTGAGATGGTATGCAGATGATGATGATGCAATTGGTTAAAATTCATTTTTTTTAGTTTGATGATGCAAAAGTAGGTGAAAAAATTAACATGGGCAAAAATTATTTAGTGCTGCTGTAAATTTAGTGGTTCAACCGGAGTTGTCGGAAGTCGTAAGACGGAAGTCAGAAGTACCCGGAATACTACTTTATCCTTTGAATAAAGCACCATGTCGTATGATGATTAATAGCTTCCAACTTAGTATTATCAGCTGGTATATTACGGCAAGTTGCTTACTTCCGACTTCGGTCTTCCGACCTATAAAAAAATAATTCCATTCGATTCGCAGAAGAACTCATTATCTAAAATGAATAAGTACCAAAGTTATGATTGCCGGCAAAGCCTGGACAAAAAAGATTCTTTTCGATGCTGTTAACGCGCCATAAATGCCTGCAACAGTAACACAGCTTAAAAAGAAAACGGAAATATAAAAACCCCACAAATCATTGGTAATGAATAATGTCCACATCAGCCCGGCTGCCAGGAAACCATTGTAAAGGCCCTGGTTAGCCGCCAGAACTTTGGTAGGTTTAAAAAGATTAGGTGGAAGCATCTTAAAAACATCTTTGCCTTTGGTTTCCCAGGCAAACATTTCGAGCCATAAAAAATATAAATGCTCCAGAGCAATTATCGCAACCAGGATTTGTCCGATTGTTTCCATAAAACTTGTTTTCTTCGCTATACAACGCCAAACTTGTGGACAATGTTCAGAAGTGAACTTGATGATTCTTTATTTACCAATTAAAAGGCTGATCCTTTCGAACCAGCCTTTTAATTATCAGCGCCTGACTTATTTACAGGATTTTATATCTAGAGCGGAAGAAAGCTTGTGCCTGATTTATTATTTCTCTGCCAATCTACACGGTATCGTGTGGGGCAATTGTCACCGGTTATCGGTTCGTTGTTGCTGTCATATCCAAAAGTGATTGCAGCACTCTTATCATCCGATGGAATTTGATGAATCTTGATTCCTGAAACAGGATCCCAATCGCAGGCCTGACGGCATACTACTGATTGAGTTATCTGTGTGAAAAATTCTTCCCCTTGCCTGTTGCTTCCCCATACAACCAGGTTTTGATAATTGCCGGTTGAACCGAATCCATCAACAGAAAGAAGATATTGATTTGGAGTGCCGGTATACGTGATTTGACGGGCAATATTCCAGGTGCGGCTGGTGCCGTTGTCGAAACTGGCCTGCATCGATCCGCTTATCCTCTCAACATAAGAAGTAATAAGAGTTCCAACCTGCCAGCGGTGTCCGCCAGTCACATTTACGATTGTTTTGGTTCCGTTAAGTTTTACTGATTTGCCTGTTGCAACACGGGTTACAGTGAAATCGATGAATTTACAAACCACTGCTGCTCCTACCTGGTTCCACAGTGTGCCAACTTTGGTTTTTAATTCAATTTTCCCGGTCCTGCTGCGCTGATTGTTGCATGTAAGGCCATTGAATGTGATCCGGATTGTAATGGTGTCGTTTGCAATTGCCAGTGAATCAACAGAGGCCCCACAGGGACGCCAGGATGTTGATTTAAAACTACCGCTGTTATCCGACATCACAGAAGTGATATCACTTTCAGCATCCTTCAAAACGACGTCCATGTTGTTTTCATCTGCTGATAATTGCTCAAGTGATTCAGGATCTGCAATACCGGCAGCAAGGTCTTCCTTAGCACATGAAGTAAATGTGAGTGCAATTGCTGAGAAAAAAATAATTGCCAGGTTGGAGAGAGTTTTCGTTTTCATAGTGTTTCGTGTTTGATTATTTTTTTGATTGAGTTATTAACTGTTTACGTTAATAATACACCGCTGCTGTTTTTTACCCTGATGGAATTTTGAATTATTTCAAAAATATTTTGCAAGATATTGAATAACAGGGAATTATATTTTGTTTCTGATTAAAGACGCGAGGTATCGCGTCTCTGCAGAAACCGGAAACAAATTTTATTATGAAATTATTTTACAATTTCCATTTGTTCCGTCACCCCACATGCCCCGAAAAATCCAATGGCACCTGTACTCAGGTTGGTAGGAAGATTGGCCGAAGCGGTATTAAAATATCCGCCCGACCAGGTGGTTTCGAGTAGCAGGGCGCGCAGAAAAGCTGCATGTTCGTCCGTTAACGAATACCTGCGCACTGTAATACTTGTTCCGGAAGGGAAGCCGACTTTCTCAATACCCGGTGCAAAAACCTCGCTTACATCAATGGTTGGTAATGTATAATAATACAGTTTTGCCTTGCATAAATCCGGGTTTTCGGTTTCATAACCCGGCGCTGACGACCAGTCGAGTTGTATTTCGAACATGGCCGGTAACACGGGGAAATAGGGAACCGGTATTTTGGTGAAATAGTATTTTGAATCGTCTTCATTTTTCTGATACTCCGGTAAATTGAATTTTTCAACCGGTGGAGGTAATTCTGCTTTTGAAGAATAAACGTTAGTCCTTGATGTGATTAGCAACGAATAGGTCTTGTTTCTTATTCCAATAAATGGTTTTTCCGAACGGTAAGTTCCCGGAGTCAGGGAATCTTCAATGAAATTGTGTGTCAATAAATCTGACGATACCAAGACAACAGCACCGCTTACAGGCTGAGGTTTTTCATTAATTGCGGGAACCGGCCGGGAAAGGGTCAACGTCTGTACTTTAAATTCGTTGGTAATAATTCCGTCGACCACAATAAAATTATTATCTGCATTCTTCAAATCCCAGTCCGTCTGTTCTTCGCAGGAGGCAAGTATCAGGATTAGAGAGAGAGGCGTTATGTATAGCAAGGGATAGAATATCTGTTTTAAAGAAAGACCCAAATTCCAAATTCCAAATTTCAAGAACCAAGGACTGCTCAGCAGACCTTCTTGGGATTTGGGTCTTGGGATTTGGAATTTGGGACTTAAGAAATCCGGCATTTTACCCCATTTCCTATTTAATTGTCTTTGCATCAGAAACGGAATGTATAGTTTAATGATGGAATGGCACCGGCAACTGAAATAGAAGTGGAAATCAGTTCCAGGTCGCTTGCCAGGTTAGCAGGAACAACAATATCGCCTTTTGCGTCAGTTATTTTATTAAAGTTCACCGAGAACGGATTGTGACGTCCGTAAGCATTGTAAATCGTAAGCATGAGGCTGTGCTGGTATCTTTTTTCGGGCTTGCTGAAGGTGTATGAAACCGACACATCCAGCCGGTGATAATCCGGATACCGGTCGTTGTTTTTCTTTCCGTAAATGGGAACTGTAGAACCGTTAACATAATAAAACCCGGTTGGTGAACTGAATGGCGAGCCTGTCATATACATCCAGTGCGACGAAAAATTCCATCGTTTCCTTGTTGCATATGAGAGTGTAATGCAGGCATTGTGCGGCCGGTGGTAAGCTGTAGGGAACTTTTCGCCGTTATTTACACCTTCAATCTGTTTGTAGGATCTTGACAAAGTATAACTGATCCAACCGGTGAATTTGCCCTTGCTTTTGCGAAGCATAGTTTCAAATCCATACGACCAGCCATCACCAAATCGAAGTTCACCTTCAATCAGCTGGTTAATAAGCATGTTGGCATGATCTTTATAATCAATCTGATTGTAAAGCCTTTTATAATAGGCCTCAATCGAAAAATCAAACTGGCTTTGAAAAATCCTGGTGAAAAATCCCAGTGAAACCTGGTCAGCAATCTGTGGTTTAATATTCGGGCCACTCGGAACCCATACATCAAGTGATGTAAACGGGCTTGTGGAATTGCTAAGCATCTGCAAATGCTGAACATTGCGGTTGTAATTGACATGAAGCGAGGAGTTTTTTCCTAACGCATACTTCAGACTGATGCGAGGCTCAAAGGTCAGAAAACTTTTATAAATCGTATTTCCGGCCACATCAATGGTATCAATAACATTATGATTTGCATCAAAAAAGTAAACCGAGGTTGGACCGAGGTCGCTCCAGCGTGAAAGCCGGAATCCATAACGCGCAAAAAACTTTTGCCCGATCTGTTGCTCAATGCTCGCGTAAATGGCAATTTCATTCGAATAGTATCCGGCCAGGCTTGCCGGAATTTCTTTATCCGAATAATACATTTTACCCGGATTGCTTTCGTGCCGGTTAAACTCAAATCCGGTTTTTATGGTATTTTTTGGATTCAGGTACCAGGAAAAATCTGTTTTGATGGTTGCATTTGTAATGGATGAAGTCCAGTAATTTCCGAGTTCCTTCGAGATATCAAGGAAATAATTGTACCGGCTGATATAGGCCATTGTGTTGGAGAACAGCTTGCTGTTAAAGGTATGATTCCATCGTAAAGTTCCGGCAACATTCTTCCAGCTGATGCCAAATGTATTTGTTCTCGAGCTGTTGTAACGTTCAAAAACATCGTTACCTTTAAAGGCGGTGAGGAAAAGCCTGTTGTTTTTATTTATCTTAACATTAAGCTTGGCATTGATATCATAAAAATCGAATTTGTAGGAACGCTGGTCATCAAACGAAAGATTAAGCCAGTTCATATTTGATTTTCGTCCGGAAATAATGAAGGAGCTTTTGTCTTTTAGTATGGGTCCTTCGAGCGTTAAATCAGAAGTATACGGACCAATATTCCCGCTGATACCTATCCGTTTCTGGTTGCCTTCCCTGGCTCTTACATCAATCACCGACGAAAGTCTTCCGCCGTAATTAGCCGGAAAATCGCCTTTATAAACCATTACATCTTTTATGGCATCGGGTGCAAGTGCCGAGAAGAAACCAAAGAGGTGTGAAGGATTGTAAATCGGAGCTTCGTCAATCAGCAAAAGGTTCTGGTCGCTGTTGCCGCCGCGCACATAATAAAAGGATGAGCCATCGCCGAAAGTGAGAACTCCCGGAACATTTTGCAGCGACTTGAGTACATCCACATTTCCGGCAAATCCAGGAATCTGTTTCAATACTGTGGGCGAAAAATGCATATCTCCTGTTTGATTCAAATGTTTTGTCTCCACGTCAGGATCAGAAGTTATTACAACTGTATTCATTTCAACAACTGCCAGTTCCAGGTCAATTGTTGCATTAATGTCTTTATTCAGATTAATTACCTGTGAAACAGGAGAATAACCAATATAGGAATTTGTGATCCTGTATTCGCCTGTCGGTAATGTAAGGGAGTAAAACCCATAAGCGTTACTTGTGGTGCCTTGCATCGAAGCCATATCATACACATTGGCGCCGATAATAACCTCCCCGGTAGCTTTATCCCTGATAGTTCCGCTGATGGTAAATTTGCGGATTTGTTTTACTGAAAGGTCAGGTTTTGGAAGAGTTTCCTGTTTGGCAAGCTTCAAAATAACCTGTTTTTCCGAAAGAATATAGTCGATTCCATTGGCTGTAAATACCATTTCAAAAATTTTAGATAGCGAAGTGTTTCGCGCATCAACATTGATTTTTTTGTGGACTGGTATTGATTGTGGATTAAAGGAAAACAGGATATTCCCTTTTTCACTTATCTGATCGATTATTTCTCCAAGTGGCTGGTTCTTAGCCTTGATAGAGATCTTATTATCCAGGTTTTGGGCAAAAGCAACCGAAGCCGCTATTAAAAGCAGGCATGTAATCAGAATTCGGTATATCGTTTTCCCGTGGTTCAAATCAGATTTTATTGAGCTCTTGTTACTTTTTGTATTTGACTATAAAAGGATTAACCACAAAAGGCACAAAAGAAATTTAATTGAATAAATATTTTGTAACTAATCAGTCTCCTTAAAAAGTATTTTTGCCACAGGTTTGTAGTGAGCAAGTCTGTGGCATATAGTGGATTGTCAAAGTTTTAATTGAACTGATTCGTTACAATATTTTTATTTCAGGTTATACATTATGCCAAATCTAAATCCGGATTCCATGACTCTCTGTCGATTTTCGAATGGTGAAAATGACACCAAGGAATGCGCTTTGAAATAAGGGTTTACAAAAGCTGAAATGCCGGATTTTGATTCGTATTTTAGCCCGAATCCAAATATTGCGCCTATTCCATCCTGACTGTCAACCGGGCTTGAAACTGTCGGATCAAAATCCAGGTTCAAGCCTCCATTTACGAAACAATATTTTAGAAAATTAACCCGCACCGTTATTGGAATATTAACCAGGGAAAACCGGGCGCCATGCGATGGAGCTGCATCGTACGGAGGATCAAATGGGTCGATTATTATTTTATGTTTAGCATATTCAACACCAGTTTCAAAATCAAATGTATTATTCAGCTTGTATGTATAGCAAATGCCAAAGATGTAAAACTGATCTGAATTATAACTTGCTTCACCCATTAATGGCTCTGCCCGAATTACATCATTTTCCCCAAAAGAAGAGAAAGTAATTCCGATTTTTCCTTTCCGGGATTCGCTTTTCTGTGCATAGCTGTAAAAAGTAAAAACAGAGCAAAAAATAAGTAGAAATGATTTTTTCATAGAGCTGTTTATGGATAATTGACCTGTATTTATAGTAAGTAATATCTGGCTAAAATTCAAAGAAGCAGGGCAAATAAAAAAGCAGAAAAACCCAATTACCTGCAACCCTTTCCTGAAAGCTCAATGGTTTTCCCATTCTGTTTCACCTGCAAATCGAGCGTTTCTTTAATGACCTGTAAAACCGACTCCAGAGATTGTCCGTCAAATGAAGCCGTAACGCGACATTCGGACAAAGCCGGATCAGCAAGAGTAACAGGTGTTTGATATACGTTTTGAAGTGTATTTAAAACCTGGGCCAGTGTTTCGTTATCGAATAGCAGAACTTTGGTTTTCCATGCCATGTAATTTGGATCGGTATTAGTCGATTTGCTGATTAGCCTCTGATCAACCATCAAAACAGCTTTTTCCCCGGGATTAAGCAATACGTTTTTTTGCGGACTTCTCTTAAAAAACGCCGAAACCTTTCCACTTGTCAGAACCACTTCCATGGTTCCTGCAGCAGTATTCGAGATTACATTGAATTTTGTCCCAAGCACTTCCACCCTTGCATCGCCCGAAGCAACAACAAACGGTTTTGATATGTCATGAGCAACTTCAAAATAGGCTTCGCCCTTTAATTCCACCTTCCGTTTTTTGGAATCAAAGCTTGACGCGTATTTAATTTCTGAACCGGCATGCAGCGAAACTACTGTTCCATCGGGTAGTACATGCACACTATTAGTTGCTTGTGCGGCAACTACTACATCCTGCAGTTTTGTAAGGTTGAAATATAAAAGAAATGAGGCAGCCAGCAAAATGGTAACAGATGCTGCTATTTTCCAGTAGGATGCCAATGATTTGGCTGGCTTTTGATTTAGTGTTATAACTTTAGGTCCTTTCGGTATTTCTGAAACAGATGCACCCATTTTTTTCTGCAGTGCAGTCCATTCCTGATCCGTATTTAAACTTGAGTTAAGCTTTTGCCTTTCAATTAGTTGCCATGTTATTTTAAATTGAATGAAAAGCTGTTCGTTCTGCGGATCAGCCTTCAGCCATTCCGAAAGCAAACGCAACTCTTCTTCCGTAGTTTCCCCGGAGAAGTACCTTGTGATAAGGTCGGTATAATATGTTGAATTCCCGTTCATTTGCCTTTGCTGTTAATGATACACTTCAAAATGATTTTACCCTGATGGTGGTTGTTTTATTTGGGGTCGGAAGTCCGGAGCCGGAAGTCGGAAGCATCCTTATTGTTGTCTCCAATTGCCCTTCGCCTCTCGCCTTTCGCCCTTCGCCCATTCGCCGCTTGTTATTTACTCAAAAAACTACTTACTAAAACCAGGAACACCGAAATATACTCCGCCAGCCGGATACGCATATGCTGTAATGCTTTCGACATTTGGGTTTCTACTGTTTTTATGGAAATCTGTAATTTATCAGCAATTTCCTGGTATTTAAGGTTTTCGTAACGATTTAAAACAAAAATTTCCCTGCATTTCTCAGGAAGTTCGGCGATGGATGCATCAATCTTAATTTTCAATTCTGCCTCTACCAGGATATCGGCTCCATCATATTCAGGAATTTCGAGCAGGTTTTCAATATCGAGAATATTTTGATCGAATTTACGGTTATCGCGCAGGTAATTGGTGCATTTATTGCGGATAACCATGGCAAGATACGATTTTACCGGCCGGTTCATATCAATGGTTTCCCGCTTTTCCCACAAGCTGATAAAAGCGGCTTGGGCAATTTCCCTTGCGGTTTCAAAGTCTTTCACATATTTCTGCGCAAAAAAGCACATGCCGGCAAAATGATTCTTAAAGAGCACCTCGAAGCTTGTGTGATCAAGCGTTTGAATGATATGTTTGTTTTGATTTTCCAGAAAAAGTATTTTTTTGAAGTTTTAAAACTATGATGACCGGTAATTTAAAAAAAACAAATGGACCTCTTCGCTTAAATACTAAAATGCCGGTAAAAGCAGATTAAGTGTGGGTATATATAATTCCAAAATCACAATTCACGAATCCGAAATCACGAATCCTATCCAACTTTGATGCTCCTTATCAGGAAAAGTTTAATTCAATTTGTTATTCCAGTTTAACTGAAAGTTTACCTGTGATACTTACCGGGGCAATTATTCCGGTAGGAGCAAGCACAGGTTGCTGAACCTCCATACCGTTTAGCTTACCTGTCATGATAAATCCCTGGCCAATTTCATATTTATTCAGGCTTTGAACCATCATATCATAGGTTTCGCGTATTTCGGTGCCGATTGGATAGGCCATTTTTTTACCAATCATCTTTTCGATGCCACTGTTTGCCAGCCAGGAAGCGGATTTGAGCAACACATTTTTTGTCTGCACGGAAAACTGTAGATCTTTAAGGATAATGCTCGAGTCAGAGGTACGATACATCGGCAAACCTGAAAAATACAACTTCCCGTTTATCGATCCGGTTACATCCGTGGCAATGATCATTCTGCTTTCGTTACCATACACAGAAATACCTGTAATAGTAATCTTCTTTTTCTCGTAAGTGTAAGAAGTATTGATAAGCATCAATCGTGTGATTGAGTCGAGGTAATCGTAACTGATATAGGAAACTACATTGGCAAGGAATTCGTCGCTGAGCTTTGTTGCTGTTGTCAGTTCGGGAAGCACATCATTTATCTTTGAAGGCGGCTGTTTGCCTGTAAAAACTTCAGCAACGCCCTGTATGGACGAAGTATGTTTTATTATGCCTTTGCCGCCGGTAACGGGCATAGCAGAAACTGATTTAGGGCTGATCCGGAGCCACAATCCATATTCTTCCGATAAAAGCATAGGCTTTTGTACTTCAACCCAGGCTTCTTTTGCGGTGGTCTTCAGATCAAGGCTTTGAGTAAGACCGGCATCAATCGCTGAATTTATGGTTTTGGTGTTGTACTTGATAATCATATCCGCAATAAAGGTAATAGGCAAATCGACCGGACCGATTTTCAATGTGGGTTTGGTAATCCATTCGTAACCGTCGGAAGTGGTAACCGTAGTTACTGACCAGTCTTTGTTGACTACTACCGACGAGCGAAATTTAAGCGCGATCTCAGCGTTCAGTTCACGGTAATCGGACAGGGAAATCCCGAACTGCTGTATTTTCCATCCGGCCTTTATCCAAAGTTTTAACGGCACACGGTATATAAACTGACCGTTTTCAAAACCGATTTTGATGTTATCCTTTTTCCAGGCTTTAACCATAATATTGTCTCCGCCATTATTGTCGAGGCTGGTATCGGCATAAATTAACCCGGTAAGCTGACGGTTGAGTAAAGCTTCCAGGGCGGTTACCTTCATTTCGACCGGCAGGCTGATGGTTGAAGGCACCGGATCGTAATTGAATGTAACGTAATTTTCGGCTGGTTTTTCGGTTGGTAGTTTGGTTGAACTGCACGACTGAATAAGTGTTAGTGCAACAAAAAGCAAAAGACTTTGTATTACTCGCATAGGATGTGTTTTTTGGCAAAGGTAGTTCTGATATTGAGAAATATGTGTGCTAAATTGCATTAAAATATAGAAATTTCATCGGCAGATGGCAAACTATTTGCAACTCAACATCATAATTTAATTAAGCGGTAAATAATAATAATTATTGTATTAAGTGCCTTTTTTGTATTTCCCTTTTAATGGAATTTAATAGGAATTTTAAGTTTTAAATGAAACAGAAACTGTTTATAAATTAGCGAATACCTTTTAAAAACCAGTAATCCCGGAATCTAATTCTGGTTTATCACCAGGCAATGGTATAATTGTTCTGAATATTTATAAGGACAGGCTGATATACAATTTGGCAATGATGTCAATTTTAATTTTCTAATCTAAAAACAATCCAATAAGTACAATGTTTAATACTGGAAACTGTAACTTCTGTGATTTTATATCTGATAATTATATACCTTTAATGTATTAATTCCCAGATTGATAAACTCATAATAGTCAGATAAAATAATTTAACTCAAAATCACTTTATGAAAAGTCCATCAAAGCTTATTGTTTGGCTAAAACAAACAAGGGCTAATTTTCTGTTCCTTGCTCTATTTCTAAATGCCATTGGAATTGGCTTAGCCTATAAATATTTACCTCAGGGAATGCACCTGCAAATCATTGATATAGTGCTTATTGTTGTAGGAACTATTGTCGCCCATGTTTCAGTTAACCTATTCAATGAATATTCCGATTACAAAACCGGTATTGACTTAAATACAAACCGCACTCCTTTTAACGGTGGCAGTGGGATGCTGGTGCAAGGGCTTACAAGTCCATCCGCAGTATTAGCCGCCGCTATTGGCACGCTGATTTTTTCATTATCTGTTGGCGTTTATTATTCTATTACAAGTCATTGGTTCCTGTTTGTTATCATCGCGATTGGAGGCTTTTCAATAGTCGGTTATACGGATGTGCTGGCAAAATACATTCTTGGCGAATTATTTGCAGGCATCTCGCTTGGAAGCCTGGTTGTAGTGGGAACTTATGTGGCTCTGACCGGTTCGTATTCAATTTCGATGCTTCATTTAATCCCGCTTGAAGTCTGGCTTTTGTCAATTCCTCCTGGCATCCTGACAGCCCTTCTCCTGTTACTAAATGAATTTCCCGATATGGAAGCTGATAAACAAGGCGGAAGAAATCACCTGCTTATCCGTTTTGGAAGGAATGTAGGCGCATATATTTACAGTGCCGGAGCTCTGCTCACTTATATCATCATCATCGTTTTACCCTTGCTTGGCATTTCATCCTACTGGATTTACATTGCGCTTCTGCCACTGCCGCTCGTATTTATAAATATCCGTACTACGCTGAAATACAATAATGATATTGCTAAACTAATTCCTGCCCTGGGTGGAAATGTAATAGCAATACTGGTTACTGATCTTCTTATAGCCGGATCACTTGTGATTGCAATATTTTAGTTTTAATTCCTGGTTGATCTTTCAGAATAAAAAACAGAACCGCCGGATAAAGCTTCTAAGAAGTTTTATCCGGCGGTTTTGAATTAGTTAAAATCCGGGATTTTTATAGCCCCAATTTCAGCAGTTCTCCAACATCGGCAATGCTAACATCCTGCTGTACGCCAACTGCACGCATCTTACGCTGTATAAAACGTTCAACAATACGGTATTATCTTGTCCTGCCTGGTGTTCGTTCAGCAGGGTTAAGATTCCAACCTGCCTGAAAAAGGATTCGATTTGCTGAATGTCTGTTTCAATCTTTTGCTCATCGCTGCCTTCGGTAATATTCCGTACACGGGAAGTATATTGAGTGAGAATTAATATTTCCAACCAATCCTCCTCCCACTTGATTTCCAGTGAAGAATTATGAATCAGCATGGAATCTTCTTCATTGTGGAACCATCCTATAACATTTTCCTGTTTTACAGTACTTAGTTTAACTGAAATTCAGCTCAGGTAACTGCTCCATAGATATCCAGCGGAGGAATGCAAAAACCGTGGCGAACAGTATTATATATGAATATATACAATGACGTTTTTCAGATACTTATCATTATCAATAAGCTTTCGCTTAAATGGACGTTCGAAAAGAGATCCGTGTTGGTTGTGTCGTTTATTGATATAACTGCTGTAAGCGTTGAATAAATGGGGAAAATGAAGATGCGGTTTAGGGATTTTAACGCTGTCAGTTTGGTTAGCTGCCATGACGCTATCAGGTGCTTCGCACGTTGACAGGTCAGTGAGGCCGATTGTTTCTCATTTATGTTCTTTAAATCTGACAGAGGCGACAAACCTGCCAGCATTTGAATACTTGTAAATAATATACTCCTGTATTTTTACCCGAAAGTGAAAATGATTCGGCATCCGTACCCATGCATTTGTATCTGCTACCAGCGAAATAATTTTTCGTACAATTTAAAACAATTGCTCAAAATTGGAACTTATTTAAACAGCTTTCAGCTGTTACTTCCACCATTATAAATGTGATAATATTTTCCCGGTCTAAGATGTTTAATACGTTGGATAGATTATGTTTTAAAAAACATAGAAATTGCCAAACTTATTAATCATCAAATCCCGGCCGTTTAAAGTTCATCGCATCCGGGAATTTCCTTTTCATCATCCGCTGAACTTTCGACAAATCAGCCAGAAAACCTAATACATCATCCTCCAGTTCATGCAAATGGTTGTATAAAAAAGCAAATGCTTCTAAGGAACGGCTGATAGCTATCATCGCAATTTTTGCCGAACCATTATTGTCGTACCTGTCAGTTTCTTCATCATCAAAGGCATAAGGAGTAAGGGTTGCCCTGTGAATTTTCACCGATATAAACAAGCTATACCATTGTATAACTTCAATGGCGTCTTTAAAGGTAACCAGTTGCTCTTCATTGGTCATACTGAAAACTTCCGTTTTCTGAACAAACAATTCCTCGTTTTTCTCAAGCCACTTCAGGAGCCGTAATCCGTAACTTTTAGCAGTTTTTTCTGCAGTGCTTTCGTGATGTACCGGCTGCTCATATTCAATACTGCTTTCGCTGAGATTAATACCCATTTCCTGTGCACTTTCAGCTATCATTTCGTAAGTGGCCTGAAACACCATCGACATGTGTTTCCAAAATGCCTCATTCTTCATATCAAGATCAGGACCTTCGATTTCAAATTCGGAAATGCCTACGGTGCATCGCGAAACAAAAGCACATCGCTCACACCAGCGGTCGCAGTAGTTATGAATTCCGGGGATTATGGTTGAACGACCCGCAATTTCTTTGATTTTGCGTTTGTATTGATTGATCTCTTTTCGGGAAGCCATAAGTAAACAGATTTATATGTATATGTAATGACTACTTATTTACCAGGCCGATTCAGCCATTAATATTGCAGCAACATGCTGTTCCAAAGCATGTTGCCTGTACCTGAACCATTCGTCTCTTTCAGGAGAGTTATGTATAATCCCGTTAAAATTAGCAAAAGGTTTGCCCCGCTGCAAGGCTGAAGTAAGCTGGTATTTTAACCGGCTTTGGTCTAATGATAACACATAGTTCTCCATAATACGGAACGATTCGTGCGATTCAGGCGGACTGATAGTTATTATATCTTCCCAATTCGTATTTTCTGCAAGGTCCTCTTCTTCCTCCTCGTAATATTCTGATTCGTAAATGTTTTCCCTGCGAATTGAAACTATTTCAACAGTTTTTTTATTAACCTGGCAGATAAATCCGCACTGAATATTATCGGCAATTTCGGCAACTGCTTTCTTGTGCTTTTCAGGGATTACCAGGACTTCTTCCTCCGCTTCAACAAAAATATTTTCCGACATAAAGTCATGAATTTTCTGAAGGTCTTCTTTTGAATCTTTTACCTGCCGGAGCATTGCCAAAATATCATCGAGTAACTGATTAGCATTCATTTGTCTGATTAATTCATTTAGAATTTGGATCTTGTTAGTAAAATTAATAATTTTTATAAAAATAGCAGTATAAAAAGAATTTTCTGTTCATAGATTATTTTACCTGGAAAGAGGTCCCGGATCGAAATGCAATTACCATGTTATTCTTTTTTAGGGATAAATTATTGAAACCAATAAAAGCCTGAATGTTATAACTACATGAATCAAAACATACTCTATAATTTCTCTTGAGATGTTGAGCTTGTAGTTTGGACCTAATAGTTGTAGAAATTTATCCCGTTTGTAGTTACTACTAATCCAGGATGTAGGTAAGCACGAATTTTATTTATAAAAACTGAGTGATTTCTAATCTTTGGGCAAAGAGTAGAGTTTCATCGTCCTTCGCTCCATTTTTGAAAAAACACATCATAAACGCAATAAAACTTTTTGCCTTCAGCATCAAAGTCGTAATAGATCATTTCATATTTCAAAAGTGATTTCAAAGATCGTAAAACAGTGGCCGAACTTCCTAAGTGGAACTTGTCTATAAATTTATGCGCAGTCGGCAGGTAAACCGTTTTCTCGTGAGCAATGGCTTTTAACAGGTTCCATTGAGGGCGGGTAAGGATATTCCTATATCCCCAAAATACAATTTCCTGTTCCTGTATCAGATCCGATGCCTGTTGTTTCCATTGTTCAGATGTTGCAGTTTTATCGGTTGACGAAAACACCCGATTGCAAAGGCTTTGAACATAAAAGGTATGCGTGTTGGTCCAATCTAATATTTCATGTGCTGTTTCCGGGGCGATTATTTTATCACCTTTTTCAAACATCGACAGGATGAAATCGCAATAGGTTTGCTGATCAATTTTATCTAGTTTCAGTATTTGCGTACTGCGGTAGAAAGGCCTTTTTGGTAACGAAAAAAGTTCAGCCATTAAGTGCTGCTGGCTTCCGGAAAAAATAAATACAATATTTTTCATTTGTTGTATCCGGGTTCGAAGCCAGGCATCCGTATTTTTTTCAGGATAAGATAGTATTTGTTGAAACTCATCGATAGCTATTACTATTCTTGTTTCAAGTGTCTCCAGAAACTTTAGGGTGGCATCAATATTTTGTGCAACATATTCATCCGTTATATCGAAGGAAGCCTGTGGCGTGCCGGTAAGCGGGTCAAAACCTATTACAGGGCGCAGCGACTTGACAAAGTCCATGCATTTTTTCCAGATATTACTCTTCTCGGGAACCGAAGTAAGGATTGAGGTTGCAAGCAGGTTAAGAAAGCCGGACAGGTTCTCAGTTTCGAGAATATCAATATAAATGCCTTGCCAGTTTTCAGGCAACTGTTCCAATACGTGCCTTATCAAGCCTGTTTTCCCAATCCTGCGTATTGAAATAATGGTTGTGGAATTGCCATTTGTCATATTATCAATAAGTTGTGCCGTCTCTTTGGCACGATCGCAGAAATATTCATCCCCTCTGTACCCACTTACTACAAAAGGATTTTGAAGCAAAAGTTTGTCTGACATGGATTTCTTTTTCTACAAAGATACATTCAAAACAAAAACTTACAAAATGTAAGTTACATTTTGTAAGTTACATTTTGTAAGTAATCGAAAATTACTCTTTGTTTGTACTTAATTCAGACCGGCATTTGGCGTCAAATTTTATCAAAAGTATGACGTATACCTTGCAGATATTTCCTTTCAGTATCCTCAAACTGCAGGTTTTATTAAACATAAAAAATGCCATCTGATCTTCTCTAAAGAAGTTTTCAGATGACACTTTTCAAAAATAAGTATCGGGACTTTTTACAGCCTTGTTTTCAATAATTCCCCAACATCGGCAATGCTTACATCCTGCTGTGCGCCAACTGCACGCATCTTACGCTGTGTAAACCGTTCAACAATCTGGTTAATTGTATCCTGTCCAACCTGGTGTTCACTCAACAGGGTTGAAATTCCAACCTGCCGGAAGAATGATTCCGTTTGTTGAATAGCAGTTTCAATCTTCTGCTCATCAGTTCCTTCGGTAATATTCCAAACACGTGAAGCATATTGAAGCAATTTTTCGCGTCGTTTATCTTTCATCAGCCTCATCACACCCGGAAGCACAATAGCCAGAGTAACTGCGTGATCAATGCCATGCAATGCAGTAAGTTCGTGACCGATCATATGCGTTGCCCAATCGGTTTTTACACCGGTTGAGAGCAATCCGTTCAGGGCCATAGTTGCAGCCCACATGAGGTTGGCGCGGGTTTCGTAATCGGGAGTTTCGGCAGTTGAAGCTTTGGGGCCTTCTTCGATAAGTGTCAGAAGAATTCCTTCGGCAAAACGATCCTGAACAGGTGAATTTACAGGGTAAGTTAAATACTGCTCAATTACATGAACAAACGCATCCACAATTCCATTGGCAACCTGGCGCTGTGGCAGGCTGAATGTAATCTGAGGATCGAGAACAGAGAATTTCGGGAAGAGCACCGGCGAACCGAATGCAAATTTTTCCTGTGTGGCTTCGCGGGTTATAACTCCGCCGCTGTTCATTTCGGAGCCGGTGGCTGCCAATGTGAGCACAGCGCCAAGTGGCAGGGCTTTGCTTACGGTAAGCTGTTTTGCTGCAATATCCCAGGCCGATTCGCCTTCGTAAAGTGCTGCAGCCGCAATAAATTTGGTGCCATCAAGTACCGATCCGCCACCGACTGCGAGGAGGAAATCGATCTTTTCGGCTTTTACCACTTCAACCGCTTTCATCAGTGTTTCGTAGTGTGGGTTGGGCTCAATGCCACCGAATTCAACAACGTTGAATCCTTTTAATGCAGTCTTAACCTGTTCGTAAACACCATTTTTATGGATGCTGCCGCCACCGTAGGTCATTAATATTTTTGCGTCTGCCGGGATGTTTTTGCTTAGTTCAGCAATTTTCCCTTTTCCAAAAAGGATTTTTACCGGGTTATAAAAATTGAAATTATTCATGAGTAATTATTTTATGAGGTTTGATATTTATTTTAAAAGTTTAAATTATTCAATTTATAGTAACTAATCAGTTCAATTAAAGTATTGACAAACAAATATCTGCCACAGATTTCACAAATTTCCCAGATAAATTTGTATTATTTAGCTCAAATTAAATTTAAAAAAACTGCTGTAAGCAGATAAAAATCCGTGTAATCTGCGTAATGGTTCGGCTGGCTCACCATAAATCTGTGGCTAAAATAGCTTTTAAGTAGACTGATTAGTTACAACTTATCAAATGATTAGCCTACATTTTAACCAGAAATTTACCGGTATTTTTCCCATGGAAAAGCCCGATAAAAGTTTCAGGCAATTTTTCGAATCCATCAACAATTGTTTCCTGGTAAGCAAGTTTACCTTCGCCAAGCCATTGAGCCAGTTGATGAATGCCTTCGCCGAAACGTGCGGAGTAATTACTTACAATAAATCCCTGCATCAACGCGCTTTTTTTAACCATTAACGGCTGTGGCCTGGGCCCAACAGGTATTTCCGTGCTGTTGTAAAGTGAAATCTGCCCGCAAAGAATAATACGGGCGAATTTATTGATATTTGAAAATACCGCGTCCGAAATTACACCTCCTACATTATCGTAATAAACATCAACACCATCAGGGCAAGTGCGGGCAATAGCTGCTTTCATGTCTTTTTCGGTATGGTAATTGATAATTTCGTCAACTTTCAGAACGTCTTTCAAATAGGCATTCTTTTCGTCGCTTCCGGATATTCCGACAACCCGGCAGCCTTTGATACGGGCAATCTGGCAGACAACCATTCCCACGGCACCGGCAGCACCAGAAACCACAACAGTTTCGCCGGATACAGGTTTCCCGATTTCATTCATTCCAAAATATGCTGTTAATCCGGGCATTCCAAGTATTCCAAGGTAGTAGCTTAACGGAGCGGATTTGTCAAGTTTGTTAACCAGTTGCGCGTTTACAGTTTGAATTTCCTGCCACTGCAAATGGCCAAGAACTGCATCGCCGGCAACAAAATCAGGATGACGGCTTTCGATAACTTCTGCCACCACGCCACCATCCATGGGTTTGCCAACCTCGAAGGAAGGAACGTAAGATTTGGCATCACTCATACGACTGCGCATATAAGGATCAACAGAAATATAAAGTGATTTTACCAGCAATTCGCCTTCTTTGGGTGATGGTATCTGAGTTTCTGCCAACTCAAAGTTTGCAACGGCAGGCATTCCTGTTGGACGCGATTTTAATATGATTTGTCTGTTCATGGTATGTTTTAAAATTTAATTCTGAATGGATATCAATAAAACAAGTGTTTCAGGAAAGTTGTTCTGATCCCGGGTCTTAAAAAATCAGAAATTAAGTGCTGTCAGGCTTTCATGAGTGACACTTATCGCTGGTGTAAATAATTTCAGATAGTTGGAATCACATTTTTTGTGTATTCAACAACTGCGCCAATACCAATTTTCTGCCGTATCGACAGATGAATGACAATTAATGCCATTTAATTAATTTCTAAAATCATATCATAATTCAAACCATAGTATTCGAATTCGCCCAGTATCCTGAAACCGTTTTTTAAATAATAATTTACAGCTTTCTGATTATCGCTTTGAACGCCGCCCCAAAGAATAATACGTTTTATCCCATTCAATTTCAGGTCTGCCAGCATAAAGTGAAACAGACTGTTTCCAATTCCCTGGCTCTGCCACTCATCGGCTACAGAAGGCGCAAATGTGCAGTCTGTTACATGGTTAAGCGTTAATCCGTAGGATTGTAAACGAAAGCTATCATGTTCCAGGTATCCGGATAAAATAACTGAATATGCAATGATTTCAGATGTTTCGGTATCCTCAGCAATAAAAGCTGCATGATTACCAGCGTTTTTATAGAGTTCGGAAAGTGACTGTTTGTCAAATCCATGAGGTCCGTATCTTTTTAAAGTTTCAGTACCTAACTTTTGAAAATAGCCAGTCAATTTATCAATATCATCCGCAGTTAGTCTTTGCAATAAAACCTGCCTGTTGTTTTTTGATTGTATAATCATAGCTTTTTAGAGTATGAATGTTGTGATACTATGTGACGAACTTCCTTCTTTGCGTAAAACTTAGCGTCATGGCGTTAAATTTTTTACCGCGAAGGCGCAAGGTTAAAGCAAAGCACGCAAGGGCTGCCAATAATTCCGGTAAATTATTAAATCCGGAATTTCCTGAGTTTCAGCAATCCGCAAATGAGTTTCCATGTATTAACTTTCGAATCATAAAAGTAAAATAAATATTTTTATGAATTTTGAAGTGAAAAACAATTTCCTGATTACTTTTTACTATTTTTATAACGAATCCGAAAAAGCTATATTTTCAACTTCACTAAAATAAAAATGAATTATGTTAGTTCAGTTCCAGGTAATTTATAAGACCCATATCGGCCAGCAACTGGTGATAGTTGGCTCTATTCCCGAATTAGGCAATGGCAGCCAGGCAGATGCGACGGAGATGACTTTGAAAGATGCGCTAACAGGCCTATGGGTCTTTCAGTTTGAATCAGGCTCAGCACCTGATTTCCATTACCGTTATTTTGTGAAAGATGATAATTTCAATACTTTCATCGAAGAATGGGGACCTGACCGGCTTTTTAAACCTGAAAGCAGGCAGAAAAAGACTGTCCTTCTTTTCGATTGCTGGAGACCGATGTCTGATCCTGATTTTGCTTTACATTCATCTGCGTTTGTCAACGCAATTCTTAAGACGGGCATTTCTTTTAAAGCGCCAATGGCTAAGGCTGCTGTAGCGCAGAATACAGTTGTTCTGAGATTTAAACCCAATGTTGTCAGGATAAAACCCGGGCACCAGGTAGCCGTTTCCGGAAGTCCAAAATCGATGGGAACATGGAAAGAAAAAAAGTCCATTGCGCTCGGAAATCCCGATCACCCGCAATGGTGTGGCGAGGTGGTTGTGAATATTTCCGATTTCCCGGTCCATTATAAATACCTGATTAAAAACGAGGATGGAACACTGGCATTCTGGGAAAAATCGTTCGACCGTATTATCGCATTACCCGAAGGAATTGTTCCCGATGTAATTGAACTTGGTGATGACAAATTCGACTTTCCGCAATATCCATGGAAAGGCGCCGGCGTTGCTATCCCTGTATTTTCACTGCGCAGGGCAAAAGGCTTTGGCGTTGGGGAATTTACCGACATCAAATTATTGGTTGACTGGGCTGCTGAAACAGGTCTTAAACTGATTCAGATCCTGCCTGTTAACGATACCGTGGCCAAACATACCTGGATGGATTCGTATCCCTATGCCGCAATTTCGGTATATGCGCTTCACCCGATTTATATTAACCTTCTGGAAATAGGGAAGCTGGAATCGGAGATTAACCAACAAATCATCGAAGCACAGGGTAATTATCTCAATTCGCTTACAAAAATTGATTATGAGGCAGTTATGGCTCTTAAATCAAGATTTTTCAAGCTGATTTACGATCAGAAAAAGAGTGACTTTCTCAAAGATACAGACTTCCTTGGATTTTTTGAAGAAAACAAATACTGGCTTAAGCCTTATGCTGCATTCTCTTACCTGCGTGACTTATTTAATACTCCCGACTTCAGCCGCTGGGGCGAATACAGCAAACCGAGCGATGAACTTTTAGCCAATTTAACAGATCCGAAATCAGCGCATTACGATGATATAGCGGTTCATTATTTTATCCAGTATCATGCACATTGCCAATTGCGAAATGCTGCTGAATATGCCCGTATGAAAGGGATTGTATTGAAAGGTGATATCCCGATCGGGATCTACCGCAACAGTGCCGACGCATGGCTCAACCCTCATTTGTATCATATGGATTGCCAGGCAGGAGCTCCTCCCGACGATTTTTCGGTTAAAGGCCAGAACTGGCGTTTCCCTACGTACAACTGGGAAGAAATGGCTAAAGACAATTATGGCTGGTGGCAGCAACGTCTGCGGCAGCTGACACATTATTTCGATGCTTTCCGTATTGATCATATTCTCGGATTTTTCCGCATCTGGGAAATTCCGGCCGCGCAGGTCGAAGGTCTGATGGGATATTTTAATCCAAGCATTCCCTATTATCGCGACGAACTTCAGAACCGCGGGCTGTGGTTCGACGAAAACCGCTTGTGCAAACCCTATATCCGTGAGCATTTCCTGTATGAAAGGTTTGGGGATCTTACCGGTTTTGTAAAATCCAATTACCTCGTCGAGGCAGGATACCAGTGCTACGACCTGCATTCGGATTATGATACGCAACGAAAGATTGAAGAAAAACTTGTAGTTGAGCCGGATGCTACACCAGAAATGCGAAGCCGCCTCGAAAGGATCATCCAGGGATTGTATTCGCTGATTTCAGAGGTTCTGTTTTTACCGGCACCGGGAACAGGTGGAAATGCTTTTTTCCCTCGCAATACGCTTCATTTTACACGTTCGTACCAGGAACTTGATAACCATGCAAAGCATGTTATCAACGAAATATATCTTGATTATTTCTATAAACGTAACGAGGAATTCTGGCGCGGGAAAGCCATGGAAAAACTTCCTGTTCTGAAAAAAGCAACCAATATGCTGCTTTGCGGCGAGGACCTGGGAATGGTTCCTGCCTGTGTGCCAAGCGTGATGAACGACCTGGGAATCCTGAGCCTCGAAGTACAACGTATGCCGAAAGATCCGAAAATTACTTTTGGCCACCCGGCAAGCTATCCATATTTATCGGTAGCTACTCCATCTTCGCACGATACATCTACTGTACGCGGCTGGTGGGAAGAAAACTATGCGCAATCGCAGCGGTTTTACAACGAAATCCTGGGTAATGCTTTGCAGGCGCCTTATTTCTGTGAACCCTTTATTGTCAGGCAGATCATTGTTCAGCATTTGTATTCGCCCAGCATGTGGGCTATTTTTGCCATACAGGATTTGCTGGGGATGGATGGAAAACTTCGCCTGGAAAATGCCAATGCCGAGCGGATAAACAACCCTGGAAATCCAAATCATTACTGGCGTTACCGCATGCATTTAAATCTTGAAGAACTTCTGGAGCAAACTGAATTTAATGATTTTGTTAAGGGGCAATTGCTGGCAGCAGGAAGATTGGAAGTGTATTAAGTGAGGAAGGTTTTTCTTCAAATAACCAGCAATTGTTAATTAATTGATGGTTTATCAACTGCAAAGTATAAGATAACTGATAGCAATTAGCATTCATGCTTACTTAATTATTCCCGCCATGACAATTATACCTTCTCCCCAGTTCGACCTGATCTATATTCCGGTGCTGATACTTTGCGCAGGGCTGTTTGTTTTTTCGGGTTTGCGGCAAAAGTACCCGGTTTCAACGGTAGCCGCTTTAACCGCCTTCCTGATGGTTTTATTTGTTGTCGGCCTTAAAATTATAAGTTACCCGATAAATGAATGGCAGAATATCTTTTCACATAAGCAAGTTGAAATATTACATTCGAAATACCTGCCGGGAGGTGTAATTTTTGTTGGCTTTGGATTGCTTCTTTTAAAATTTATACTAAAAATCCGTTTATCCATACTCGATTCGTTAATACTCGGGTTACCCTTAATTGGCATAGTACAACGGCTGGATTGCCTGCTGAGCGGGTGTTGTTACGGCACAACTACACATCTCCCCTGGGCCATTCATTATTCAAATATTTCACCGGCTTTTAACCAGCAGGTTTCGGAAGAACTGATACAGGTATCAGCAACATCCTCGCTTGGAATTCACCCTACGCAACTTTATTACGTCCTTGGATTTCTGTTGGTTTTTATTTTTCTGATTCTTTTCCGCAAAAGGGTCAAGACACCCGGCAGTCTGGCGTTACTTGGTTTTATTCTGATGGCTGTTTCCAGGTTTATTATTGAATTTTTCCGCGAACCTGTCGGAAACAAATTAAGTTCAATGCAATTTGCTGGAGTCAATTTACTGCAATGGATAATTTTAGCATTAGTACTTCTTTCCACCTATGTGCTGTATCGGCGGGAAAAACACTGCTGTGCCCCGGTGTTAGTACCGGCAAAGGAATACCTGAGGAAGAGCAGCCTTCTCCTGTTCGTGGCTGCAGTTTTGGTTTGGAATTTTTCGCGTATACTGGCCTATTCCGAATTCTTTTTCCTCCAGGTTCTTATCGCGCTTTCAATTGTGGTTGTGATTATCCGTCTTTTTCAAAAAAGTACCATACCAGCCCTCAGGTACTCAACAGCCGCGACTTTGTTTCTGACAATTGTTCTTATGAGCCAGAAAAGCACGGATACAATCATTAATAATGACAGCATATTTATGCCTCAGAAATGGTGGGATGTTAAAGCTTCGGCAGGCGGAGGAAATTACGATAAGATAAATTATGATTGCGGCGGAAATGAAACCGGCAGAACTCCTGAACATTATAGTATAGTTAGCGGTGGGTTTACCTACAATTACTTAAGAAGCCGCAAACAGCATTTGCAGGCCGGGTTGAACCTGGGCAAAATGTACGACAGCGGTGAATTGTTATATGGAATGAATAGCACAGGTACTTCATCCAACATGAATTCCTTGTCTATCAATTTCATAAATCCTTACTTTAAATACGATTTCCCTAAATTTGGATTTGGTATCGGATACAATTTTTTATTAACTAATGAGACTAATGCTTTGCCGGACCTTTACTTTCGTGCCGGACGCCGTGAAAAATACTTTTTCGATGTTAATCTGGCGGATAATTTATATTCATCCGGATTAGCCGGAGTATGGCAAATGGGGATGGGAAGCGGATTTGGCAATCCCGACAAGCATATGTTTCGTGCCGGAATCTCCACGGTTGAAAGCAAACTTATCGCCTACGCTGATGCTGAATTCCTATTGTATGATCGTTTATTTATGCGTACTACTCTGGACGTTGGCAATAAAATACATGGAATGGTCGGTTTGAAATACCAGATTCGGAAAAACAGATAGATTCCTGAAAACAGGAAAACAAAAGAGCACAAGTGCTTTTTATCAGTTAGAAAGACCTTATCGCACGCACATAGTGAGTTGTATTCTTATAATAACCCCCGTTTGGTGGATAACCGTCGTTACCATATTGCGAATAGGCATTATTTACGCTTGCTTCTGTTGAACTCCAGTAGAGTGTATCTGTAAAATGACCAATATCACGCATTATTTTCAAGTTAAAATACATGGTGAAGCATTCAGATTTCGACGGCAAAAACCAATCGTCATATCCGTTGATATCCAGATCACTACATATTTTTGCGGCGTAATTACCGGTTTTTTGAACAGAAACAATAGCTTCCGTATTAGCCAGGCCAGTTCCGTAGCCTGCCCCGGTTGCATTCGTAGTTACATCGGTTCCGTTATTCCACGTAAGAGCAGTCCCCTGATCGTATGAAGCACAAATAAAACCGTGTTGACCTGTACTGTCAACATAAAAAATGATTCCTCCGCCGTACTCTGTTCCTATTTCAAGTTTTGCTGCCGGTTCTTCATCTATTGCACACCTATTAAAGAATAAAAATATTCCACCAAACAGGACTATTGAAGAGAGGATAAATTTGATTTTCATTTTGTTGTGATATTATTTTTGAAATAAATTGAGGGGAAGATATTGCGGGTATAAATATATCGGTAGTAGTTTCCAATAGTTTTACTTCGCGTTTTTCATCCCTGGAAACATAGTATATCCACCCATTCCTGAAGTTAGGTCACCGATTTTTACCCCTACATCTATCCGTCCGATGCCTACGAACCAACTGAAGCCGACAACCAGTGAAGGAACATACGTGGGCTCCGCTTCTCCTACTGATGCCAGAGTCATATCAACACCTATATTGGGGCTAAAGCCGGTTTTTTTTATAGGGAAATGTACTCGGCTCATCAATCCTATGTTTGCGTAGGGTGTTCCTGCCACTTCAATATTTCCTGAACTCCCTATCGACAGTGTGGTCGCAAAATCCCATCGGTTCAGAAGCAGGAAAAACCCTAAACGGGTATTTAATGAAATACCTATATTTTTCTGGCTGTCACCGGCAAACTGGCCGCCTAAATAGAAAAACCAGGGATGCATAGTCATTTTCGGTGTACTTGAAACTGCACCAGCAGCCGGGAGTGGTATTGCCAGGTCAAACTCATCCAGCAACTTAGTTTCCGATGTACGTGCATTCCAGCCCCAAAGCTCACGCCTGGTATCAAAACGAACTATTACAAGAGAATCCTTCCATGAATTTGCTATATCTGAAATAACTGCCTTTTTATTTTCGGAAGCCAAAGTAAAGTATGGTTCGGAAGCCTGTAGGGTTAATTGTCCTTTCTCAGTCAATTCCGCCAGGCTGAAGTATGTGCTAAACCGGGGTAATACTTTTTGTTTGAATAGCGTCAATTTATCAGGCGACTGGGAATAAGCCGGTTGCAGACCAAACAGAAATACAAATAATAGGATTAGTAGTTTCTTCATTTTCTTTTACCAAAATATTTACTCATTCCGACTGAAAAATTAAATGTTGTTAAGGCATCCTTTTTCAGTCCTTTATTCATATCCAGAAAGGCATCAAAGCTGGTAGTCCGGTTTCTGTTCATCTTACTAATCCCTACGGATAATTTAAGCGAAAAAGCAGAATTTCCGTTAGCCGAATTCAATGAAAACCCGGCACCGGAAACAAAAATATTTTGCCGGTTATAAAGGGATAATCCTATATTTGAGGATGAATATTCGGCATATTTCATAATTGAAACATCAACTGCTGCATTGCTGGAACCTGAAACAAAATACCCTATCCTGCCATTGAAACTGGTTAATTGCTGGGAAACATTGCCACCGGCATAGGCCATCACTTGCGGACGCGCAACATCCGGAATTTTGGATGCAGGCATATCAGAAGCTGAATAAGCAGGTAGCAGGTTTATATTTTGTTTGAGAATGGCAAAACGCTTTTCGAGAAATTGCCTGTTTGCCTGGTCTTCCGGCGAATTTCCCATCAACGATATGGCTTTTTCAATAGATTGGGCTGATTTTGCAATTGCTCCTGTTTTTTCCAGCGAGATGCTATAACCTACGTAAGGAAGATATTCGTTAGGATAGGTATTCACAATGTCATGAAACATGGCAATCGACTGGAAATATTGTTGCTCTGAAGCCAGTTCATTGGCACGTTTAAAATTGGCTATCAGTTGCTCACGAGTTTTGGTTAATATAACAGGTTGTTTACTTCTGTATTTTTGCAAAAGCACAGGTCCTTTTGCTGAAATCCACACAGGAGCCTTGTTTTCGGGCATTAGTTTTAAGAATTCTTCTGCAAGGTCATTATATCCCATTAAGGCAAAAACCTGTGAAGTGAAATAGTTTATTTCGGGGGAGATAGCTCCTATACTTCGGCAAATATCAAGCCGAAGCAGCGCAGCATCGTAAATCCCCGCCAATGCAAGCGCATAAGCATCTTCTGAAAGCAAAGCGGGATTTGTACCATCCGCTTTTATTAGTTTACCATACGATGCAATAGCTTCGTTTATATTTTCGGTAAGAATAAAACTTCGGGCTTTTGTTAATGATGGATTCGCCACTGACGAATTGTTGGTGCTTGCCAAAGCAGATGTTGACTGAGTTCGCTGCCCCTGATTGTAAACTTCTTTCTCTCCGTTTTCATACACGATCATCGAAATTTCTTTCACAGGAATAATGTAAGCTGGCCCATTCTGGTTGCTGAACTTTTTGTATTTTATTTGAGTTTTATTTATTTCCAGCACTTTAGCCTCAATAACCGCATTGTTAATTTTGTATATCTTATCCTGGGCAAATGCAATTCGTGGTATTAGGATAATTATCAATGCATTCAGCAAGAAGCAGGCAGTTAACCGGGCGGATCGCTTAGGATTTGCTGTTACTTGATTAAACATCAGGGCTTCTTTATAAATTAAATTTATCCTGGTAAGTGTGCTCAATATTTTCGATAATATCAGTGAAACGCTGCAATACAACAGCCTGAACTTCAGTTTTCATTTTATTCAGCTCCTCCGAAAGTTTCGAGTTGTCATCCGACATCTGTTTGGCTAATTGTTTTCTTTCTTTTTCGATGGCATCACATTGTTTTTTCAACGAGGAAATCTCTTTTTTCTTAAGCTTTTGGTTTTGTTTTGTAGTGGACAGGTACTGCGATAACTCATCTTGAAAAGGAGCCAACTGGCTTTTGAGCTCTGCATCCTTTTTAATTCGGTTCAGCGCCAGATTATTCCATGTGTTAATTGTATTTTGAACCGAAATTATTTCGTTCTGGTAACAGGCCAGCATCATCGAAACAGGGGCAAAATATTCTGTAATTGTACAGTTAAACTTCTGTATTGGAATGTTTACCGTTTTCATCGCTTCACTCACCGAAGGATCGGGAACAGCACTTTTTACGTTTTTACTTACCTCTCTATATTTTGCATCAATCTCACTGTCTGTTGTTTTACTTATCTTTTTCAATTCCTCAACAAGGCTTTTCCCCTCGGTTACCATATCGGCCTTAATCTTTTTGCGTTCTTCCCACGAAAGTGCCAGGTTCTTTTTCTGCTCCATAATTTCCTGGCTGAAGATTCTTGCATCCGCATTTTTTTTGTCGGTTAACTTTTTCTCAATCTTTGCGGTCGCTTCGATATTTTGCTTTTCATTTTGCAGCGAAGCTCTTAATTTTTTGTCCCAGTCCTTAATTACTCCGGCCATTGAGCTGAATTGGTTGTTATAAAACGGGATAAGTTGCGTGACGGGCTCCACATAACTTATAGTTTCAATAATAATAGCCGGTTGTTCGACTAAAACAGATATGCCGTTTTCTGTTCTCAGGGTTCCGACTGTTAATTTGGCTAGTGGCAGTTCGGGCTTAATAATTTCGACAGCTGGTTGTTCTTTAGATTTAATTACCTGGGCAACGGGCAAAAGTGTAGTTTTTTGTTCGGGTGGGCTTGCAACAGCTATTGATTCTGTTATCGTATCCTTTTCTGTATATAATGATTCTTTTAATGGAGGTAATGCCCCACTGTTTTGGGATTGTTCCGCGGCCTGGTCTTTCAGGGTATCAATCGCTGCTACAGTTGAAGTCTGTATGCTTTTTTCAACCTGGTTTAAAGGAGTTGCTGACGGAGCAGTTGAAGCCGGCAGTACTGTTTCTTTGGGAGTGCCCGGGTTTTGAATTGTATTTACAGCTTTCATTGCCTGTATTACCTTTTCAGAAACATTTGCATTCAACAAAACAGTTATGGATTCACTACTTAAGTCGAAGTTAACTTTGGAGTTGTTTATTTCGTCAATAATCAATTCATCCGAAAGTTTCCCTTTTACCATTTTGATTATGGTGGTATTAGTAAGTACTTCAGAGGTTTGTGCGTGTAAATAGTTTACTGAGAACAATACTATCAATAAGAGAGAGAGTAATTTTTTCATCTTCATGTGCATTGATTTATTGTTTTAGCCTGTTAATCGGGAATAACCAGTTTTTTATTATTTAGTGCCATTTGAGTTATTTCCTGCTTTACTTCGCATTGCATTTTTCATTGCTATTATTACTGCCGACGAAACCTTTTGATCGGAAAGTAAAATCATTGAGTCGACGCTTAAATCGAAATCTACAACTGATTTATTAATGATTTTTATTATCAAGTCATCAGGGAGCTCTGCTTCTACAAGGTTAACTATACTTGTATTTGTCAGAATGTCGTATTCAGGCTTGCCGGGTGCAGTAGCCTTCAAAGCCAGGATTTTCGATGCTACCTCATTTTCGATACCCACTATCCTTATCAAGAGCTGCTTTCCCGGGTTAAAAACAATCAATCCGTCATTAAAGAATCGCAGTACGCCACCTGTTTCATTAGTAACTAATACTGTGTTTGAATTTTTATAGGCGTAAATCACGCTATCAGTAGAAAAGTATATTCTGTTATTTAAAGTATCTAGTGCAATTGATTCTATTTTTTTATTCTTTGGAATTACAGATAACACATTCAACTCTTTAGATTTCGGCTTATAATTAAAAAGCACATTTTTTGTTGCAAAAACAATAGAATTAGAAGTCTCTGCTGCGGAGCTTATCGGTGTGGGCAGCTCAAACAGTTTTTCATATTTTCCACCTTTGGCCAGAACATAAAACGCATTTTTTGCCTGGGTATTAGTACGGTTATATATATACATCACATATTTCCCGGCACATATTCCCATGCCTTCACCGGGCAAATTGAAGAGTTTTGAAAGCTTGCCCGCAGAATCAAAACTACAAAGTTCCTTATTGCTTATTGTCATTAATAAACTATCCGGCGTAAAGGCATAGGAGCTGATATTTCCTGTAAGACTGGCCCCAAAAGGCACAATGCCTCCCCATCCTAACAAATAAAATTGGTGACTTGTTGAAAGCAAAATCAACTGGTTTGAAGTAATGTCGATTGAAGGAATAAACTTTTCATTTACCTGGATATTGGCTAACATTTTATTAGTCAACAATATTTCATAACGCAATGAATCGGGTTTTACCGGAAGTGCCAGCACAACCTGAGAAAGACAAGTAATAAGTACTATTGGTACTAATTTACCAATAGCTTGCAGCATTTTTTTAATGATTTCCATTAGAATTTGGCGCCAGCCAGTTGGTAACATTATTTATTTGATCATTTACCTTCGTTGCGTAACTTATAACGTTCAGAGCAGTTTTAAAATCCGACCCTCCTTTTTCTCCGTACATATAAGTCATTACTTTTCCTCCTGCATTTTCAATGGTTCCCTGCGCCCCTTTCGTAAAATCAGCTTTTACTTCATTTATTTTACTGGTTGCCTGATCTTTTACCATTCCCATTACCGCTGTTTCTGCCGGGTTAGGATTGTTATTTGAGAATTCTTCCTCTGTCCCGCTTTTTAACGCATCTTTTGCCCCATCCAGATATGAGAACACATTTTTTCCAATACTCAATTCAATTTTCCCAATGTAAGCTGCTAAAACTCCATTTGGATTTTCACCAACTTTATCTATCATTTTGTCAACTGATTTATATATTGGCGAGTTTTCATCCCAACTTGGAGAAGCGTTCGGATCTATCCCCTCTTGAGATTTTATTTGGAGAAGATTATTATATCCCTGATCTTTTATGTGATCTGCATACCACTTATCCCGCTTAGCCTGTTCATCCTGGGTTGTGAGCAATTGTACAACACCTTTTTTCCCGGATAAATCAACAACGTTAGCATCCAAGCTTACCGGCACATTAACAGGTGAAGTTTTAGGATTAAAGTTTGCTGTCTGATTATTGTAAAATGCGTCAAATTCCCGATCGCCGGTTAAAGGAATATGAGATGCATTTAATGTGTTACCAAGAATGCTGGTAATTCCGTACGATTCCAGTTGTTGCCTGTAGTCTTTCGACCAGTCTTCAAAAGCCGAACTCTCGTGCGTAGAGAAAAAAGCTTGTCCTTCGAACTGACCATCAAATGATACATCTCCGGGGCTAACCTGGCCCGAAACCACAATATCGGAACCGGTACAGGGTGTACAAGTAACATATGCTGAACAATCCCCGATATAATTACCGCTATTGTCATACATTGGAATACTCGATTTTATAGCAAGCAACGTTTGCCGGATTGATTCGCATTGACTTTGCGTTGGAATTGCAAAGTTAGGAAGTGAGGGTATAGGGAGAGGCGGAACGCCTGAAGTACATAGACCCGACTGTGCCACCGAAAAGGTAAAGGTCCATCCTTGTGCATTGGCATTGTAACCAATGATGGAAATAAAGAAAATGAGAAGAGCAATAAATAATTCTGATTTCAACAACCCTGGAGCAATTCGTGCTTTCATGAGTAAAACTATATGATACTTAGTTTGTGAGTTCAGGTACTTAACAAAATTTGATTTTTGAGATTTATTGTGGTAATTCAGGAAACAATTAATTGTAATCGTGTTTAGGATTGAGATTTGCAGGAATGAAATGCAAACCTGCTTTTAAATCATACAAAGAACTGGTATTGTATACTTTGTCAGCCGGAAGAGATCAGAATAAAATGCGAGATGCAATTCGTTAGAAGTTACATCTATTCCGGTTGTATGAACAAACTGACAATTCAGGCAACCAAAGATAGAGGACAAAATAGCAATTTTATTCTCTTGATTCTAATTTATTCTGATTATAAATAACAGCAAATTCTTATTCATTAAAGTTCTTTATATAATGGTATCTGATATAATTGTGATTTGTAGTATCAGAACTTCCCCAGGTAGGTAACAGTAGTGAGTGATTCTGAGTTTACTATAAATAGGAATATGGAGAAGGCCGTTTGCAATAATTGAATTACGGCACAAACGACCTAAAATTAAAGGATTACCAGCTAAGTACAGATTTTTGATTGTATCTTTGATATACCCGAAAGGTTCATACACTTTTTTGATATTTGAATCATCAATTCAGATATTTGCCGGGAAATTACACATCTGAATATTATAGAGGTAACTAAAAATAAATTAGAATGGAAAAGTTCATACGTTTTCATTTAAACGGAAAATTGACGGAAGTCCTGATCGATCCCAACCTGACTCTGTTATGGGTTTTGCGAAATCACTTCGGATTAACGGGAACCAAGTACGGATGCGGGATAGGCTTCTGTGGTTCATGCACTGTATTGATCGACCAGGAACCAGTACGATCGTGTACTCTTGCCCTGAGTGAAGTTGAAGGTAAAAGTGTTGTTACCATCGAAGGACTTGCAAAAGAGGGCAAGTTACACCCTGTTCAGAAAGCATTTGTTGAGCACGATGCTTTGCAATGCGGTTTCTGCACTCCGGGCATGATTATGAATGCAACAGGTTTACTTTTAAAAAATCCATCGCCAACCACACAGGAGATTAAGGCTGGAATGGAAGACAACCTGTGCCGCTGCGGAGCGCATATACGTATTATCGAAGCCGTTCAAACTGCTGCAAAAGAAATGGAAGGAGAGAAATAAGTATGAAAACCAGAAAAACAAACCCGGAGAAATTAATCCAAACTACTGAAGGATCAGGAATGAAACGAAGAAATTTTGTTCAGCTTTTGGGAGGCGGGCTATTCGTTTTTTTCAATTCATGGACCATCCTTGACCTGTTTGGCGGCACGCCTGAACAAGGCAGGAGACTGCCCAAAGACTATAATGCATTCCTTCGGATAGCAGAGGATGGAACGGTTACCTGTTACACAGGAAAGATCGAAATGGGACAGGGCATTATCACTTCTCTGGCGCAGATGATGGCTGATGAACTTAATGTTCCGTTTGAGAGAGTAAAAATGGTGCTGGGCGATACCGACCTATGTCCATGGGACCAGGGAACCTGGGGCTCTTTAAGCACCAGAGCGTTTGGCCCAAATATGAGAGCCGCCGCGGCCGAAGCCAGAGGTGTGCTTCTCAGTCTGGCTTCTGAAAAACTTGGAGTACCTGTTATGCAACTTGAAGTGAAGGATGGAATAATATCCGACACGAAAAACCCATCTCATTCGGTAAGTTATGCCAAGCTTACAAAAGGTAAAAAGATTGAAAAATTCCTCGAAGTGAAACCTGCAGTCGAAGATTTTACAAAGTTTACTTATGTCGGGAAATCATACAACCATGCAGATGCAATTCTTAAAGTTACAGGAGAAGCCAAGTATACCGGCGATCTGAAATTGCCAGGTATGGTTTTTGCGCGGATATTGCGTCCGCCTTCGCATGGAGCTAAACTTAAATCTGTAGATTATTCGGCAGCAGAAAAAACAACCGGCATTCAAGTAATCCATGATGGTGACCTGGTTGCAGTCCTTCATCAGGATCGTGAAAGAGCCGACCAGGCCATTGTAAAAATTGAGGCGGAATATTCCTTCAATGAAATACCGGTTAACGATAAAACTATTTTCGAATGGATGCTCAAGGCTGATTCAAGCTCCAATGAAATAAGGTCAAGTGGGAATCTTGAGACAGGAATAAAACTTTCGGAAAAAATAATTGAATCTGAGTTTCTTGATCCTTACCTGGCACATACCGCTATTGAAACACACTCTGCCCTGGCGCAACTTGAAGGTGATAAAATGACAGTATGGGCATCTACACAATCGCCTTTTGGTTTGCAGGAAGCTATTGCGGAAGAACTTGGATTTAAGCTTGAAAAGGTAAGAGTGATAACACCTTTTGTTGGCGGTGGTTTTGGCGGAAAAGGTGCGGCTCAACAAGGGATTGAGGCAGCCAGGCTTGCTAAGCTGTCCGGCAAACCAGTAATGCTGGTCTGGACCCGTGACGAAGAGTTTTTTTATGATATGTTCCATCCGGCCGGTGTTATAAAAATTAAGTCAGGTATGGATAAGAATGGCGTTATTAAGCTTTGGGATTATGATGTTTATTATGGAGGCACCCGCGGATCGGAAACCATTTATGATATTCCTAATGTAAAGGCAAGCCATTACAGGCAGAACAAGAATGCGCCAGCTGTTCATCCATTTGGCACAGGAGCGTGGCGAGCGCCCAATGCCAATTCAAATACGTTCGCCAGGGAAGTACAGATCGACATTATGGCATCCGCTGCAGGGATAGATCCGCTTGAATTCAGGTTAAAGAACCTGAAGGATGAAAAGATGATTGCCTGTCTGAAAGCTGTGGCAGATAAGTTCGGATATGTTGCCGGGAAACTTCCAAGTGGAAGAGGAATTGGCATTGCCTGCGGAACTGATGCCGGAACCTGGGTAGCGCATATGGCCGAAGTGAAGGTTGACAAGAGTACAGGAAAAGTTGAAGTTGTCAGGATAGTCTGCGCACAGGATATGGGTTTGTGTGTGAATCCGGAAGGCGCAACCATTCAGATGGAAGGCTGTATCACCATGGGGCTTGGCTACACTTTTACAGAAGAACTGCTTTTTGAAGGCGGCAATATTAAAAACCGTAGTTTCGACACCTATGAAATCCCAAAATTCTCTTGGCTTCCGAAAATCGAAACTTTAATCCTCGACCGGAAAGATCAGGCTCCTCAGGGAGGCGGTGAGCCAGCGATTATTGCAGTTGGTGCCGTGATTGCCAATGCCATTTTTGATGCTACAGGTGCCAGGTTATACCGTATGCCTATGACACCGGAGAGAGTGCTTGAAGCATTGAGGAAAGGGTAAAGACTCATGTAGAAAAGTGTAAATTCTGTTAAAAAAGATTTAATAGAAAAACCTTGCTCACAAGGGTTTATGTTTTTTTAATGCCCCCCCGGTAAAGTTTCTCCATCTGAATAATCTTTTGTTTTATTATCGACGACCTCACGGGACTGTAACCTAGTATCAAACCCTGCTTTTTGGTTTCACCAACAAAACATTTGCTGTAAGCATGAGTAATAATGTTATTTTTAGCTAAATGCGCTACTAAATCAGTATCCTTTGTGCATTTTCCAAGTTCTGTAAGCGCATGAAGGCTGCGGGTCTGACTATGGTTGAGAGAAAGTGACCCGCCAAAACACTCTTCAAACGTATTGAAAAATGTATTCTGTCGTCCTTCCGCTATTTCTATTACTTTTTTAACATGGCTGTACAAGTAATTCCGTTCGATAAACTGGCTCAGAACAACCTGTATCGACGATGGCACAAAACGATGAGAATGTTTAAGCAGGGCTTCAACAGCATCAAGTAAATAATATGGAACTACCATGTAACCAACCCGGATAGAAGGGTGGAGCAAGCGGTTAAAAGTCCCTAAAAATATAGTTCGTTGCTCTTTATCCAAAGCAAACAACGACGGGACGAAATCCCTGTAATTATTTACCTCGTGTTCGTAATCATTTTCAATGAGTATTGATTTGTGTTTATTTGCCCATTCAAGCAATTCCAGTCTACGGGTAAGGCTCATTCGTATCCCTGTAGGATAATGGCTGGAAGGAGTTGTGTGTACCAGTTTGGAATTAATATGACCCGGCTCTGTCATGTCACAAACCCTAATTCCTTGCTCATCAATGCCTACAGCCTGAATATCGGCGCGTAATCCTTTAAAAATGGAAAGTACATTGGGGAATGTCGGATTTTCCATGCTCATATAATCTCCCGGATTCAGCACTACATTTCCTATCAGGAATAATGACTGTAAAGAGCCGGAAACAATAATTATCTGTCGGGGATCGCACTTAATACTCCGGCTGAAATTAAGATAACTGGCAAGCGTTTTTTTTAATTGTTCGGTACCCGATGATGCAGAATACGTCAAGGCTGACGCTTTAATATTACGCCAGTATAGATTGGTTAGATTTTTCCATTGGTTTACCGGAAAAATATCCAGAGGAGGCAAACCTGGCCGAAATGCAATGCCCACATCATCAGTGGTATTTATTAGTATCACATTTTTCTGGAACGATTTTCCTGTATCCGAAAGGTCAGGATAAGCGAATTCACTGTGGCTTTCAGGACTGGTAGTAATTAAATCCGGTATCATTCCTTTAACTCTGTGTCCCGAACCAACCACCGCTTCCAGGTAGCCCTCCATGGTAAGAAGTTCGTAGGCTTTTATAATAGTACTGCGCGAAACTTTTAATTCATCCGACAGGGCCCGGGTCGAGGGAAGAATACTGGATTCCGGAATATCATTATCCTGAATGGAGTCCTTTATAAGCGTATAAATTCTCTGATACAGAACCTGGGTATTTTTTTTCGACTTATGCCGTAAATTCTTTTCTTCAAACCTTTGGGAAATCCTGCTTACTAAAGTTTCCATATTGGTATGCATAAATAAATATAATTGGTATGGCAAATATGAGAAGAAAGCAGCTTACTTTGACATATATAAAATCAGAGATATGATTTTAATTTCATTGAGACGACTCTTATGCTTTTAGCCGGAACAATTATCAGCGTATTGTTTATTGCTATTGTGGCGTATTTATTTTACAATAAGTACAATCCACAGGCGGTATTGCTGTTCAGCGGATTGTTGATGATGGCTTTTGCAGAGCTTGCCGGATTTGGGTTGCCGGATCTGAAAGAACCAACCGGATTAAAATTTTTCGATGTTTTTGAAATAATTAAAGAAGCACTCAGCAATAAAGGAGCTGATGTCGGGCTTATGATCATGACCATTGGTGGCTATGTGGCTTATATGAAAAAGATCGGGGCCAGCGAAACTCTTGTTTATATTTCGATGAAACCACTTTCTGTCTTTAAAAAATATCCATACCTATTAGCTTCGTTAGTTATTCCTATAGGTCAGCTATTATTTATTACAACACCTTCGGCTACAGGTTTAGGTCTTCTTCTGATAGCTTCCATTTTTCCGGTATTGGTAAGTCTAGGAGTAAGTAAAACATCGGCTGTTTCAGTTATAACGGCTTGCACCGTTTTCGATATGGGGCCTTCCTCCGCTAATACTGCCCGTGCTTCTGAATTAATCGGAAAGTCAAATATCCAGTATTTTATCGAAAACCAACTTCCACTGGCCATTCCACTGACAATTATAATGGCAACAGTTTACTTTTTCGTTAACCGGTATTACGACAAAAAAGAAGGTTATGTCCCTGAAAAAATTGATATCACTACGCTGAAACAAAGTGCCCCGCTTATTTACGGGATTCTGCCAATACTTCCGCTGATTTTGTTAATCGTTTTCTCAAAGTTTTTTACATTTTTCAATACACCCATCAACCTGGATACCACAACAGCTATGATTTTTTCATTGTTTGTTGCTTTGGTATTTGAAATGATCCGGAAAAGGAATGTAAAGGAAGTATTTGCTTCACTTAAAGTTTTCTGGGAAGCCATGGGGAAAGTTTTTGCTTCGGTCATAACGCTTATCATTTCTGCTGAGGTTTTTTCATACGGTCTTATCAGTCTTGGATTTATTAATAGCCTCGTTTCCATTTCCCAGGACTTTGGCTTCGGGGCAGTGGGAATCGGTATTGTAATGACATTGATGATTTTCGGCGCGTCCATGCTTATGGGAAGCGGCAATGCATCGTTTTTCTCATTTGGCCCTTTGGTACCTGGAATTGCATTGAAAATGGGCGTTGACAGTGCCGGTATTATCCTGCCGATGCAACTGGCATCGAGCCTGGGACGTGCCACATCACCTATTGCCGGCGTAGTAATTGCCACTGCCGAAATTGCCGGAATTACTCCCTACCAGGTAGCAAAACGGAATCTTATACCATTAACTACCGTCCTGATTGCGATGCTCATTTATCACTTTATACTATAACATCACTCTTTATGGTGAAAATAATTAAAAATGCTGAAGTCTACTCTCCTGAATACATAGGGAGAAAGGACATACTTATTGGAGGAGAAAAAATTCTTGCCATCGGGGATAATATTGAAATGAATTTAAAAGCTATCACGCTGATTGATGCACAGGGGAAAATAGTAACTCCCGGACTTATCGACCAGCATATTCATTTAACCGGCGCCGGCGGGAAGCATGCTTTTTCGTCGATGACACCCGAAATAAGCGTTTGTGAACTCATACAGTGCGGCACAACTACTGTAATGGGAATGCTTGGAACCGATGGAATAACACGATCGCTCCAGGGATTATATGCCAAGGTGAAAGGTCTGGAGCAGGAAGGCATCAGCGCTTATATGCTCACGGGCTATTTTGGATATCCTACTTCCACCATGCTGGATAGCGTGCTTGAAGATATAGTTTTTATCGACAAAGTAATTGGATGTAAAACAGCAATCAGTGACGAACGCGCATCTTTTCCAACCGAAAATGAACTTTTAAAATTGTTACGCCAGGTTCATGTTGGCGGATTAACATCGGGTAAAGGTGGTATTTTACATGTTCACCTGGGAGCACTGGAAAGCCGTATGGATATTTTACTCGACCTGGTAAAAAAAGACCATTTTCCTATCCGGCATATTTCACCAACCCATGTGGGGCGCACAAAAGAGCTTTTTAATCAAGCCATTGAATTTGCAAAGCTTGGTGGGATGATAGATATCTCCACGGGTGGCACAAAATACGATTTACCCTACAAGCAAGTATTATACGCTCTCGAAAAGGGCGTAGCCATAGAAAATATGACATTCAGCAGTGATGGAAATGCAGGTATGGCTAAGAGAGATGAAAATGGAAACATTGTTCGGCTCTATAAAGCACCGGTTGATCTTAACCTAAAACAGGTTATCCTCTTAATCGAAGAAGCAGGGATGCCAATAAGCGATGCCTTCAAATTAATTACTACCAATCCAGCCCGGAATCTTTCTTTATCTCACAAAGGGAAAATAGCCACTGGCTTTGACGCAGATTTGTGCTTTTTCGACCCGCAGTTCAATCTCACCGATGTGATTTCGAGAGGCAATATAATGATGAAAGATGGCGAAATAGTTAAAACTAATCACTACTAGAAATGAAATGTAAGAGTTACATAATCTGTCTCGTACTATTTCTGTTACTGAATAGCATTCCTGCTTTTTCGCAATTGCAGCCGGGAGAGCTTGGTTCAAAATTTTTCCCTGATCCCGATATAGAAATCCCGACTCCTGGCTTTAATAAAACTGAAGGGTTTATGAACTACAGCGAGATGATGGGTTACATTAATTTGCAGGCAGATAAACGAAGTGATATTGTAAAGATTGTATTTATCGGCGAGAGCATTTCAGGCAAAAAAATTCCGCTTGTATTGGTGGAAAATGAATCAAAAAATTCAAAAGTAAAAATCTGGATGCAGGGCGGATTGCATGGCAACGAACCGGCCGGGACAGAAAGCATATTGATGTTTATAAATCATTTGGTTGAAGCTAAAAACATCGATTCCATACTCAGATCCATCAGTTTCGCTTTTGTGCCTATGGCCAATATCGATGGATATGAAAAACAGGTTCGGGATAATGGAAATAAAGCTGATTTAAACCGTGACCAGGTTACACTGGAACAACAGGAGTCAATTTATTTGAAGCAAGCTTTTTCTGGTTTTTCGCCATCTGTTGCCATTGATTTTCACGAATTCAGGCCTTTCAGGAAAGAGCTTGATAAATTCACCGGCAATAAATTATGTATAGCACAGGATGTTCTTTTCCTGCCAAGCGGCAACCTGAATATTCCCGCACAATTGCGCGATCTCACAAACCTGGTTTACCTTAATGATGTAAAAAAGAAACTTGGAAACAATACTATCACTTTTGATAACTATTTTGTCCCGGATCAGGATAGCAATAAAATAAATATTCTGCGTATGGGTGGCGACAGTCCCCGATCCAGTTCAACCTCTTTTGGATTAACCAATACTGTTTCCATACTTTTCGAGATAAGAGGAATTGGATTGGACAGAAATTCCTACAAGCGCAGGGTGTATTCCGGGTATCTTATAGCCCAAAGCATTATGGAAACAACTTTAACGAACAGGGAAAAAGTTCTGGAAACGGTAAACGCTTCTATTAATGAAACCATAAAAAGAACAAATCCTATTGTACTTGATTCAAAGCCATTGACCTACGAAGGAAATATGAATTTTATTGATGTCAAAAATCTTGAAAACATCTCACTGGATCTGCAAATTCAGGATGCAGGCCGTTCCCAATCCGTTTCAACGCGTAAAAGGCCGAAAGCATATTTATTGCTGGCCGAAAATGCTCCGGTTGTAAGAAAACTTCAGATACTCGGTCTTGAAATCGACACCTTGAAATCGGATTTGAAAATAAAAACCGAGGTTTTTAAAATAGTAGTCAGCGCTAAAAAGTCTGTGGCCGATTCGTCCATCAGTGTTTCAGTTCAAACCAAGGTATTCCCGAAAGGAAGTTTTGTGATCAGTACGGCACAAAAAAATGCAAATATGGCAGTTTCAACCCTAGAGCCGGAAATGGAAAACGGTTATTTCAGGTATAAAATGATAAAAGCAAATTCCGATGGAGAAATCCCGGTTTATCGGTTACTGAAAGATGTAAAGCCAGGAAAAAGAATTAAATAAGCAGTCATCAATTTTAAAAATTGAAAAGTATGAAAAGTAAAACAACAAATTTGCTATTGTTTATCAGGTTAAGTTTCCTGATTTGGCTACTTGCAACAGCACAGGCATTTGCAGCGCCGGCTTCGGAACAGCAGAATAATAGCACTACCTATCAACAAGAAGTAACCGGAACAGTAACGGATGCAAACACAGGTGAATCTATGCCCGGCGTTAGCATAGCTGTAAAAGGCACTTCATTAGGTACCATAACTGATATAAATGGTAAATTTTCATTGAAAGTCACCGATGAAAATTCCATTCTGAAATTTTCATTCATCGGGTATATTCCACAGGAAGTGGCGGTTAAAGGCAGATCCATAATCAACGTGACATTGGAACAGGATGCTGCCAGCCTTGAAGGTGTAGTGGTGGTTGGATATGGCGTACAAAAAAAGAGCGATGTTACAGGTTCAGTAGTTTCTGTAAATATGGAAAAACTTGCCGAAAGGCCAAGTACTAATATTGTGCAGGCTTTACAAGGCAGCATGGCAGGATTAAGTGTATCAGTAAACGGATCAAGCGCTGACGGAACATCAACCAGCATGTTAATCCGGGGCCAGAATTCAATAACAGCATCAAACAGTCCTTTGATAATTCTGGACGGTGTTCCTTTCAACGGATCGATGAACGAAATAAATCCAAATGATATTGAATCGCTTGAAGTATTAAAAGATGCTTCATCGGCAGCCATTTACGGAGCGAGAGGATCGAACGGAGTTATTCTGATCACCACCAAAATAGGGAAAAAGGGTAAGCCAAAAGTATCTTACGATACCTATTATGGACTCGATCAGATATCGTATATCCCTACACTGATGGATGGATCAACTTTTTATATGCGCAAAGCAGAATATGGCGAATCATTTACCAATATCGAACAAACAAATTATGACGCGGGTAAATACACTAACTGGATTGAGGAAGCAACAAGAACCGGGATTAAAAGCCAGCACAATTTATCGGTTAGCGGTGCCAATGACGTAACCCGGTATTTTGTTTCAGGCTCACTGAATAATGTTAAAGGCATAGCAAAGAATGATGATTTTAAACGGTATACGCTTCGTTTAAATTTAGATATACAACTGGCAAAATGGGCAAAATTCGGAACTAATACTTCCCTCGGATATTATGACAGAAGTGGAGTGCAAGCCGATTTTTATGACGCTTTCCGAATGAATCCACTAGGGAATGCCTACAACGAAGATGGAACCATTGCCATGCTTACCTGGGAAGATCCTTTTTATGCCATAAATCCGCTAAATGCACTCAATTATATCAACAGCGATAAAACAAAAAGCATAAATACCAATAATTATCTGCAGATTGATTTCCCTTTTATTAAAGGCTTATCCTACAAACTAAATACTGGTTATGAGTACCGCACCTGGATAACACAAACTTACGCAGGTCGCAATACTTACGAAGGAAGTCAAAGCAACGGGAAACTTGAGTTATCAAGCCAATTTGATGAGAACTGGCTGGTCGAAAATATTCTGAGCTACAACAATACCTTCGGAAAGCATTCAGTTTTTCTGACTGGTTTGTATAGTGCGCAAAACGAAAAAAGAGAAATAAATACAACACAGGGATTAGATTTCCCAAGTGATGTATTAACTTATTACCAGCCGGATAAAGCAAAGACAACCCAGTCAAATGCAGTGTATCGCGAATCATCACATTTATCGCAGATGTTCAGGGCAAATTACAGCTACGACAGCCGTTACCTCTTTACTTTTACGGTTCGCCATGATGGGTATTCAGCATTTGGTGATGGCACAAAATATGGTACTTTCCCTTCCTTTGCAGTAGGTTGGAACATTACAAACGAGAGTTTTATCAAGTCGCTTCCCAAACTTGAATTTGTCAACATTCTGAAATTAAGACTATCCTATGGTTCTAACGGGAACGAAGCAATCAGTCCTTATTCTACGCTGCCAAGTCTTTCATCCTTGGATTATCTGACTCCTGATTTTAAACCTGCTTTTGGTTTTTACCCTCAAAAACTCGGTAATCCTTTATTGGGATGGGAAACTACAAAATCATTCAACACCGGACTTGATTTTGGCTTATGGAATAATCGTGTAAGTGGACTGTTCGAAATGTACTGGTCAACCACTACAGATTTATTGCTCGACAAAACCATTTCACCTATAAACGGAGATACGTATATCAGGGAGAATATAGGTGAAACAAAAAATAACGGAATTGAATTTCAGGTTAGTACCGTTAACATCAGTAAAACCAATTTCACCTGGAAAACCGATTTAAACATATCGCATAATCAAACCAAAATTGTTAATGTAGGATTGACGGATGAAAACGGCAACTACATTGATGATATAGCTAGTGAATGGTTTATTGGTCAGCCTATTAAAGTGAATTACGACTATGTTTATGATGGTGTCTGGCAAACAGGTGATGATATAGCCAATAGCGCGCAACCAACTGCGATGCCTGGTTACATTAAATATAAAGATGTAAATGGCGACAGCCTTATTACTACAGCTGATAAGCAGATAATTGGCTCAAGGGATCCGTTTATTGTACTTGGTATGACAAATACATTCACGTATAAAAATTTCAGATTAAGTTTCCTGATCAACGCTGTTCAGGGCATTACTTACCGGAATCTTTTATATGGAACCGGACAGGTTTCCTTCAGGGTGAACTCTTATGATAAAAACTTCTGGTCACCTACCAATCCTACCAATGAGTACCCTGCCAATGTGGATGGCAACGTAAATCCGCTGAGTATGAATTTTTATGAAGATGCCAGTTTTATAAGGCTACAGGATATAACTTTTGGTTACCGGTTACCTGAGAATCTGATTAAGAAAATTTTCATTAGTAATGCAGAAATTTTCATCAACTTAAAAAACATGGCAACCTGGACGAAATGGACAGGTTTAGATCCCGAATATCTCTCGATTTTGCCTATAAATCAGCAAAGAGCGGCACCGCAGATAAAGAGTTACATTGTTGGAGCAAAGTTCAGTTTTTAATCTAAAAAAGCAACAATCATGAAAAATATAAAATATACAGTTCTGGTAATCTTTCTTGTAACCATAGGATTCCAGGGATGCAATAAAGATGAATTTCTTCGCGAAAAACCGAAAGATAAAATCTATGCTGAAAATTTGTTTCAGGATTATGATGGTTTCGTGAATATGATGAATGGTATTTATGCATGGGTAAGAGGAGAAAAGGGCCGTACCTATTCACCAGGTGATGATCCTGCCACTGGCGGTATCCCATTTACCCGCTGTTCAATCTGGAATCTCGGTGTTGACAATGGCTTTATGAATAACGGAGTTGGTGAAGAAATTTTTCTCAACTGGCCTACCAATATTAATACGGAAATGGCTGTATTTAAAAATGACTTTGAATGGTTGTATCTGATAGTAAATTCCTGTAATATGGTTATAGCCCGTGCCGAAAACGTGGATGTAAACTGGAAAGGTGTAAATGCGGAAAACAATGAACAAAAAAAGAATTACATCATTGCACAGGCCAGAGTAATACGCGCCTGGGCTTACCGCCACTTAACCTATACCTGGGGCGATGTTCCTCTTAGTTTGCTTGAAGTTAACGGAGAAACATACAGGAACGATTGGGAAAGAACACCAGTTGCAGAAATCAGGGCACAAATGGTGCTTGATTTACAGTTCGGCGTTGATCATTTACCCATGCGTGATGCAAACCAGGCGGTAGTAAGTGGGGCATTTGCCAGCCATTATTTAGCCGAAACATATCTGGCTATGGGTGAATATATTAAAGCTGAAACCACAGCACGTTTATTGTGCGAAGGGGTTGATTTTCAATTAATGACTCAGCGTTTTGGAATAAATGCCAGTAAGCCTGGAGTCGCTTTTATGGATGTATTTGCTAATCCTTTTTATAAAGATGGTAACAAAGAGGTTCTATTTATCCTTTTAAATGTAGAGCCCGAAAAAGTTTCGTATGGCTCACAGCCTGCCAGTTATATGCGTAATATGTGGCAAACCTATTACAGCAAAGATGCTGTTATTAAGAATCTGAATCTCGATGTGTTTCATACCAACAACGGCGGAAAAGGTGCAGGAAGATATTCTATCACAGCACCAGCGCTTTCGTGGTACGAGGCTACAGATGACCGGTTCTCAGAATATGCCATCAAGAAAACTCTTGTTATGCCTGATGCAGCGGGTGTTTTAAAAACAGTACGCACAACCACCACCGCACATACAATAACCGAAGGGAAGTATGACCTGGATCATTATCTCTGGCCTTCCACACGTAAATGGGAATGGGTAAATCCACTGCCGGCCCAGGCAAGCAGTTCGGATCAATACAATAGTATCATATACTTACGCTTGTCCGACACATACCTGGTTCTTGCTGAAGCGTTATTCCTGCAGGGAAGACCTGGCGATGCTGCAACCTGGATTAATAAAGTGAGAGAACGGTCGCATGCTACTCCGATTACAGCCGCTGATGTTACTATTGATTATATTCTGGATGAACGCTCACGGGAATTAATAACCGAGGAACACCGCCGGTACGCTCTTATCCGCACAGGTAAACTGGTTGAAAGAGTTCAGTTATATAATGATTTTGCAGGACCAACCATTGCCAATGCACCAGCCTTATTCCCAATACCGCAATCTGTAATTGATGCAAATACAGGGCGTAAAATGATTCAGAATCCAGGTTATAATGAATAAGTTATGCTGAAAGTATTTAAAGGGCTTTACGTTCAGGTTATTATTGCAATTGTCTTTGGCATATTGCTTGGCTACCTGTATCCCTCGTTTGCCGTCCAGTTAAAACCCTTAGGTGATGGGTTTATCAAGCTGGTAAAAATGATGATTGGCCCGGTAATATTTTGTACCATAGTTACAGGTATTGCCGGAATGCAGGACACAAAAAAAGTTGGCAGGGTAGGTGTAAAGGCACTCATTTATTTTGAGATAGTATCAACTCTTGCTTTGATAATCGGGTTGTTTGTGATTAATATCCTGAAACCCGGCGTAGGGATGAATGTTGATCCCTCAACCCTTGATATCAAATCGGTGCAAACTTACCTTACGCAAAGCAAAAGCTATACTATACAGGAATTTTTCATGCATATCATCCCCGAAAATATCATCAATGCTTTGTCGAATGGTGATTTACTACAGATATTGTTTTTTTCAGTCCTTTTCGGATTTGCTCTGTCAAAAATCGGGGATAAAGCAAAGCCGCTTTTTAATGTAATAAAGTCTTTTGAAACAGCTCTTTTTGCGGTCATAAAAATCATTATGAGGGTAGCACCTCTCGGGGCTTTAGGAGCTATGAGTTTTACTATTGGGAAATATGGACTGAACTCACTGGCTTCACTGGGCCAATTGATGATTTCCTTTTACATAACCTGCATCATATTCATTCTATTCATTCTGGGAGGTATTTTGAAATTCAGCGGGTTTAGCCTTTTCCAATTGTTGAAATACATTAAGGAAGAATTGCTGATTGTTTTGGGAACCTCCTCTTCCGAAGCAGCCTTACCGTCTTTAATGAAGAAAATGGAGAATGCCGGTTGTTCTGAATCCGTTGTTGGCCTGGTAGTTCCCACAGGCTATTCTTTCAATTTAGACGGCACATCAATTTATCTTACAATGGCCGCTGTGTTCCTGGCACAGGCAACAAATACCCATATGGATGTATCGCACCAGGTAACTTTACTGCTGGTTTTATTGCTTACATCCAAAGGCGCAGCCGGAGTTACCGGGAGTGGATTTATTACGTTGGCGGCAGTATTACCGTTATCCGGAGGTATACCTGTGGCAGCAATAGCTTTGATTTTGGGCATCGACCGTTTTATGAGCGAAGGAAGAGCCATAACCAATATCATTGGCAATGCTGTTGCTACCATTGTTGTTGCTAAATCAGAAAACGAAATTGATATGGAAAAAGCTAGTGTATTAACCACAGGTATCAGCAAAAAATATCGCTTCAGATTTTCTTTTTTGAAGAAAACTTAATATTAAATTTTTATGAAATCCTTTAAAATCCTTTTAGTTCTTCTTATTGCAGTTCAAAGTCTTTCGGCCTGCAAAAAAGATCCTGTTCCATCTCCGGTAATTCCGCCTGTTTTTGAAAAAACAGACTATAAAGTTCTCTTTGTAGGCAACAGCTATACCTATTACAACGATGGTGTAGATTATCATCTTCAACAAATGTTAAAAGCTGATTCATCATCAGATTCCATAAACTATGTTATCCGGAAAATAGCTGTGGGGGCCTATACACTGGAAGCTCATTACGCAGATCCGTTAACAATAACTAAAATAAAAAGTGAAAACTGGAATACTGTCGTTTTACAGGAACAAAGTACCCGCCCCATTAATAATCCTGAATTGTTTTCAGAATACGCTAGATACCTGGATGCTGAAATAAAGAAGGTAAATGCTAAAACAGTACTTTATATGACCTGGCCAGATAAAGATAATCCATCCGACATGGATAGTCTGGCTGCTTCCTACCAGTTAGTTGGCCGACAACTTAATGCTATGGTTGCTCCTGTGGGTAAAGTCAGGGAGTATATTCAAAAAACTTATCCGCAGATTGAACTTTATATTTCGGACAACAAGCATCCTACATTGTCAGGAACTTATACTGCGGCTTGTGTTTTTTATTTTTCACTTCTTAAGAAAAACCCTGTAGAAAACAAATATATCCCAAGCGGCATGAGCACAGAGAATGTGGTGGGAATACGAAAAGCAGTTTACGATTATATAATACAGAACCCATAAAATAAATATAAAATCAGAAAAGAAAGGAGACCTTATTATGGTAAAATAAATACAATGAAGAAAACTTGAAGTGCTTCAGATTTATGAAGCAAATGCTTGTATTATCATAAAAAATCTAATCACATTCATTCAAAAACCTCAACAAGATGAAAAAGACATATTTAATACTCTTATTATTTGTAAGCAGTTTTGCATTCGCACAAACCCCTCTGTTAATTGAAGATTTTAATTACCTTGCTGGTGATTTGTTAACAGAACATGGTTGGTTAGCACATAGTGGCACAGCAGCTCCGGTTGCAGTTACCACCTCAGGTTTAGCATTTTCCGGTTATGTTGGCTCAGATATTGGACTTTCTGCTGGAATTTTAGCTACAGGGCAGGATGTTAATACACAATTTACAGAGCAAACATCGGGTTCGGTTTACACTTCATTTTTAGTAAATGCTGCTGCAAACACCGGCATAGGTAGTTATTTTTTCCATTATTTTGATCCTAATGCAAGTACTGCATTTAGGGCAAGAACATTTATAAGACCTTACACGGGAAAGATGGTGGTGGGCCTTTCTTTTAATGCCAGTAACTGCCAGGATAGTTCACTTACTAAACTGCTTAATTTCGGTGAGACCTACTTGTTTGTAGTAAAATATACGATAGTATCTGGGACAGAAAATGATAAAGTTAGTTTATATGTATTTAAATCGGGCGACGATTTTACTAACGAACCCGCAACTCCATTATATGGACCGTTAACTGCAACGCTGACTACAACTACTCCTATTGTCTTAGGCCCCGATATTAGAATTATGGGTATTGCATTTCGTCAGTTTGAGGCTGGCCAGGGGATTACAGTTGATGGATTGAGGGTTAAAACAAACTGGGATCTAACAACTGATGTTACAACAAGTTTAAATGATTACGCTAAGAAACAAATTGGATTTTATCCAAATCCTATTACGGATGGTAGTTTGAACATTAACGCTCCTGTTAACTCAGAAAAACAAATTGAAATATTTGACCTGGTTGGGAAAAGCGTTTTGAACCAAAATACTTCTTCAAACAAAATTGATGTTAAAAAGTTGAATTCCGGTGTATATATTTTGAAAGTTGTCGCAGATAATAAAACGACAACATCAAAATTAATTATACGATAAGTAAACGACAACATCCTGCTCCGAAATACAAAAAAGCTTGTTTTTAAATAGAACAAGCTTTTTTGCTGATAAAGAAACACATTTTTATCCTCTCCATAGACCAATACCTCACTAATTTAATACTTGTTCGTATTTCAAAAAACAGCGTAATTATGTTGTTGGTAAGCACCGCCACTCAACTATAGGTTGTATGCCGGATAACTCAGTACCTCACTACCAGGATAAAAGTTAAAAAGTTGAGATATCAAAATACTCCTTACTACCGTATACTATACTCCCTGCTGCGTAAGTACTTTATGCGCTTTTCGCTTTTTCACTGTCTTCTTCTGATAATTATCAGATAATACACTGATGCTTCCATCTACTTCCATAATTGCCAGGTCAACTTCTTTTAATGATTTCACACCATGTTCACGTACCGCTTCCATAAGTTCTTCAATGCTGATTTTGGCTTTCTTCATATGTGATTCAATAATTTTTCCCTGGTAAACCAGCATAGTGGCATCGCCCTGAACTACTTTTCCAAACTTCGGAAAACGGTATTGCAGATATTTCAGGATATAATTAACAATGAACAAAGTAGTGGCAGCTGCCAATCCTCCCAGGAGTGTTGAATCCGGTCCTACCATGGCGTTTTGCACAGCATTGCTGATAAGCAGAATGAAAACCAGGTCAACGACTGAAAGTTGCGCCAGTTCCTTTTTGCCAAACAGACGGATTGCTATTACTATAAAAAGATATACAGCAAGCGTGCTGCCTATGATCCGAATATAGTTATTGGAAAGAAGATCGATCATTAACAATAAATTTTTAAGGGAGATTTACCAATAGGCTGCCTGCAATTCTACAAATTTACAAAGGATAACTGAGTTAATACAAAAGTAATTATTTCAATATATTGAGATTAGAGTTCTTTAAAATGGTATCTTTGCCGCCCTGTTCTTGGGGCTGAATCTAAGTTCATAATTCCGATTTTAAAAATCCAAAGCTCTCATTTTTATTTCAAACCCATTTTCATGATTACTAACTTTTCCAGGAGAACTCTCGTAGCTGCTACACTACTTCTCATCTCTGTCTCACTACAGGCCCAGATAAAAATCCTGTTCGATGCCACCAAAGCTGAAACTGCCAGCAATGCTGATTGGATAATTGATGCCGATCAAACTTTAAATGGTGAAGCGAATGCACAGCGCTACCCAACACCAGATCAATCAACCGTAACAGCTTCAACCTTGGAGAGCTACTGGAAAGGCGGAATTTCATCCTGGGGAATAGACCTGGTAAAAAAAGGATATTGGGTCGAAACGCTTCCTATCGGTGGCAAGATTACTTATGGTACGGCAAGCAACCTTCAGGATCTTTCAAACTATAAAGTTTTTGTAGTATGTGAGCCTAATATTTTGTTCACCGCTGCTGAAAAAACCGCGCTCATGCAGTTTGTCCAAAATGGAGGAGGTTTGTTTATGGTTTCCGACCATGATATTTCTGACAGGAATAATGACGGCGCTGATTCGCCGTTTATCTGGAATGATTTTATGAGTACTAATAGTGTAAAGGCAAATCCTTTCGGGATTACCTTTGATTATGAGGACATTAGGGAAGGCCTTACCACCAATATCCCCATTCTTCCAAATGACCCTTTGCTGAATGGGGTAATGGGAACTGTAACCCAGGCTGAGTGGTTTAACGGCACTACAATGACCCTGACTCCCACCAGCAACAGCAGTGTTAAAGGAGTGGTTTACAGACCGGGTTCTGCTTTTGGAAATACAGATGCAATGGTTGCTTATGCGACCTATGGGAATGGTAAAGTGGTAGGGGTAGGCGACAGTTCTCCCTGTGATGACGGCTCCGGGGATACCGGAGATAATCTTTACGATGGCTGGATAACGGATGCCAGTGGCAATCACCGCAAGCTTATTATGAATGCAACCATCTGGCTGGCTACTTCAACACTAACAGTAACTCCATCCAATCAAAATGTAATGGTCTCCGCAGGAAGCACTACTTTCGATGTAATTTCCAATACAAGCTGGACATGTAGCAGCGACGCAAGTTGGTGTGTGGTAACTCCTTCAGGGAATGGGAACGGAACACTATCTGCCAGTTACCTTGAAAATACAGCAGCATTAAGCCGAACGGCAACCATATTGGTTTCTGCCATTGGTGCTCCAACGCAAACGATAAAAGTTGTACAATCAGCATCGTTTGTTTCCATTGAGGAAAACACTCAAAATTCCTACCTGCTATTCCCAAATCCAACATCCGGTGTTTTTAAGATTACCGGTAATGCCGGCACTTCAGACGACATGAATATAACGATTCTGGAATCAAGCGGAAGGCTGGTAAATTCTTATCATTCCAGCGCGAAATCGGAATACACATTTGATCTTTCCGCATACCCAAAAGGGATGTATATCGTAAAAGCGGAAACAGGCGGAAAACTGATTACGTGGAAATTGTCGCTGCAATAAGATGGATGTTGGCACGCGACTTTCCTTATGGGCCCTGACTAAAACATACAATCAGGATGCAGGAAGTTTCTCCGGGCCGGTTTATAAGGATTTTAAACTTGAAAAGAAAAGTATCCGTATTGAATTTAGTTTTACTGACAACGGGTTAAAGATCACTGAAACAGCGAAAAACAATTTCGTAATTGCCGGAGCCGACAAAGTGTTTTATCCAGCAACAGTAAAAATACAGGGAAATAAACTGGTAGTTTCTTCCAAAAAAGTGAAACACCCGGTTGCAGTGAGGTACGCATTTCTCAACACTTCAGTAGCATCCCTCTTTAATGGCACAGGATTACCTGGGTCATCCTTCCGCACCGATAACTGGGAAATTGAAACTAAATAACCGATAAAAATTCCGCTATTCGTTTTGTAAATAACTTACAAAAGCAACTTGTTTACTGTCAGGACTCCACGACGGCACATTGAGTGTTCCCTGTCCTCCGAAAAAGACCGGTGTGAGATCACTGATTTTCCTGTCCGCAACCGACATCAGGCGAAGTTTGACATCTTTCCCAAAGGGATGAGCTTCTGCCTGGTCGACGAGGTAACTGATAAAAACAATCCATTTCCCGTCAGGCGAAGGGTGCGCAAACCAATTGGAATAGAAATCATTAGTTATTTGTTCCTGTTGACTGCCATCCGTTTTCATCCTCCATATCTGCATGCTTCCTGTGCGAAAAGAATTGAAGTAAATATATTTCCCATCAGGAGAATAATCCGGGCCATCATCAAGCCCGGGTTCATGAGTCAACTGCTTTTCTCTGCCCCCACTCACAGGGATTGTATAAATATCGAAATTCCCGTTACGCTCAGCACAATATGCCAGTTCTTTGCCATCAGGACTCCATCCATGCCAGAATGAGGGAGATTCCGGAGTAACCTGCCGGGGAATTCCTCCCTGGATCGGCAGAATATAAATGGCAGATTTTTTCCACTGCTCTGTTTGAATCGTATCGTTTTTATTATTATGACTTATTGCCAGCCATTTACCATCGGGAGATATTCCATGGTCATTGTTACACTCATCGGCAAAATCTGTATTCAACGGGTTCATTACAGAGCCATCAATGGGAATAGTATAAAGCCTGCCAATGCTGTTCACTACAAAGAAACTACCATCATTACTCCAGTTTGGCGCTTCAAAATGAATGCCCGCGGTATAAACGGTTTTGATTTCGTGTGATAAAATATCAACAGTTTTCAGGCTGCTTTCTATTTTAACGGGTACTTGTGACATGGAGTAAAAAGGAATTAACAAACTGAAGAGGATTATCCTACTCATTTTCATTGTGTTCAATGTATAAAAATATATTGGCTAAATTACAGAAATTTAACTTCTGCTGTCTGCCATCCGGAATATGTAAATATTGTGCCGGAGAAAGAGCAATGATCGTCTGGCGTTATAAACATAACCTTAGCTCATTCAGCCTGGCTTGTTTTAACGGACGGTAATGGTTTTGGCAATATCAAAATACTGATGTTCATTGTACTCCACATATCCCAACTGGTTTGTTATCAAATGAGTTTTGCCAACCTCGAAATCATCGGTATTGGCATGTGTATGACCATAGATCCAGTAATCAATACCTGAACTTTCAATCAGGTCAGATAGTTCGACAACAAAAGCTTCATTTAACAGGCTTTCCTCGTATCTCTGGGGATAATTAATTAATGTCGGCACATGATGTGTTACAACAATCGTTTTATAGTCACCAGTTTCCTGTAATGCCGAAACCAGGAATGCCTTGCATTCCTCATGCAACTGGTTGAAAACTTCAGTTGACAATTTTTGGCCCTGGTAGGTTATGACATGAAAATCCGACATGTTCTTCTGAATTCTCCATTCATGAACCGGTGAAATATGCGACCATAATGTTGTGAAGATAAGTTTGTTGTTATTTACCTTAACGGCCTGGTTGTTAAGAAGTACAACATTACTCCTGATTTTTTCATTAAGCGGGCCACTGCGCTCCGAAGCATCCAAATGGTAGTATTCATGGTTCCCGGGTATCCAGTATGTAGTTTCAAAGTTATCGGCGAGGTAATCGAAAAAACCAGGATGTTTGTCCATTTCAGCAAATGGCACTATATCGCCGGCTAAAATAAGAATATCCCCGGCCGGTTTCAGGGGATTGGATTTAAGAAAGCTTTGGTTCTCGGGGAATTCAAGGTGGAGGTCGGAACAATATTGTATTTTCATAACCATAGGTATTAATATTCCATGAACAGCAATTATTAATCAAAGATACCGCACTCTAATCCATTTTATACCATTGGAGAAAAGTATAAAAATCAGATAAAATTTAAGGCGGGTAAACCAAACCGATAAAAACATCAGTTGCGCTCTTAATTCGCAGCCATCCGAATAAAATAACATTAACAAGGACAATGCGGCCCATGTTTAGGGAGGAAATGGTTTAGACAAATTCAGTATCGCATCAAACAGCCTTGATTTTAGCAAGAATCTTCTCTTTTATTCTTGTTACTTCGGTTTTCGTAAAACCATGAGCTTTTATGCTTCCTTCACCCGTGGTTTCGATACTGATTGTTGAATAACCAATCAACGGACAATTAATATCTACCGATGAAATCCGGGAGTAGGGAATCGTCTTTTCATTCCCGCTGAAAAGACCAGGGATTTTTAACGTTACGCCATCCAGGTCAATAATAATTTCAGCAGGAAAAATTTTGTTCCCGGTTGTAAGACGTGATGCGATAAATATTTCCATTTTCGATCAGATTAAAGGAATAAAATTGGTTGGGTTCACCTCGATATATTCAATTATTCAAAGATAAGAATAGTTTGATTATCCTCAATATCAATTATTAAAGAAGTTATTGCTATTTTTTACTCTTCAACGTCCAATCTTGAATTTTACTGAGATTAACGCTATCAGTATATCGTGGGAACTATGAAACTGAGAAAACAATTTCCGGATTCGGAAAATCAAAATAGATTTTTAACAATAATGATAAAGATATGAAATTACTTTCAACAACAAATTATATTCAAACCAGCAAATCCGTTCATAAATCATTGATTTTTACTCTTCCCGACAATCTCTTATTTTGTTAATAAATGCAAACCCATGAAATGAAATGGCTAAGGCTGAAATTTTTTCCTTAATTTCGCTTCCTCTATCAAAAAAATTCAATGACAGAAAAAAATGTCGGTAGCGGCAGGCTCAGGGCATCCTATATAACCAGTATTATCAGTATTATGCTGGTATTGTTTATGCTCGGGTTGCTGGGACTGATCATCCTTCACGGGAAAAAACTTTCGGATTACGTACGCGAGAATATCAGCATTTCGTTGATGCTGAAAGATAACATTGAAGATGATCTGGTGCAGAATTATATGAAGCGACTCCAAAGAACCAGTTATGTAAAGCAGGCTGAATTTATCTCTCGCGAACAGGCTGCCAAAGAACTTTCGAACGAACTGGGCGAGGATTTTGTGCAATTTCTTGGGTATAATCCGCTGCCAGCATCTATAGATTTACAGCTCAAAGCTGGCTATGCCAATACCGATAGCATTGCCAGGATTGAAAAAGCTCTGCTGACCAGTAATCTTGTAAAAGAAGTGGTCTATCAGAAATCACTTATCGACCAGGTCAATGCCAATATCAGCAAAATCACTCTTGTGATACTAAGTTTCAGCCTCATATTACTTGTCATTTCAATAATTTTGATAGCCAATACCATTAAGCTCTCGGTATATGCCAAGCGTTTCCTCATCAGAAGCATGCAACTTGTCGGAGCTACTGAAAATTTTATACGGCTCCCCTTTATCAGGAAAAGCATAGTTCATGGAGTAATCGCCGCTCTTATTGCTGATTTGTTACTCATTGGCACTTTGTACGTTGCGCAGCAACGCATACCCGAAATTACCGCGTTGCAGGACATCCAACAATTTGCCTTGTTTTTTGTGGGCGTTCTTGTACTTGGAGTAATTTTATCGGCTTTATCTACCTGGTTTTCGGTAAACAAATTCCTTCGGATGAAAGTTGATAACCTGTATTCACGTTAATAAACTGTGAGCGGTACCTATCCTTTAATTAGAATCAACCACAACAGACTACTGCTTAAAAACGATTTTAAATATATCTAAAAAATGGCAAAAACCACAAAACCTATGGCTCAGGAAGCCATTAAAAAAACGGAAGAAACAGTCCGTCCCATATTTGCTTTCGGAAAGGAAAACTACATCCTGATGATAATCGGAGTGGGCCTTATTATTTTAGGATTCATCCTGATGACCGGTGGTGGCTCAAAAGATCCAAATGTATTTAATGAGGAAATGTTTGACTTCAGGAGGTTAACCCTATCTCCAATCCTGGTACTTATCGGTTTTGGCTTCGGGATTGTAGCCATAATGAAAAAACCAAAAGATTAGGATGACATACCTCCATGCCATTATTATTGCTATAGTTGAGGGAATAACGGAATTTCTTCCTATCTCCTCGACCGGGCACATGATTATTACTGAGCATCTGCTTGGTATCAAAATCGATGATTTCACCAAGGCATTTACTGTAAATATTCAGTTTGGGGCCATTCTGTCAGTAATTGTTTTGTACTGGAAACGTTTCCTGCAATCGTTCGATTTCTATTACAAACTTTTCGTTGCTTTTATTCCCGCAGCCATTCTTGGCTTTCTTTTCAGTGATCAGATTGACGCCATGCTCGAAAGCGTTTTTGTGGTTGCCCTAATGCTCCTCCTTGGCGGGATATTATTTTTATTCGTAGATAAGTGGTTTATCAATACAGATGAAAAAAGAGATGCCACTTTTCAGAATGCATTTGTAATAGGACTTTTTCAATGTATTGCTATGATTCCCGGTGTTTCGCGCTCAGCGGCCACCATTATCGGAGGAATGCAACAGAAATTAACACGTACCAAAGCTGCCGAATTTTCTTTCTTCCTTGCTGTGCCAACTATGGCGGCGGCATCAGCTTATAAATTACTTAAGGATTACAAGCATTTTAATGCCGATAATATAGGCGTATTGCTTGTTGGCAACCTGGTAGCTTTCATAGTCGCCTTACTGGCAATTAAATTTTTTATCACCTACCTTCAGAAACACGGTTTTAAGGTGTTCGGTTATTACCGGATAATTGTAGGTGCTATTTTGCTGATTCTCCTTGCGTTGGGTGTTGACTTGCAGGTGGTCTGATAATTTAAAATAATAAAACCACGGAGGCACGGAGTTCACTAAGGAACACTAAGATTTTTTTACTCCTTATCATTTAAAATCTCAATTTACCTTCAGATGAAGGCTAATACGATCCTTTAATCCGGACCATCCGGAAGAAATCACTGTACTCCGTGAATCTCTGTGCCCTCAGTGCCTCCGTGGTAACAAAATTGTCATAACAGATTTTTCAATTACTAATATGCTGAATATCACCGAAGGCGAAATACTTCTTGTAAACAAACCCTACCGCTGGACTTCCTTCGATGTGATCGGCTCATTGCGCGGATTGATGAAACATCTGCTGGGAGGCAAAAAAATTAAAGTTGGCCATGCCGGCACCCTCGATCCCCTGGCAACAGGACTTCTGATAATCTGTACCGGAAAAGCGACTAAACGTATAGAGGAATTTAAGGATTTCGACAAGGAATATACCGGCACTTTTGTACTTGGTGCCACTACTCCGTCGTATGATATGGAAAAAGAAGTAAACGAAACTTTTCCAACCGAACATATTACTCCTGAAATGATCCAGGAAGCTGCTCAAAGTCTGAGTGGTGATATCATGCAGATACCACCCATGTTTTCAGCTATTAAAGTAAATGGCAAACGTGCTTACGAATCTGCACGTAAAGATAAGGATCTTGGACTGGCTGCTCGTCCGGTTAGCGTTCCGGTTTTTGAAATTACCCGTATCGAAATGCCGGAAATTGATTTCCGTATTGTTTGTTCAAAAGGAACTTATATACGGGCGTTAGCCCGCGATTTCGGACAGGCATTGCAAAGTGGCGCATATATGAGCGCACTCTGCCGCACACGGGTTGGGCCACATTTGCTCAGCAATGCTCATGAAGTTGAAGATCTGAAAACTATTTTGCGGACGCAATATCAACCGGAAGTATAAATTATTCTGTCATTTTTTAATCCCTCCAAGGGTTTTAAACCCTTGAAGGGATTAATCGGCAAATACCACTATACCTGTTTCTCTTTAATAAAAAGAGCTGCAATAGCACCCAGGAACATACTTCCCCCAGCCATCACAATACTGAGTATCGGGTTCCCGTCAAAAATATATTTCAGCATCAGCCCACTAAATACACCGCTTACAATCTGTGGAATAGTGATTGACATATTAAACAATCCCATATAAATACCCATTCGTTTCGGAGGTATTGAACTTGCCAGCATGGCATAAGGCATAGCCAGGATACTTCCCCACGCAATACCAATGCCAATCATTGGGATAATAAGATAGTTGGGATCGCTGAAAATAAGGAACGACAATAAAGAAACGCCCCCGATACAAAGTGCGATGGAATGTGTCACCTTTTTTGAAAGACGTTTAGCTATGAGCGGTAATGACAAAGCAATAATTGCAGAAACTCCGTTATAAATACCAAACAATATGCCTACCCAATCGCCGGCTTCCTGGAAGGCAAGAGAATTAGGATCACTGGTACCGTAATATTTTAACGCCACTGCCGGAGTAGTATACACCCACATCGTAAACAAGGCAAACCAGGAGAAAAACTGAACCAGCAACAGTTTAATCATGATAGGCGGAATGAAAAACTTTTTAGGCTTTTCTTCCACTTCAGCTGTTTTTACGAGTTCATCGGGCGGGTATTCGGAAGTACTGAAGATGGTCCATAAAATGGTTGAAATCAATACAAAAGCACCGAAATAAAACGAATAGGTTACATTGTCGGCAATAAGCCCGGCAGAGTCAGCTGTTTTGGAAACCCCAAACCAGTTTCCAAGCATATACGGAAGCCACGAACCAACAACAGCGCCAATTCCGATCAACAGCGTTTGCATCGAAAACCCGAGAGTGTGCTGCTCTTCAGGCAATTTATCGGCCACCAAAGCCCTGAAAGGTTCCATCGATATGTTGATGGATGCATCCATAATCATCAGCAAACCTCCGCCAATAAACATCGGCGCAATAAAATTCGCGAGGTGAGGCGCGTTGGGCATAAGTATAAGTGCAATACTTGTAAGAATTGCCCCGACAAGGAAATATGGTCTTCTTCGTCCTAAACGGTTCCAGGTTTTATCACTCATATAACCAATAATCGGCTGAACGATCATACCGGTAATAGGTGCAACCAGCCAGAACCAGCTCAGTTTATCCACCTCTGCACCAAAGGTCATAAGTATGCGTGAAGCATTGCCGTTTTGCAGAGCAAAACCGAATTGAATGCCCATAAATCCGAAACTCATGTTCCAGATCTGCCAGAATGTTAAGCGTGGTCGCTTGCCCATATATTTAGTTTTTCATTATTTGCGATGGTACAAAAATATTGTTTCGTACGGATATTGGCAGGGAAATTAAATAAATATTATCAATTGACAAAAAAAAGATGCCAGATCAGCTCATACCAACATGTAACAATTGTTATTTTTCTGTACTATTTTCAAATCCAGAAGTTTAAAATACTTAAAATCCAGTTAGTCTCGGTTAATAAATAAAATGTGCTGTTTACGAAAACCCGAAGGCGAACAACCTTTTTTTGTATGAAACATACGGTTGAAATGCGTTGAACTTCTAAACCCTGAGTCAAACGCTACCTGCAAAACGCTTTTATCCGGTTGTACAGTAAGCATAATACAAGCACGTGAAATACGGAAATTATTTAGGTACTCCGTAAATGTTTCACCGGTTATCAGTTTAAAAAACCGGCAAAACGATGTCAGCGTCATATGCACAATGTCAGCTGCTTTCTGCAGCGAAATATTTTCGGCAAAATTTGCGGAAACGTAAGTGAAAACTGTATTGATCCGTTCAACATTGTACTTATTCAACGATGGAACGTAATTGGCAGAGGCAAGTAACCTGTAATTAGTTGATTTGCTTAAATCATCAAGGATAAGCCAAAAACGGGTCAGCTTGTCCAGGCCATTTGACTTTGATAATTTTAACAGCTTATTCCCCGTTTCCAAAGCTTGCTCCCCATGGAAAAAAATACCCTGGTGTGCCATGTTCAAAAGGCACCGAATCCCTTCAAATTCAGGAAATTCGCTTATCAGATCCGACAATATTTTATGACTGAATTGAAAAACAACAGCTTTGCATGATTCGCTTGTAATGTTGTTATTTTCTGAATTCCAAGTATGCGGCAAATCAGAACCCAAAAGTACCAGGTCTCCTTCTTGAAATGGCTCAACTGAATCACCCACAATTCGTTTCCCGCTTCCGCTGATAATAAAAGTCAGCTCAAACTCCGGATGGAAATGCCAGTATGGCTCAAATTCAGGCAGATCGAGAATAAGTTGTGTCAGCGAAGAATTTGCTTCATTTTTCTTTATCTGTTCTAAACCGGGTTTCATGTTCTATAATATTTTGCCATAAATGTAAGGTTAAATTGATTATATCAGATAATATATGGGCAATATCGGAAAAAATAATTTCTTCCCCTGACAACAATCAGCTGTAACTTTGAGCCTGTTAAGACCAATTAATTTTAAGAAAATCCCGATTATTAAAGCATAAGCTCTTTATGATAAAACGTATTTTAATAAGCGCCTTAGCACTTGTCAGTTGTTTTGCAAGTGCTCAGAATAATTCGCAATATGTAAACGTTTTTATCGGAACAGATGGCACCGGCCATACTTTCCCCGGTCCGTCGATGCCGTTTGGCATGGTGCAGCCAGGGCCTGATAATAAAGACAACGATTGGGCTTACACCAGCGGGTATCAGTTCCGCGACACGGCAATCCTGGGCTTTTCACAAACCCACCTGAGCGGCACCGGCATTGGCGAATTAGGAGATATTTCATTATTGCCTTTTGTTGAAAGCAAAGATGGAAGCGCAAAGAACATTTTAATCAAAAACACCGAAAAAGCGAGTGTAGGTTATTACACTGCCACTAAAAAAGACAATGTAAAAGTGGAACTCACCGCATCCGAAAGGGTGGCATTTCACAGGTATACTTTCCCGGCAAAAGAAGCTAAACTATTCATTAATTTCCAGCATGGTATTCGATTCCTTACTGACAGCCTGGTGATGGAAAGCCAGGTGAAAATCGAGGATAATAAAACTATCTCCGGCTATTGCCATACGAAAAACTGGGTCGAAAGAAAGTACTTTTTTGTTGTAAAATTTGATCTCCCTTTTAATAGATCGGAAATGCTTCCAAAAGGCAGGAAAGAAAATGCGCCTAAGTATATTTTAGATTTCAAACTCAATAAAAATAAAATCCTGCAGGCGAAAATTGCCCTGTCAACGGTAGATATAGCGGGCGCAAAACTCAATCTGCAAACTGAAATTCTCGAATGGAATTTTGACAAGGTAAAACAAAATGCCATCAGGGTTTGGAACGATTATCTCGGCCGGATAGATATTGATGCCGGCAGCAAACAAAAGCAAATCTTTTATACTTCGCTCTATCATTTGCTTTTACAACCATCAAATATAGCTGATGTAAACGGCAAATACCGCGGAGCCGACGATAAAATAGCCGTGGCTGCAAACAATGAATATTATTCAACACTTTCTATCTGGGATGTCTATCGCGGGGCATTCCCCCTGCTCCAGATTATTGCACCCGAAAAAATTAACGGCATTATCAATACGATGCTTCTCCATCACAAAGCCGCAGGATTTCTGCCTATCTGGACGGCATGGGGACAGGACAATTACTGCATGATCGGCAACCATGCCATCCCGATGATACTTTCGGCTTACAACCATGGATTTACCGGTTTCGATGCTAAAGAAGCGCTCAAGGCAATGGTGGAAACTTCAACGAAAAGTCATATTAATTCCGACTGGGAGTTGTACAACCAATATGGCTATTATCCCTTTGATAAACTGGATAACGAAGCCGTTTCGCGAACACTCGAAAGCGGTTACGACGATTGGTGTGTAGCCGAAATGGCATCAAAACTTGGTGATAAATCAACGGCTGAATCTTTTTACAAAAGGGCTGCCTATTTCAAAAATCTGTTCGACCCTGAAACAAAAATGTTCCGTGGGAAAGATACCAGGGGCAATTTCCGTAAACCTTTTGATCCGTTGACCGCCACCTCGCCTATGAACAACCCGGGAGATTACACTGAAGCCAATTCCTGGCAATATTTCTGGACTCCGGCACAGTACGATATCGATGGCATGAAAAAACTTTTAGGCGGGAATGAAGCATTTACAAAACAGTTGAATGATTTCTTCACCATCGAAGCCAAAAATCCAAATAAATTCCTGGGACAGGAAGCTATGATCGGTCAGTACGCGCATGGTAACGAACCGGGGCATCATATTACCTATCTTTATGCTTATTCTGATTCTCCGGAAACAGGGCAAAAATACATTCATGACATCATCAACAGTTTCCACAACAATACCCCTGATGGTATGATCGGCAACGACGATTGCGGGCAGATGTCGGCCTGGTATATCTTGTCGAGCCTGGGGTTTTACCCGGTTAATCCTGCCGGCAACGAATTTGTTTTAGGCGCTCCACAACTAGAAAAAGCTGTTTTGCACCTCACAAATGGAAATCAGTTCATCATCGAAGCCAAAAATAGTTCGGCTCAGAATATTTATATCGAAAAAGTCTTGTTGAAAGGAATTCCTGTCGGGAAACGGTTTATTACTTACAATGAAATTATGCACGGAGGGAATCTGCAGTTTCAAATGAAAAATAAGTAAAAGCCTGGTTTTATAATAACCCCGCAGGAATCTACATGATTAAAGAATAGGACTTTAACTAATTGACTTAGAAGAAAGTAAGATAATTTAATTTGAAGAATCAAATTTCTGAAATGATTAAAACAAACGGAATATGAAGAAACTTGTCATGATAAGCACTTTAATACTTGCTGGTTATACAATGAACGCTCAAAAGCCAATGGCTGAAAAATACCAGTTCCTGAATTTCGGAGAAATCAAACCTGCCGGCTGGATCAAAACCCAGATGCAGAAGGATGTTGAAGGATTCGTCGGGAACCTTGACAAACTTGTTCCCGACCTGATCAATGATCCGATTTATGGCGAGGACAGAATTCATAAAAACAGTAAAACCAAAGATCTGGGCAACCTGAAATCGGGCGATGCTGAAGGCGATGAGCAATACAAGTGGTGGAATTCCGAAACACAATCGAACTGGTGGGATGGATATATACGGAATGTGCTCTTACTGGATGATAAACAAGGCATCGAAAAAGCACAGAAATATATTGACCAGATACTGGCAACCCAGGATAAAGACGGTTACCTTGGGATTTATGATAAGGAATTACGCTATAATTTTCATTCCGAAAATGGTGAGCTTTGGTCGAAAACCACGCTTTATAGGGGTTTGCTTAGCTGGTATGAATATACACGGGATCCGAAAGTGTGGAATGCGCTTGTGAAAGCGGTGGATAATGTGATGCAGAATTATCCCGTCAACCAATCTGATCCGTTTAATGTTGGCAATGAGTTTTCGGGTGGAGTTGCTCACGGGCTCATGTTCACGGATATACTTGACCGGATGTACCAGCTTACCAGGGATAAAAAACACCAGGATTATGCCTTATTTTTATATTTGAATTTTTCCAAAAACTATTCTTCTGAAAAAGATGTTCAGCTTGCCAATATCCTGGATTCGAATTACAAGCTTCAGTCGCATGGCGCACATACTTACGAACATTTGCGCCCACTAATTGTAGCTGCTTATGCATCCGGGAATGAGGAACTTAAAAAAGCACTTAAAGTTTACGTTTCAAGGATTCAAAAATGCACTACCTCAACCGGCGGAGCTATAGGCGATGAATGGATTGGTGCAAGAACGGCAGATGCTACGCATACCGGCTACGAATACTGTTCGCTGCAGGAATTAATGGATAGCTATTCCGTTTTGTTTCAAAAAAGTGGTGAAACCGAAAATGCCGGTGAAATCGAAAGAATTTTCTACAACGCGGCACAAGGCTCTCGCAATCCTGATCATTCCTGTATTGCTTACCTGAAAACCGATAATTCCTTCGAGATGATGGGCACAAAAAACGGCGAAACGGAACCTGGCCGGAATCAGACCCGTTACAAGTATTCTCCTGCTCACCAGGATGTGGCTGTATGCTGCGTGCCTAATGCAGGTCGTATCACTCCATATTTTGTTAGGTCGATGTTGATGAGAGATAGCGATGGAATTCTGGCAGTTCTGCCGGGCCCTTGTGACGTTCAGACAAGTATTAAAGGGGTGGATGTTCAGATTTATGAAATTACTTCATATCCTTTTGAGAATACAATCGAATACCAGGTTACAGTTAAAAAGCCTGTTTCTTTCAGTCTTAAAATCAGGAAACCTTCTTGGGCTGGCACCTTCAAATTGAATTGCAAATACACCATTGAAGACGGATATATTACAATCAGAAAAACCTGGCATAATACTGAAACCATCAAACTTGAGCTAAGCGCTGAACCCGAAATAAAGCAGGATATGAACAAGGAATATTATTTCACCTATGGAGCGCTTGTGTTTGCTTTACCCATCGAGAGCCGCGAGATAATCACCAAAACGTTTCCTACAAGTGATTTTAAAGACTTCGGCTACGAACCTATTAACCTGGCAAAATATAGATTCTCCTGCGTACAAACTCCGAAAATTAAAGTCAGACCGGTAGAAGGATCCGAAAACATCTGGAAAAGCATCGAGATGAAAACAACCCTGGTAAATGAAAAAACACAAAAAAGCGAAGAGGTTACCTTGCTGCCCCTGGGCGCAACAATTCTGAGGCAGCAAACTTTTAAAAGCCAGGTACAAACGGCTTACGGAACAATAAAACGTTTTGAGAATTTCCCATCAGTACATGTCGAAGCGCGTAATATTGATGTGTGGCTGCCAGATGGTTACGATCCCGGTAAAAAATACGCGGTTTTATATATGCACGACGGGCAAATGCTTTTTGATAGCACCACCAACTGGAATCACCAGGAATGGGGTGTTGACGAAATCCTTGGCAAACTGATAAAAGAGAGAAAAATTAAAGACTGTATTGTCGTCGGCATCTGGAATACACCCAAAAGACATGTTGAATATTTCCCTCAGAAAGCGCTTAAGTATTTGTCGGATTCTGAAAAAACCGATCTGCTTAACATTACAGTGGGTGAAAATAAAATGCTTTTGATGGAAGGTGGCCCAATCTCAGATAACTATCTTAAATTTGTAGTCACTGAATTAAAACCATTTATTGACAGCACATTCTCAACACTGAAAGATCAGCAAAATACTTTTATTTCAGGTTCAAGCATGGGTGGATTGATATCGATGTATTCCATCTGCGAATATCCGGATGTTTTTGGCGGTGCCGCCTGCCTTTCAACCCATTGGCCTGGAACTTTACCAGGTGAAAACAATCCTGTTCCGGCTGCATTTTTAAAATACCTGAAAGATCACTTACCTTTGCCTGTGAACCTCAAGATTTATTTCGATTTCGGCACTGAAACGCTGGATGCCTTCTATAAACCATATCAGCTGCAAGCCGATGAAATTATGAAAGAGAAAGGTTATACATCCAAAAACTGGATTACCCGTGAATTCCCCGGCGAAAACCATACGGAAAAAGCCTGGAACAAACGATTCAATATTCCTGCTTTATTCCTTCTTGGAAAATAGCACTTAGTAAGTCATTGTCATTCAACTGAATAAAACATTTATTTTGTTAAAAATAGCTTAGTATGAAACATATAATTTTTCTTCTTCTGTCCATTTCTGTCTCGTTCACTTTGGTGAAAGCACAAAACACGCCTTCTCCTTTTAACGAACCGCCTTCGTGGGCTAAAAGCGTTATCTGGTACCAGATTTTTGTCGAACGCTTCAATAACGGAGATAAATCCAACGATCCCAATCCGGAGAATATGGACGTTCCGTTTATGAAAATCAAAACTCCTGCCGGATGGTCCATTACACCATGGACTCATGACTGGTACAATCAGGAATCGTGGGCCGTAAAATCAGGCAAGGATTTTAACGATGCGGTTCAATACCGCAGGTATGGCGGTGATTTGCAGGGAGTTTTAAACAAGCTCGATTACCTCCAGGATCTGGGTGTAACCGCATTGTTTTTTAATCCTATCAACGATGCCCCATCTTTACACAAATACGATGCCCGTAATTATCATCACGTTGATGTAAACTTCGGACCCGATCCGGTTGGAGACAATAAACTGATTGCTTCGGAAAAACCGGATGATCCATCCACCTGGGAATGGACTGCCGCCGATAAAATGTTTCTTAAAGTAATTGAAGAAGCACACAAACGGGGAATGAAAGTGATTATGGACTACTCGTGGAATCACACAGGTACTTCCTTCTGGGCTTTTGAAGATCTTGTTAAAAACCAGGAAAAATCAGTTTGTAAAGACTGGTATAACGTTACAACCTTCGACAATCCGGCTACAGCCGAAAATGAATTTAAATATGAAGGTTGGCTTGGCAATAAATACCTGCCTGAAATTAAAAAAGTGGATCTTACTACCGAACGAAGGACAGGTCACGCCTACGAAGGAAATATAAGCGAAGGTCCTAAACAACATATTTTTGCTGTTACCAAACGATGGCTGGCTCCTGATGAGGATGCAACCAAAGGAATAGATGGCTTCCGGCTTGATGTTGCTGACCATATCGGGCTGGGATTCTGGCGCGATTATCGCAAATTCGTGCGTACAGTACAACCTGAGGCTTACCTTATAGGAGAAATTTGGTGGGAACAATGGCCCAACCAATTTATGGATCCTGTTCCTTTTACGGGCGGCGATGTGTTTGATGCTGTTATGTTTTACCATTCCTATCGCCCTGCACGATACTTCTTTGCCAAAACCAGTAATGAAATCACCGCGATGCAATTAAAGGACAGCCTTCAGTTTCAGTGGAACCGACTGCTGCCGGCAAACAGGTATGCCATGATGAATACTTCATCCACACACGATACACCAAGATTGTTAAGCGACTTTTACAACCCGAATAAGTATAAGTTTCAAGCGAATCCGAATGAGAATAAGGATTATAAAACCGGCAAGCCTGATGCTGAATCATACAAACGCCTGCAATTGTACCTGGTTCATCTTTTTACCAGCATTGGAGCGCCCCAAATCTGGAATGGTGAGGAAATGGGGATGTGGGGCGCAGATGATCCCAATTGCCGGAAACCATTGATGTGGAAAGAACTAAAATTTGATCCCGAAACCAGGAACAACATTCAACCAGGTAAAAAAACTTACGATAAAGTTGCCTTTAACCAGATACAATTCAATTTCTATAAGAAACTGATCCGTATCCGAAAAAGCAACCCTATACTGGCAACCGGCGATATTACATTCCTGGCGGCCGAAGGCAAAAAACTTGCCTACAAACGTTCTGATGCTAAGGATGAGATAATCGTAATCTTCAACCTGGAGGCAACTTCGCAAGGTTTTGCTCTTCCTCCTGGTTCAAATTGGATAGATTTGCTGACCAATAATAAAGTTACCGGCAATTCAATAGTTCTGAAAACTTTATCAGCCGTTGTACTGAAAAAAGTTGATTAACAGCCTGATAACATACATAAAACAGAATCTTCATATTTAGCTGAATCCTTTGTTAAATTATTTGGTTTTACCATCAATTACCGGGTAACAGCATTGTGTTGTCGGATAATTTATACTACCTGAACCAAAATACGTTAAATTTGCCTTCTTCTTAATCCGCACCCGTATGAAAAAGCTTTACTTTCTTATCAGTATTTTTGCTCTCCTGTTGACAAACGGTTTTAGCCAGGTTATCACTGTAACACCCGCTTTGCCAACTGACCAAGACAGTGTTGAAGTAATTTTTGACGCAGCGCTGGGGAATGCCGGATTGCTTGGATATACAGGTGATATCTATGCTCACACCGGTGTGATCACGAATCTGAGTACCAGTTCCTCGGACTGGAAATATGTAAAAGCAGGCTGGACTGAGAACATAGATGTCTGTAAACTAACTTCATTAGGTAATAATTTGTGGAAACTGATTATCAGTCCTTCGATTCGCGACTTTTATAGTGTGCCTGCCGGTGAAGTGATTCAGAAACTGGCTTTTGTTTTCCGCAGTTCCGACGGAACCAAAACAGGCAAAACGGAAGCCGGAGGCGATATTTTTTATGACGTTTACCCTTCGAGTCTGAGTGTAAGCATAACCAATCCTACCGATAATTTTATCTTTGTCGACCTTAATCAAACTATACCCGTAAGTGTTTCATCCTTATTTGCTGATTCTACCTTATTGTATGTTGACGGGTTAAAAGTTGCTGCAACCAATACAAACCAGATAAGTACTTCTGTAACAGCATCCGCTTACGGACAATACCTTGTAAAAGCGATTGCAAAAACCAACACGGCAATGGTTGCCGACTCATTTTATTATTATGTTCGTCCTGCCGTACCTGTTGCTGATCTGCCGACTGGTATGAAGGACGGAATTAACTACTTAAGTGAAACTTCAGTGCTTTTATGCCTGTATGCTCCTTTCAAGTCCTTTGCTTATGTGATTGGTGATTTCAACAACTGGATTCCTGATCAATCCTCATACATGAACCGCACAACCGATGGTAACCGATATTGGTTAAAACTCGACGGACTGGTCGCAGGTAAAGAATATATTTTTCAATACCTTGTCGATAACAATATTCGTATCGGTGATCCTTACGCCAACAAAGTCAGTGACCCATGGAATGACCAGTATATTTCTGCCGATACTTATCCCGGACTGATACCTTATCCGGCTGGCAAAACTTCCGGAATTGCAACCGTATTCCAAACCGCTCAAAAGCCTTATATCTGGAAGTCGGCCACTTTTGCTCCACCGGCAAAAACCGACCTTGTTATTTATGAATTACTGGTTCGTGATTTTACGGATAAGCATACCTTCCAGTCGGTTATCGATACAATCGGGTATTTGCACACCTTAGGCATAAATGCCATAGAACTTATGCCTGTCAGCGAATTCGAGGGAAATCTAAGCTGGGGCTACAATCCGAATTATTATTTCGCTGTTGATAAATATTACGGAAACCAGGATAAATTAAAACAATTGGTCGATACATGCCATCAATTGGGCATTGCTGTTATTGGCGATATGGTACTCAATCATTCCTACGGAACATCACCACTTGTAATGCTTTATTGGGACGCGGCCAATTCGCGGCCTGCTGCCAACAATCCATGGTACAATGTCACCTCACCGAATACAAGCTATAGCTGGGGAAGCGACTTTAATCACGAAAGCGCGGATACAAAAAAACTGGTCGACAGTATTACATCTTACTGGATGAGTGAATTCCATCTCGATGGTTTCCGTTTCGATTTTACAAAAGGATTTACCAACACAGTAGGCGACGGTTGGGCTTATGATGCTTCCCGTATTGCTATCCTGGAACGTATGGCCACTGAAATGTGGAAAAGAAACCCCAATGCTTATGTTATTTTTGAGCACCTTTCTGATAACAGCGAAGAGAAAGTACTGGCCAATTTCGGCATTATGCTTTGGGGAAATATGAACTATAATTATAATGAAGCTGCCAAGGGAGTAATTGCCAACAGCAACTTCGGCCAGGTCTCATATCTTGCAAGAGGATGGTCAAAACCGCACCTCATTTCCTATATGGAAAGCCATGATGAGGAACGCCAGATGTATGCCTGCATCACAGCAGGAAGGTCAGGCGGAATTTATTTTATTACAGATACAGCAACAGCTCTGAAAAGGGCTGCGTTAACCGCAACATTTTTTCTTACCATTCCCGGCCCGAAAATGATCTGGCAGTTTGGTGAACGAGGCTACGATTATTCCATAAACTATGACGCTGACGGAACCCCGGACAGGCTCGCCAGTAAACCACCCCGCTGGGATTACATGAGCAAGGCAGAACGCGTTCAACTGTACGCTGAATATTCTAAATTGATTACCCTGAAAAAGAAGTACCCGCTTTTCAGCACTACCGATTTCCAGCTAAATGTTTCAGAAGCAGTTAAAAAGATATATCTCACCTCTGGTGATAAGTCAGCCGTTATACTTGGCAACTTTGGTGTTGTAAGTACGAATGTTTCTCCCGGCTTCCCGCATACCGGTAAATGGTATGATTATATTTCGGGCGACTCACTCGTAGTCACCGATGTAAATTATAACCTGATTTTTAAACCAGGTGAATACCGGGTGTATCTTACAGAAAAATTTACTGAATCATACGGGATTTTTGAGACTCAAAAGGATCCTTTCTCTGTGGTTGTTTCACCAAACCCTGTTTCGGATGTATGTACCATTAAGATTTTGTATGCCGGGTCAGCATCATGTGAAATAAAGGATTTCACCTTGTCAGGCAGTGAAACGGAGAAAGTATATTCGGGAAATATCAATACTAACCTTCAAATGCCCTGGAAACCCAAAGGCAAAGGAATTCATATTCTTAAAGTCAGGATCGGAAACCAGCAGGTGAGCCGGAAAGTGATAGTGCAATAAGGTAATGCAGCATGCATTCGTGGATCATTTCATTGGATGGAATTTGGAAGTCGGAGGTCAGAAATCGGCTAAAAAACAGATTTCTTTATAAAAGCCGTGTCGCTTTTTAGCCCCTCGCTAAGTCGCCCTTCGCCCCCTCTCCCTTCGCCCCTTCTTAGTTCAGTGCACCTCAAATTCAAACATTCATCACGCGGATTGCCTTATTTTCAACGTCGGCTTAAACACTTTGGTCTGGTAATTAATATCAGCAGCGGGATTATTTAATCGTTGCAAGAGAAGTTTTACACTCTCACGCCCCATTTCATAACCTTTCTGCACAACCGTGGTGAGTTCCGGTTTGATAATGGAAGCATTCGGTCCGTCGCCATATCCAATTACTGAAATATCCTCAGGTATCCTGAAGCCATTTTGCTGCAATACCTGTATTACGGCAATAGCGGTACTGTCATTTACAACAAATATGCCATCAATATCCGGAGCAAGGTTTAGAATGTGGTTACGCAGGGTCTGAACTTCTTCCCGTGTGTCGCATTTCAGTATCCTGTCCTCGCGAACTTCAATACCGGCTTTGCGTAACGCGTCGCAATACCCGTTGCGTCTTTCGCGGCCGATTACCAGGTTTTGAGGCGCTGCCAGGTGAATAATGTTTTTGCAGCCTTTATTAATAAGGTACTCTGTAGCAATGCGTCCTCCTTCGTAATCATCAGTTATAACTTTATCCGCTTCTAGTTGTTCGCAAACCCTGTCGAAAAAAACAAGTGGCATACCACTGTTGAGCGCTTCGCTGAAATGCTCGAATGTTTGGGTTGTCTTACTCAGTGAAACCAAAATGCCATCCACACGGTGATCAATCAGTGTTTGCAGGTTGATCATTTCGCGGTACTGATTTTCGTTCGACTGGCATATAATAAGGTTATAGCCTTCCTTATGAGCAAGTTCTTCAATACCGCTGATAACCGAAGAGAAAAAATGATGAACAATAGCCGGGATAATCAGCCCGATGGAATAACTCCGTTGCCGCCGCAAGCTGAGAGCCAATACGTTAGGCCGGTAATTGAATTTTTCCGCATAGTTGCGAACAAGGTCCTTAGTTTCCTGGCTGATATCAGGATGGTCTTTCAGGGCACGCGATACGGTTGATATTGAAACGTTAAGGCTTTTTGCAATATCCTTTATGGTTAATTGTGTTGATTTCATATTCCTGGATCTTCTACTAATTGGCTCATGTTTTTTTGTCGGAAGACGGAAGTCGGAAGCTTGAAGTGTTCAAACTTAATCTTAGCCGTACTATCTATCTCTTTGTGTATTAATTAGCTTTTAAGCTTTCTGATGTAAACTATATTTACATAGAATGGTACCTGCTTAATGAGGCCTGCCTCTTTTGAACTTTGTTTGTGCTCCCAACTTCTGTCTCTCGTCTTTTGTATTGAGTCTCCGTCTTCCGTCTTCCGTCTTCCGTCTTCCGACTCCCGTCTTCCGTCTTCCGACTTCCGACTTCCGACTCCCGTCTTCCGTCTTCCTTCTTCCTTCTTCCTTCTTCCTTCTTCCGACTCCCGTCTTCCGTCTTCCGTCTTCCGTCTTCCGACTTCCGACTTCCGACTCCCAGCACTAAATTCCACAATCCCATCGCATCCTCAAATAGCCCCTTTCCCTCAAACTAACCGCTGAAATTTCCAGATAAAGGTATAATATTATTCAACGGGGAGGCTATAATTTTCTTGTTTCGGGTTAGTGTCAAATTCACAATAAGACTCCCTGATAATCAGTATTTTACTAAATTTTGTGCTTCTTAAAAAATGTTAAAAAGAAATTATCAAATTGTTAAGCCAGCGCAAACGTTTGCGAAAACGATTTCATGAAAATATTTGCAGAAATCCTTAAAAAAGAGGATAATAAGTTTCTAATCATAGTTTTCTTTTTTTAGCTTTGCGCTGTAGTTCCGAACATGTGTTTAAAAAATTGTACTTTAGTAGTAAGTTTTTTTCGCACAACCTAAATTTTAAACCAATCCATAATTTTGGAATAAAAATGCATTAATTTTATAGCAGCGATTAAATCGTCAAATGAATTTACCCCTCGAATAATAATCAACAAATCAACCAATAATTAACCAATTGTTCAATAACATGAAAGTCAGATCTATGAAGAAAAATTTAATCTCTTTCAGGATCCTGCTACTGTTTGTTGCCTGCACATTTGCCTTTCAGGCATTTGCCCAGGAATTTCAGGTATCAGGGAAAATTTCAGATGCTGCGGATGGCAATTCCCTTCCCGGCGCTACAGTAATGGTAAAAGGTACTACAACAGGTGCGCTTACCGACCTGGATGGAAAGTATTCGCTAAAAGTAAATTCGGGAAATATCCTGGTTTTCTCTTTTATCGGGTACGATACACAGGAGGTAACAATTACCAACCAACGCGAAGTGAATGTAAAACTTCAGCAATCATCCACCACGCTCGAGCAGGTAGTTGTAATCGGGTACGGACAGGTTAAGAAATCCGATGCAACAGGATCGATCAGTGTAACAAGCAGTAAGGATTTCAACAAGGGTGCCATTACCTCCCCGCAGGATTTGCTGGTTGGTAAAAGTGCCGGTGTTGTAATTACCAATTCAGGTGGTGCTCCGGGTAGCGGCGCAACAATCCGTATTCGCGGAGGTTCATCACTGAATGCCTCTAATGACCCTTTGATCATTATCGATGGTGTTCCTATCGATAACAATGGTGTTGCCGGCAGTTCGAACTTCCTTTCGTTTGTTAATCCTAACGACATCGAAACATTTACCGTTTTAAAAGATGCCTCTGCAACCGCCATCTATGGATCAAGAGCCTCGAATGGTGTAATTCTTATTGTTACCAAAAAAGGCCAGGTAGGTAGTAAAATGAAACTCACTTATGATGGTAATACCTCAATTTCCAGTGCTATTGATTTTTTGAATGTGTATTCCGGCGATCAGCTCAGGCAAATTGCCCAGGATCAGGTTGGTATTAACAGCATTGAAAGCTACGCTAAACTTGGCAGTCAAAACACCAACTGGCAGAAGGAAATTTTCCGCACAGCTGTTTCCCAGGATCACAACCTGAGTTTATCCGGTGCGTATAAAGCATTACCTTACAGGGTTTCCGTAGGATTCACTGACCAAAATGGTATAATGAAGAATACCGATATGCAAAGGACTACTGCCTCTTTAAGTCTTGATCCAACTATTTTCAACAAAAGCCTGAAAGTAAGTATCAATCTTAAAGGGATGAATACCAATCAAAATTATGGTGATGCAGGTGCTTTAGGTTCTGCTACCCGTATGGATCCAACCCAGCTTGTTAAGGACGGGAATATGCTCTCCAACGGTTATTATCAATGGCCTAACTATGGGGCAAATCTTGGCACACCTAACCCTGTTGAACAGCTTATGGAAGCTGATAACAAGGCGACAGTTAAGAGAATTATCGGTAACCTTCAGCTTAATTATAAAATCCCTTTTATTCCTGATCTACATGCCAACTTAAACATGGCAACAGATTATACAAATGGAGAAGGACACAATAACAGATCGTACACCTCCCCGAACAGGCTTACTTCACCTTATTTGGGTAAAATAAGCAATTACAGCGGCACAAATTATAATAACCTGCTTGATTTTTACCTGAATTATGTAAAAGAACTAAGCGCTATAAGCAGTAAAATTGATATAACAGGCGGTTATTCATGGCAACATTTCAAACGCGAAGGCGATAGCTATACTACAGGCTATCACGTATTTGGTGAAACAGCACAGGTAGATGTAGCTCCCTTCGTAACTGAGAGCTACCTTGTTTCATTCTTCGGACGTTTAAACTACACTCTTATGGACAGGTATTTACTTACCTTTACCCTTCGTGACGACGGTTCTTCACGTTTCTCAAAAGATAACCGCTGGGGTCTGTTCCCATCAGCTGCTTTTGGTTGGAAAATTAAAGAAGAATCTTTCCTGAAAGATGTTAAAGCTATTTCGGAATTGAAATTACGCATTGGCTGGGGGGTAACCGGACAACAGGATATAGGAAATGACTATCCTGCCCAGGCAACTTATATTACTTCTTCACCTGCCAATTATTATATGATTGACGGTGTATACATTCCAACTTTACGTCCAAGTGCCTACGATCCTAACATTAAATGGGAACAAACAACCACCCAGAATATTGGTTTGGATTTTGGTTTCGCTGACAACCGTATTTCCGGTACTTTCGAAGTATATAAACGCGTTACCGATGATTTGCTAAACACCATTAATGTGCCAAGCGGAAGTAACTTCTCCAACACACTTTTAACAAATGTTGGTAGCCTTGAGAATAAGGGAGCTGAAGTTTCATTAAACCTAGTCCCCATTTCCAAACAGGATATGTATCTGAGTCTCGGATTCAATTTAAGTTACAATGTGAATGAAATCACCAAACTGAATATGAATGATGATCCAACTTACGCAATCTATTATGGTGACGCATTCAGTGGCCAGAAACAGATTACCAAAGTTGGTTATCCCGCGTATTCATTCTTCCTGAACAAACAGGTATACGACGCAAACGGTAATCCAATTGAAGGTGTTTACGTTGACCTTTCAGGAGAAGGCGGCACTGTAAATGGAGATAATGCGGATAAATATATTTATCATAATCCCGCACCGGATTATTTGATGGGATTCTCTTTGCGCTTTACGTATAAAAACTTTGACCTTTCCGGTTCTTCCCGCGCAAGTATAGGAAACTATGTTTTCAACGCAATTGCAGCTGGTGCTTCGTATGATCAAATGTACACAAACGGATACTGGACTAATGAACCTACAAGTTTAAGTAATACAAACTTTGTGAAACGGCAGCTTACCAGCGATTATTTTGTTGAAAATGCTTCGTTCTTTAAACTGGACAACCTGAGTTGTGGTTATAAATTCGACAACATTGTAAATAAATTAAATGCCCGCGTTAGCTTTACTGTTCAGAACGTGCTTACCGTAACAAAATACACGGGTCTTGACCCTGAAGTTTCTGGTGGAATTGACAACAATTTTTACCCAAGGCCTCGTACTTTTATGCTTGGTGTAAGTTTTTCATACTAATCATCTAAAATCTAAACAGATATGAACAAAATAATAATAATGGGAATTTTACTTTCATCACTGATGATCTCATCATGTGTGAAAGATTTGGATGTTACCCCAGTAGACCCAAATAAAATTCTGGCAGGCAACTTAAATGATGATCCTGCATACATGAAGCAAGCATTGGCTAAAGTATATGCCAGTTTCACAATCTCAGGACAGGGGGCTAATGGCGGCGACGATATTTCCGCTTCCGATGGCAACTTCTTTACAACAACCAGGGCTCTCTGGAATCTTCAGGAAATAACTACCGATGAAGCTATTTGCGCATGGGGCGATGTAGGTATTGCTGACTTGAATACCCAAACCTGGTCGAAACAAAATCCTTTCCTTACCGCCTTATATCAACGGCTAAGTTTAAGCGTAACCTATGCGAATGAATTTATCAGGAATTCAGCCGGAAATACCGATCCCACAATGATGCGTTACAACGCTGAAGCCCGTTATTTAAGAGCGCTGGCTTACGCATGGAGCATGGACCTCTTTGGAAATCCGGCTTTTACAACCGAAGCTGACGCTGTTGGAAAAGTATTCCCAAAACAATTAGATCCTGATTTTACTGTAGGCAGGGCTAAATTGTTTAACTATGTTGTATCCGAATTAAAGGATATAGAAACCAAACTTGGAGAGCCCGGATTTTCGTATCCCCAGGCTGATCAGGCTGCTTGCTGGATGTTACTTGCAAGAGTTTACCTCAATGCTGAAGTATATACCGGAACTCCAAAATATGACAGCTGCAAATACTATTGCAATCAGGTTATCACCAGCGGTAAATATTCTTTAGCTACCAAATATCGTCAGAATTTTAGCGCCGACAATGACCGAGCTAACAACCCTGAAATGATTTTTGCATTCGCTTATGATGGTGTTAATACACAAGGCTATACCGGACCAACATTCATTATCGAATCAAGCAGTGATGCCAGGTATATCAGGGCCGAAGATTTTCATGGTCTGACATCAAATACCAACTGGAATGGAAACAGAACTAAAAAGCAATTCCTTTATACTCTTTTAGGAGATACAATATCCGTTTACGGTAATAATCCTATTCCATGGACTACCGATACGATGTTTGTACAGTGTAAGGACACCCGTGTATTATGTAAGGTGAAAAAACAAGTTGATATTCCAAGCGCTTCATCCAGTGGTGATTACGGTATAGGTGTTTATAAATTTACTGCCAAGAATACGGATGGTTCCCAGGCCGCTAATTACAGCACTGCCTTTGCCAGTACCGATTTCCCGATCTTCCGTTACGCTGATGCTTTGCTGATGCTTGCTGAATCAAAATTCAGATTAGGTGATGCAAGTGCTATTGATGAAATTAATGCTGTCAGGGCTAGGGCTTTTGGAGGCGTTATCGGCAATATTACTGCTGATAAACTAACTGCTGATTTCCTATTGGCTGAACGCGGACGCGAATTTTATTACGAAGCTCAAAGACGTACCGACCTGGTTCGTTTTGGCAAATTCACTGACGGCAATTACAACTGGGCATGGAAAGGTGGCGCAATTAATGGCACCAATACCGATAAACATCTGAATGTGTTCCCTATTCCTGGTGATGAATTGTCTGCTAATCCTAACATATTACCAACCCCAGGATATTAATCCTTTAAACTTTTTAAACCATGAAGAAAAATTTAATCATATATTTAACTGTCATTGGGTTGATCGGGTTTTTGTCCAGTTGCAATAAGGATGAAACTATGGTAGTTATATTGGCCAGCCCAACTGCACCCGCACTTACAACTGTGCCCGAATTAAGTCTCTCAAGGGTAAATGGAACAGACACGCTTACTTTTGTAGGCACTCCTGTTGAAGTCGGATTCCAGGCTTCCGTTACTTACTTTCTGGAAGCCTGTTCTACAGGAGATAACTTTGTACATGTTACCTCTATAATGTCCGCTAATAAGGATTTTGCTTTTAAAATTACGGTAAGTGACCTTAACGGAATTTTACTTAGATCTTTTGAAGCTGACAAAGTAACTTCAGCCGATTTCCGTATACGGTCCGTTCTGGTTGCAGATGTAGGTACTGGTGTTGCTCCATTGGTTTACAGCTCTTCTGTTATATCTGCTGACGTTAAACCTTATGGCCTGCCCCGTCTGAATTTAATTGGTTTAGATGGAGACCTGAAGATAGAATCAGCGTTAGGCGATGGCCAATATGCCGGTATCATAAAACTTGATATTACAAAACCGTTTAAGCTGTATGACCCTGAAGCCAACATCAGTTATGGTGACAATGGTGGAGTTCTTGCAGTGAATGGCGCAGATATAATTCCGGGAGTAAGCGGGTATCACAATGTTGTTGCTGATACCAAGGCTCTTACCTATAAACTGACTCAATTCGAGATCGGCTTAATCGGATCAGCTACACCGAATGCATGGAATTCGCCTGATACAAAAATGGATTATGATTCCAAAACCGGAACCTGGTATATCAACAATGTTGATTTGATAGAGGGTGAAATCAAATTCAGATTTAATGACGGTTGGGCCTGGAATTTAGGATGGAATGCAGCTAAAACTGCATTGGAACATAATGGTGCTAATATCGCAGTTACCGCTGGCAATTATAACATCAGGTTAACTATCACTCAGTTTGTGGCTCCTGAAACTGGTACATTTACCATTACTAAAAACTAATTTGCCTGTATCACCTGGTTCGCTGTGTCTATCTAAAGTAATTTTATGCATAAACACAGCGAACCAGATACTTTGCAAATCAGCTAAAATCATTAAATCAGTTCCTAATCGAAACACATTAAAAATAAATCCATGAAAAGAAAGTCTATATATAGAATATTGGCCGTCCTTTTTACCGCGGTAATCTTTTTTACTGCCTGTACTAAGGATGATCAGGATGTAAAATTAGCTCCCAAGCTCTCAACCGCCCAATTATTAAGTGTTACATCGGATGGTGCAACCGTGGTTGGTTTTGTAATTGCACAGGGAGATGGTTTTGTCGAAAGAGGTGTATGCTATAATACCGCAACGACTCCTACCATAGAAAACTCCATAGCTATTTACACCGGGGCTAACACCGGGGCAACCTTTAACGTTCCCATGAGTGGACTCGCATACGCTACCACTTATTATGTACGTGCTTATGCTACTGACGCAAACGGAGTTACAATATATGGTGAGGAATTTACTTTTACTACTTTACCGGTTGTTCCTACGCTGCAAACTGACGCAATTACGGAGATTACCGGCAATTCTGCTTCCACTGGTGGAATGGTTCTGGTTGATGGCGGCGCTCTTGTAACAGTGCAGGGTGTATGTTTTGGCACAAATCCGGCTCCTACGATTGCTGATAGTAAAACAGCTGACGGAAAAGCAGCTGGCCCATATGTTAGTGCATTAGCCGGCCTGAAAGGCAATACAAAATACTATGTACGTGCATATGCTACAAATAGTGCGGGTACAGGGTACGGTCCTGAACAATCATTTACCACTTTGATCGATAAACCTGTTGTTACAACTGCCGCAGTTTCACTTATCACTAAAATTTCTGCCACATCAGGAGGCGAAGTTACCTATGATGGAGGTGGCACAATTACTGCCCGCGGTCTGGCATGGGGTTTGACTGCCGATCCTACAATTGCAGGTACTATCATTGCCGGTGGAACTGGTACAGGCGCTTTTGTAAGTAATCTAACCGACTTAACAAAAAACACCACCTACCATGTACGTGCTTATGCTACAAACAGTGCAGGTACATCTTACGGTGCCGATATTTCATTTTTAACACTGGCTGATATTCTAATCTGGCATGTTCCTGGAGATTATCTTGTAGCAAGTTATCCGGGTGGTACATACAAAAATTGGGATCCTGCAAATTCACCAATCCTGATAAATTCTCCGGATGTACCGAATATTCTTGAGGGGTTTGTGTATATGGCTAATGCCAGCAACAAGTGGAAATGTACTTCACTAGCCGATTGGACCGGAACGAATTATGGCCCCGGAGCTACTGCAGGAACATTTAGCACTGATAACAATGCAGGAGACATAATAGCTGCCGGTCCGGCATATTATCAAATAAAAGCTGATCCTGCCGCGCTAACATACACAATTGTTGCCACTACATGGGGTGTTATTGGCGATGCAACTGATGGTGGCTGGGATAATTCAACTCCGTTGACCTTCAGTCCTGCTACTCAAACATGGTCAGGGCCTGCGCATTTGAAAGCTGGTGCCGCATTCAAATTCAGGGCTAACAATGCATGGGCTATCAATTATGGTAGTGTGGCTCATGATGGCAAACTGGATACGAAAGACAACAATAATATTCCTGTAACTTTTGAATCCGATTATATTATTACCTTAGATCTGAGCCATGCTCAAGCTTATACGTACAGCACATTAAGCTGGGGATTGATCGGTGACGCAACACCAGGTGGATGGTCAACAGACACTCCTCTGTCCTATGACGCAACAAATAAGGTTTGGACAGCAACTGTAACACTGGTATCAAGCGGTGGTGCCAAATCGTTCAAATTCAGGGCAAACCAAGCCTGGGATCTCAATCTGGGAGGTAAAGGTACAGGAGATGGTACTGCTGATAATTATGCAGCGGATGGTTTCACAGCTGCTTTGGCTGCAGGTGGGAAAAACTTAGGTGTTCCGGCAAATGTTGACGGGACCTATAAAGTTACTCTTAATCCTGTAACTTTAGTTGCTACAGTAGTTCTGCAATAAATAAAACACATTATCTGCAAGGGAAGTTACAACTGATTGAATGTAACTTCCCTTGTAGTCTTGTTAGGTGGCAATTTTTTAGACCTTCTTTGAGAATAAATCAGAATTTTGATAATCAGAGCGAATCATTTTGTTTAAAAGCCGCATTATAATTTTCTGTTTTAAATCAGATTTTGTGCTTCTCTTTTGAAGATTCTTTCTCCGGGATGATCTGCCTGCCACATACTTTCGATGTTCTATTCCGGATTATTCTTTCTATATATCTGACCTTTAATTAACCGAGGTTACTCAAAATCTTGCCATGTCCCATTTCCGCAAGCAATTGTTTGATTACTGGGAAAAGTTATATCCCGGAGTACCAACAAATATTCTGGAAAACTTTCTCTTGACTATCGAGGTCAGTTTCGATAAAAACGATAAGACTGATTTCCCGGCCGATTGGTACAAAGACGCTGTTGTATATTCGCTGTACGCTGATCTGTTTAATAATGATTTTGCCGGTCTGACACAGAAACTTGATTACCTGCACGATCTGGGCATCAATTGCATCTGGCTCTTGCCTGTGCTCGATTCACCCATGCGTGACGCGGGATTTGATATCAGTGATTATAAAAATATAAGATCAGAATTACTTGATAAGTCCGGGAAAACCAATGATCAGAACATTTTCAGGCAATTCCTTGCTGCAGCGCATGAAAAAGGAATTAAAGTAATTTTTGATATTTCTATGAATCATACCTCTGATGAGCATCCCTGGTTTTTAGAAGCATCCAAATCAAAAGATAATCCTTTCAGAGATTACTATATCTGGTCAGAAGATACTGATTTGTATAATGATGCCAGGATAATCTTTAAAGGTATTGAAACATCAAACTGGGAAAAGAAAGGTGATGAATATTATTTTCACCGGTTTTTTAATTTCCAGCCCGATTTAAATTACAAAAACCCCCAGGTTTTACTCGAAATATGCAAGGTCCTGTTATTCTGGCAAAATGCCGGCGTTGATGGCTTCAGAGCTGACGCAACACCTTATATCTGGAAAGAAGAAGGTACTGAATGTGAAAACTTACCTAAGACTCATCTGGTAGTTAAGTTTTTCAGGGCTATACTTGATTATGTCAAACCCGGCTCTCTCCTATTGGCTGAAGCCTGCCAGCAACCCGCCCAGGTTGTTGAATATATGGGCAATGGCGACGAATGCCATGCTGCTTACCATTTCCCGCTAATGCCCCGGATTTTCAAATCCATTGCCATGCAAAGCGGCAAACCTGTTGAAGAAACTCTTTCAAAAGCATTTACTCCCGAATTGCCCGCCAACGGGCAATGGTTTACCTTCCTTCGCTGCCACGATGAGCTTAGCCTTGAACTGGTTTATGTTACCGAAGAAGAACGCAAATACCTCCACAAACAATATTGCCTGAAACCCGAATGGGATTTCCGCCTGGGCGAAGGAATTTCAGCCCGGCTTTCCGAGCTTATGCAGCGCGATGAGCGGCGGATACTTCTGGCATATTCAATTATATTAACGCTTCCCGGAACACCCGTTATTTATTACGGCGACGAATTCGGAAAATATAACGACGAAGCTTACTACAATGAAATGATACGCCTGACAGGTAAAGATGATACCCGTTTCCTGGTACGCGGAAAGATTGACTGGGACGAATTAGCTCTCAACCTTGAGAATCCTGAAAGTTTCAGCAGTCATATTTACAATAAACTAAAGCTGATGCTGCACATTCGTAATCAGCACAAAACATTTGGCCGTGGAAGCATTGAATTTATTACACTTCCCGGAAGTGAAAGCGGAAACCTGCTTTCCTTTATCCGCACTTTTGAAAAAGAAAAATGGCTGATCATTCATAACATGACAGATAGAGTTATGGACATCAAATTACCTCCATTTGCTGAGAAATGTTCCGCTGTTTTTAGTAACACATCACCCTCGTCTCTTCAACCCTATGGATTTAGCTGGATAAAGATAAGCTAGCTTATAAATTTCAAGAGGGTTTACTGTTTTCAACAATCTGGAAACTCAAAGCACGTGGCTCATAAACTCGATAAGAATACTTCGACAGTCCCTGCCTCATAAAGTTAGAAGCAAAAACTGATTTTAGTTGATACTGATTTTTGGATATATCTTAACTCAATTACTCCAAGAACTCAATCCTCAGCTACCGAATGACAATTGAATGACACCCAACCTAGCTCAACCTTTTAAAAAGCTCATTCTTCAATCATTGAAAGACAATTGAAAATCTGTAATTTATTTAAAACGTCCTCCTTATGCCCCCAAAATATCTTTTCGAAGCCGTAATTTTTGATCTTGATGGTGTTATCACCCGCACAGCACTGGTTCACAGCCATGCCTGGAAAAAGATGTTCGACGACTACATGCGTCAGCGCGAAAAAGAGTTTGGCGAACCATTTAAGGCGTTTACCCAGAAAGACGATTACCTGCCTTACGTAGATGGCAAACCACGCTACGAAGGAGTAAAATCTTTTCTCGAATCACGGGGAATTCATATTCCATTTGGCGATCCTTCGGATTCAGTTGAAATGGAAACCGTATGTGGATTAGGCAACCGGAAAAATATCACTTTTAACGAAGTATTGAAACGCGATGGCGTTAGTGTGTATGAATCGACCGTTCAGTTGATGCATGACCTGAAAAAAGCTGGAATTAAGATTGGCGTTGCCTCATCGAGTAAAAACTGTGAGGCAGTTCTGGAAGCAGCGGGACTGATGCCGCTTATCGAAACACGCGTTGATGGCGTTGTTTCAGTTGAATTAGGATTGAAAGGAAAACCTGAACCTGATATTTTTACAACAGCAGCAGCCAATCTTGGCGTAAAACCGCATAATGCTATAGTGGTTGAAGACGCCACCTCGGGCGTTGCAGCAGGCAAGGCAGGAAATTTTGGCCTGGTGCTAGGTTTAGCACGTGAAGAGAATCAAATTGAACTTCTGATAAACGGAGCCGATATTGTAGTTGATGATATTTCGGAAACTTCCCTCGAAGCACTTAACGACTGGTTTAAAAAAGGAATTGAAGCCGACGGCTGGAATATAACCTATAATACCTACGAACCAAATAAGGAACGCACCCGCGAAGCCTTGCTTACCGTTGGAAACGGCTACTCAGGTACCCGTGGTGCCATGGACGAAAACGAAGCCAACGCCATAAATTATCCCGGAACATACATTGCCGGACTATACAACCGCCTCAGTACTCCTATTGCCGGCAAGGATGTGTGGAACGAAGATTTTGTTAACGCTCCCAACTGGCTTCCTGTTACTTTCAGCATTGAAGATGGTGATTGGTTTGATATAAACAATACTAAAATAATTTCGATACAACGTAAACTGGATTTTAAATCAGGCCTTCTTACCCGTACACTTAAAGTAAAAGATGAAAACGGAAAAGAAACACTGATTGAATCCAAAAGGTTTACTTCCATGGCTGATCCTCATTTATCTGCTTTGCAATATTCAGTAAAACCTCTGAATTACAGCGGTAAAATCACCATTAAAACCGGAATCAATGGTGCCATAATTAATGACGGTGTCGAACGATACAAATCCCTCAACCAGCAACACCTGAAACCGGTTGAGCAGGGAGCTGCCCGAGACAGGCAATATGTTGTTGTTTCATCTACTCAGTCGGGAATAAAGATTGCCGAAGCCGCTGATCATTTTTTCTTCCAGGATGGCATTTCTTCGGACGTTGAACTGTATCATTCCATTTCTCCATCCGCTATTTATTGTGCGGCATCATTTGATCTGGAAAAGGATGAAGTGGTAACTCTGATTAAGAAAGTTGCCATCTATACTTCGAAAAAAGATGATGTAACTAATCCTTTATCTTCAGCAAAAACTAAATTGGATACTGTTACTGCGGATTTCAATACTCTTCTGGCCGAAAGCACAGCAGCCTGGGATAAAATCTGGGCCAAAGTAGATATGCAGGTGACAGGCGATCGCTTTTCTCAAAAACTTCTCCGCCTCCATCTTTATCACCTGATGGTAAGCATGTCGCCACATAACAGCAGCATCGATGCCAGCGTCACCGCGCGTGGACTGCATGGAGAAGCGTACCGCGGCCATATTTTCTGGGACGAACTTTTTATCCTTCCGCTTTATGATATAAATCTCCCTGAAGTAGCAAAATCAATGCTGATGTATCGCTACCGCAGGCTCGAAAAATCGAAGGAATACGCCCAAGAATACGGTTATTCGGGAGCAATGTTCGCCTGGCAGAGCGGATCCGACGGGCGTGAGGAAACCCAGGTTATCCACCTGAATCCGCTTAACGGGCAATGGGATGTGGATCACAGCTCGTTGCAGCGACATGTTTCGCTGGCTGTAGCCTTCGATGTATGGCAATATTACCAGATCACCGAGGATCATGGCTTCATGAAGTTATATGGTTCAGAGATGTTCCTGGAAATCTGCCGTTTCTGGGCAAGTAAGTGCCATTGGAATCAGAAACGCCAGCGTTACGATCTCACTAAAGTTATGGGACCTGATGAGTTTCACGAACTATATCCTGATGCCAAAGAAGGTGGCCTGAATAACAACGCCTATACAAACCTGATGGTTGCATGGGCATTTCATAAGGCTGCACTTATTCTGGAATCGTATGGAGAAAACGGATCAGCTGAATTCGAAAAGCTTGGTTTCAAAACTGAAGAACTTGATTTGTGGAAGGATATTGCGGGCAAACTTTTCCTTGACATTGACAAAGATGGAATCATAGCTCAATACGAAGGCTATTTTAATCTGAAGGAACTCGATTGGGAATTTTATAAAAAGAAGTACGGCAATATTTACCGTATGGACCGCATACTGAAAGCGGAAGGATTAACCCCTGACGAATTCAAGGTTTCGAAACAGGCTGATATGCTGATGACTTTTTATAACCTTGAGAAATCAGAAGTTGACAGCCTGCTTAATGGTTTGGGATATAAATTGCCATCGGATTACCTGCAAAAAAACCTGGAATATTATTTTGGCCGTACTTCACATGGTTCAACGCTGAGCCGGATTGTTCACGCACGTTTGGCTTCCATTGCCGGTAACAGGGAAATGAGCTGGAATCTGTATTCCGATGCTTTGGCCAGCGACTTTGTAGATATACAGGGCGGAACTACAGCCGAAGGTATTCATGCAGGTGTAATGGCCGGAACTGTTTTGATAGCGCTGAGTACTTTTGCCGGTATTTCCTTCGACCAGGACTATTTATCAGTACAACCTGCTATGCCTGATGCATGGGAAACATTGAGTTTTGGAATAAGTTTTAAAGGAACCCGTTTCCATATGACCATTACAAAAACTCAGCTTGTTGTTAGTGTTGATAAAGATTCAATGATCTTAGTCAATGGAACAAATCTTAAAGTTTTCAAAGCAAAGGATTGTATTTTTACGTTCTGATTTAATACTGCATTTTGCAATCAACCTTGCGTTGTTGCGTAAACTTTGCGTCATTGCGTTAATTATTTTTCATCGCAAATAACACAATGGTTCCGCAACGTTCGCAAAGCAGGAAAAAACAACATAGATAAAAATTAGAAAAAAGACTTTAACCCATTAAAAATAAAAACCATGTTAGGTGACGTATTGCTGATTACCGAAAAACACCAGAAAGCAGGTGAAATAATTATTGAACATATCCTCGCGAACCAGAAACCGAAAATGATGATCGGCATTTCGGGCGAATCCGGATCCGGGAAATCGGAACTGGCTCATGTTATTGCCAAAGGGTTACGCAAGCACGGCATTTTTGCCAAACCGATTCATATCGACAATTACTACCGCATTCTTCCGCTCCTTCGCACCGAATGGCGCAAGGAAAACGGGATTCAGAATGTGGTTGGCTATGGCGAATACGACTGGGACACTATCAACCGTAATATTGCCGAGTTTAAAGCCGGCAAAGTATCAACCGGCCCGTGTGTTGACCTGGTTACCGAACAGGTTGATCAGCTTACTACTGATTATTCAACCGTTGATATGATTGTGGTAGATGGATTATACGCTATTAAAACCGAAGGCATCGACCTAAGTATCTTTATTGAACTTACCTATCACGAAACCAAAAAAGCACAGGTGGTTCGCGGCAAGGAACCTCAGAATGAATACCGTATGGCTGTTCTCGAACAGGAACACCAGATGGTGCAGGCACTGAAGCCTAAAGCGGATATTCTGATTACGATGGAGTACGAGGTTGCTATTGTTAAAAAGTAGGAATCAATATTTAAGATCTGATTGATCAAATTTATAAATTGTAATATGATTTAAGAACAAGGATCAACGATTTAGGATTTTAGAAGTAAATCCCTAACATTCAGAAAATCTAATATCAAAAATCGTTATTCCTTGTTCTGAGATCAAACTGAGAACAGAAATATTCAATTAAAGAAATAAAAACGGCTCCTTATGGGAGCCGTTTTTATTACATTTTAATTTCGTCCTGGTTTTTGTTTAAAAACCTGTAATCTGTTAATTGGTATGAATTTACCGGTGCCAGGTTGATCCATTTTTTATATTTAAAATACCATTTCCATTGTATGGATCTGAATAATCCACCTTGCTTTAAAAACGCATAAACAAATGGATGTGCATTTATTTTCAGGTATTCCTCATTTTGATCCTGAAGGAGATACTGAATATTATTTTCAATTTCGTCGGTAAGCAGGATACTTGGTTTTATCTCGCCTGTACCTCCGCATGAAGGGCATTTTTCAAGAATAGCTACATTGGTTTCGGGACGTACACGCTGCCGTGTTACCTGAACCAATCCGAATTTACTTGGAGGCAGGATCGTATGCTTGGCATTATCCTTAGCCATTTCGTCCTTGAGTCGCTGATACAGCTTCCGGCGGTTGGTGCCTTCATGCATATCAATAAAATCGACTACAATAATGCCACCCATATCACGCAAACGCAATTGACGGGCGATTTCAGTAGCAGCCTCAAGGTTCACCGAAAGAGCATTTTCCTCCTGGATGCTGTCGCTGTTTACTTTATGTCCGCTGTTAACATCAATTACATGAAGCGCTTCGGTATGTTCAATAATCAGGTAAACTCCACTTTTAATGGTAACAATCTTCCCAAAGGAATTCTTGATCTGCTTGTCGATACCGAAATTATCGAAAATAGGAATTTTACCTTTATATACTTTAACAATATCAACCTTATCCGGAGAAATGGTACGTATATAGTTTTTCACTTCCTCGGCTACATTCGGATCGTCAACATGAATGTTGTTGAATGATTCGTTCAGCATATCCCGAAGGATTGCAGATGTGCGGTCGAGTTCGCTTACAATTTTTTGCGGTGGTTTGGCACCATACATTTTTTGAGCTACAGCTTCCCATTTCTGAACAAGGGCGTTCAGGTCGGCATCCAGATCAGCCACACGTTTACCTTCAGCAACTGTACGGATAATAACACCGTAATTTTTTGGCCTGATACTTGAAATCAGTCTTTTCAGCCGGTTACGTTCTTCAGCGCTCTTGATTTTCTGGGAAATGGATAACCTGTTACTAAAAGGAACCAGCACCAGGTAACGGCCTGCAAACGAAATTTCGGATGAAATACGCGGACCCTTTGTTGAAATCGGTTCTTTCGCAATCTGAACCAGGATTTGCTGATTCGGCGAAAGCACCTGAGAAATCTTACCTGTTTTTTCAATATCAGGTTCGCATTCAAACTCCTGCATCATGATCTGGGCATCTTTGCCAGTCAGTGCATTTCGGGTATATTTCTGAAACGAGTTTATTTGCGGACCCAGGTCGAGGTAATGCAGGAAGGCATCTTTTTCGTATCCTACATCTACAAACGCGGCATTAAGCCCGGGCATTATCTTCTTAATGCGGCCCAGGTATACGTCGCCAACAGCAAAACTGTTGTTAGTCTTTTCCTTATTGAGTTCTACCAATACCTTTTCCTCCAGAAGTGCGATGTTTACTTCGGAGGCTTCAGCATTTATAATTAATTCCTTGTTTACCACAGCTGTATTAGCTTTTCAGATATTTACACCATTGCACATCAGTATGCTTCATGATTTGCATTCAGATGTGAGGGTAAAAGTAAGTAAAAAAAATTTCATCACATGAAATAACACACGTTTCATGTGATGAAATCATAAAGTTTAATCGTGGTTATTTCTTCTTGTGACGGTTCTTACGTAAACGTTTTTTACGTTTATGCGTCGACATTTTATGTCTCTTTCTCTTCTTTCCGCTTGGCATGATTTACTTATTAATGATCGGGGATTCTAAATTACTTTACTTTATTCTTCACTTCGCTAACAAAAACCTTTGCTGGCTTGAATGAAGGAATGTTGTGAGCGGGAATAATGATAGTCGTATTCTTTGAAATGTTACGGCCGGTTTTTTCAGCTCTTTGTTTCACTACGAAACTTCCAAACCCTCTGAGGTAAACATTTTCGCCATCAGCCATTGCTTTTTTAATAGCATCCATGAATGATTCTACGGTCTGCTGTACAGCTACTTTCTCAATGTTTGTTTTACTGGCTATTTCAGCAACGATTTCTGCTTTAGTCATTTTTCAAAATGTTTTAATGAATTGATTATAAATTTCTTAATGGGCTGCAAATATAGGGAGTTTTTTTAACTCCCAAACTAAAGTGTACTTTTTTTTTGCATTGTTTTTCAGAAAATTGATGTTTTTTTTGCTTTCACAAAAAATTCTTTGTCAAAATAGTAGGATTTTAAAAAATAATGCTACTTTTGCAGTCCCTATCAAAACGGTGTCGTAGCTCAGTTGGTAGAGCAACGGACTGAAAATCCGTGTGTCACTGGTTCAATTCCAGTCGACACCACCCAAAGGGACTTAAGGACTGGATTTACTTCCGGTCCTTTTTTGTTTTCAGGGGGGGGCTAGCTCAGGATCTTTAAGAAGAGTATCTGTTAGCGTTAATATTATGATTTATTAAATGTCTAATTGCACTGTCTTTCATACTATTAACACACTATAATTAATCATGCTATTAATAATCATTCTATCACAAATTTCAATTTACATCTCCAGTTATAATACTTGAATAAATCGCTTTGGAAAATTAATTTCCCATAGTGCTGACAAAGGAAGATGAATGGCAAATTGATGTTAATAGTTAAAAAAATGTTTTACCTCCACGTTGGAACATGTCTGAGGTTTATTACGACGAAAAAGACACTGTTCCACTAACCAGAAATGAATTTAACAATAGAGGTTTCAAAATCAAATCAAGCTAAATTTAAGAATGAAATCTTAAGAATATACGTTTTTAGATGCATTTCACTGGAAGAAAATACTTTACGGCAGTCTAATAAGAATTTTATCTATCTTATAAATATAATCTCTATATTTGAAACACTCAAATTACCATATTTTTACTCTCCTGCAAAGAGCCTAATTTGATCCATTGCTTTTGACTATCACACAATTAAATAGAATACCATTTCCATGATTTGTTATAAATGCAATAAAACGATTGGGGATTCAGCACTTTTTTGTGGTTTCTGTGGTGCCCAGTTAAAACCTGTTCAACATACAGGAATAGCCAGGCCTGAGATACAGCCAATCAATGATTTTGTCAAACCAAATGAGGTTAATCAACCTGATCAGCCAAGGATAGAGTTTCCTAAATCTAAAAGCAATAATCTCATCTGGATAATAATCAGTTCAGTTGTTGCAATAATTATTTTATCATATATTGTTTTTGAGAAATACATAACCGAATCTCAATCAGGGCATCAACAGGCAGATACCACAAGCCTTGTCCAAAATAAAGCCCTGCAAGTTGATGAAACTGGTTCAAATCCGTCTGTTTCCGATCAAACTCTGCCAAAGGACAATATTCAACCGGCTGAGAAAGAAACTACAACATACACCAAAAGCCAACAGTCTGATTATTCCGGTCAGTCAGCTAACGCACAAAATACATCTCTTGCTGAAAATTCTGAAACAAAACACGAAGATGCATTTTCAGTATCTTCCACGGAAAAAGACGCGTCAATAAAGAATCATGAATTAACCGAAGAAAAAATATTAACTTTTATTCCCAATATGCCATTCTTTCTTGGTGGCAATGAAGCTTTGGTCAGATATATCCGGAACAATATCAGGTATCCGCTGAATGCACAGGAATCGGGTATACAGGGAATAGTTTATACCAGTTTCGTGGTTGAAACTGATGGCAGCCTTTCAGCTATAAGAATTCTCAAGGGCATTGGCGGCGGGTGCGATGAAGAAGCAATCCGCCTGATTAAAGCAATGCCGAATTGGATTCCCGGTAAACAAGCGGATAAACCTGTTCGGGTACAATATAATTTACCAATGAAGTTTTCATTATAACACATAGTCAGATTCTGCATTTCACTAACTAATTACCCAGTAAAGGAAGTCTGTTGTTTCTCAAACCATATATCATAACAATATTTAATAATCCCGATGATTTCAGACGGGCGTATAATAATTGTCTTTAAACAAATTTTGAGATTATCTCCCATTTATTACAACTCTCTTCCGCCTTAATCAATATTTTACATGATTATACATGTTTCCCATCCATTTTTTATTGAAAATCAGGTTGTAAAACCCAATTGAATAATAAAGTTAACAATTGCTATTTATAATCGAAATAAATTACATATAAATTAGCATAATTAAATCAGTTTGTTCCATATCTTTGAGAGATAGAATTGGAAATAAGCCTACTAGACCGTTTATCTCATTTTAAATCATAACATCCGGCCATTTAGGAATATTGCATTTTGTACATTGTATTTAAATTAATCTGACCAAAAACAGACAGACATATATAAGATCTTAATAATTAAAAGAAATTGACTCCCCTTAACGCAAATCTTTGACCATAAAATGACATTAGCCATGTCGGTTTTTTAACTGAATTGTTTTATGCAGAGTGGCTAAATTTCATATTTAAATCAAAAAAAGCATCACTCCTTTGAATTTTGAATATGAGTTAACCCTGCTTACTGCGAGCAAGTTTTTTAACTCTAAAATGTATGATCAAACTGTTAATTTTTGCCCCACACAAATAGTTTCTCTTTGTACCTTAATCAGAATATTTGCTTGAATTAAAACAGTTTTTAAAAGTAAGTCTATTACATTGCAAGCGACGTCCTGATTAGTCGGCGAATTGATAAACTGACAAGCCATTTTACATTTAAAAATATCAATACCAAGAATACACTTTATTACTTTAACTCAGATTAATTCATTCGCGAGAGAAAGTTTAATCTTAAAAATAAATTTATGGCACTAATAGATTTGGTAAGATGGGCCCCACAAGGGAATCAAACCATTTATGCTTACAGATTTCCGGAAACTAACCTTAGCACATACACCCAGCTTATTGTGCAGGAATCACAGATGGCATTTTTATTTTCAAAAGGAAAAATCGAGGGCAAATTCGGACCTGGGAAGCATACCCTGAATACAGAGAATCTCCCATTTCTAAGAAACTTTTACGGGATACCATTTGGAAGTTTGACTTCAAAAGAAAACAAGAACCCATTTACAGCTGAAATTTGGTTTGTAAATATGCTCCAGCCTTATAACATTGACTGGGAAATTAACCGAATGGATATCCATGATGCTGACTATAATACCAACATCCCTTTAGTCGCTAATGGAAGGTACGGATTGAAGATTATTGATGCCGAACGTTTTTTAATTAAAATAGTCGGCACAAAAGAGATCTTTAGTCAAACGGATTTGACTGACCAGTTTGTAGGAGAATCTTCAACTAAAACGAAGTCGGCACTTATGCAATTTATGATTAACAACAGAATTGGATTGAAGCAGATTTCAGCTCACCTGGATAGTATGTCAGAACACTTGCGTTCCATCATGCTTCCTTTTTGGGAAAATATAGGTTTTGAGTTAACTAAATTTTACATAACAACCGTTGAGATTGATAGCTCAAATCCAGCAGGGGAAAGAATCCTTGAAGCTATTTCAAGGCAAAGCGCACAAGCTATCGGAGGGTATACCTGGCAACAATCTCAGGCATTTGAGGTTGCAAAGGATGCCGTTGATGGCATGTCGAATAATAGTGGAGGGCTTTTAGGCGCAATTGTAGCCACAAATATGATGGGCGGAATGGGTGGTGGCGGGGGAATTATGCAGCCACAATATAATCAACCAACTTTTAATCCTAATAATACAGGCGGTCAGGCGGGGAATCAGCAACCGATTGTGGCTGCAAGAGAAGTTTATTGCTCTAATTGCTCTAAGAAATTTGCCAGCAACCAGAAATTCTGCCCTTTTTGTGGCGATGAATATTGCCCTTGCCCAAAATGCGGCACCGATAATGATAAAAATGCAAAACGATGCGTGAGTTGTGGGCAGCAATTATCAATGGATCTAGCGTTATGCTCAAATTGCAATGCCCCGATTGCCTCTGGTTCCGGATTTTGTGGCAGCTGCGGTAAACCTGTATCGGAAGGGAAATGCACCCGTTGTGGTACTGCGTTAACACCAAATATTAAATTCTGTCCAAAATGTGGTCAAAAAAATGGTTAACCTATAAAAATCAATAAAATGAATTCAAATAAGACGTTTTCTATCTTGTTTATGTTAGCAGGTGAGGCATTAATAATAATTTGTTTTCTGTATTTTGGGAAAAACCTTGCCAACGAGCTCTTAGCTCTGAATATAATTGTATCTACAATTATTTATGCTCTTTTCTTTCTCGATATTATATTCCCAATGGTTGATTTTAAAGATAAATCACAAAAAACTATTGGTTCGTTGGGTTTGAGATGGCTCTTCACTTCAGTGTACACTGTAGCTGCTATTGCTGCAATGATTATTTCCAATACGGTAAAGCCAATCGAAATTAATAGCCAGATTTTAATCCAAGGTATATTCTTCTTTTTACTTTCCCTTGGGTTATATATAGCAATATCATCCTCTAAAAAAGTTCATGAAGTATTTGCTGAACAAAGCCTAAACCGTTATCATTTGGATGAGATGAATATGGCAACCAAGAATGTGTTGCGAAAAATAGATCAGATGGCAACAATTCCAACTGATGTAAAATCAAGAATAACCACAATACATGAAAACCTGCGCTTTATCTCTCCCTGCAATAATAAAGAAGCCTTAGACTTAGAATCGGATTTTTTAAATGAAATGAATACCATTAAAGATTGCCTTTTTGATATTCCCCTTAATTATGAAAAAATCATAGAGAATATCCAACGTTGTGAACGCACCTACAAGGAAAGAAAACAGATTTTTACAAATTAATATTAAAGTTTAACATTATGAAAGGTAAAATTTTCGCGGAATCCAGTAATGTCTATCAAGATCAGGCTAGGATATTATTTAACTACTATCAGCAAATGGCTGAGAAAATAGTTCAGGAGGAAGAACGTATTGAAAAAGAAATTGCCACACTTGAAGGGGACAAATTGATTTTAGATCAGGATTTGTCGAAAGCAGTATTATGGAAATGGCTACTTTGTATTCTGATTATTCCTTACATAATTTTCCTCTTGAAAGAAAAAGGAATTATCAAGCAAATAGATGCATTGAATGAAAGAATAGTTGAATTTAAGAAATTACATACTGAAATCTTCAGAGATTATAAAGTCAGTAAACTGGGCGTGGCCTATGTGCCGATTGCTGAACAGATAAAGTATGAGAACAAAAGTTTTATGGTGGACCATACTGGTTTAGTTGAAGAATCAGAAGTAAAGCTTCAGTTGTCGAAGCAAAACGATTTATTGATTGAAAAGATTGCGGATTTGGAAAAATTATCAGCAGAAGCTCCATTGGTTGAAAGTTCCAACGATATTGAAGAAATAGATACAGAGCAGTATTCGCGATCCATGCAACAATTAAATCAGCATGACTATTTTGGCAATCTTGAGCGATCGCTGCGTACAATTTCTTATTGTATGGATGATCTGGATGTAACGTCTGTTTCGTTACCATTAGTTGCAAATAACAGCAGTTATGTGGATTTTATTAAGGAATATTCTACTTCGGAAATTCCTGACGGCGCGCCGACTATCGAAGTTTTCGACACTCAAAAGTATATCGATGATATTGCAAAATTCCAGGAGCTCAATAAATTAAAAGACTCACTGTCACGTCACAGCGCACAATTTGAGGATGTTTTGAAAGGGTTAATGGTTACCATGGCCAATTCAGTTCAAGCTATCTCTGCTCTAAAAGTCGCTTCGACCAACAAAATTGTATTTGAGTCTAATAAAGTTTTGTACAAGATTTTAAAATCCCCGTACAATCACTACTCCCCTACCTTGGAAGCATCTGAAATTGAGAGAATTCGCAACGAAAGTTTTAATTATGGGGATTCCGTTCAGGATTATGTTCCATTCCAATTAAAAGAAAGCTCCAGGACAAAATACAATTTACTTTCAGATAGCTGGGTGGCCGAAGACGGAAGTTCTACAAACTTCCCTTTTGGGATTCATCAGATCCATGAGGAAATTGTTGCGCCTATGGTTCAGAATCTGATGAATGAAACCCGTATTGAACGTTTAAAAATATACAACCATATAAAGGATCAGAAAATAAGTTACTTAAATAAGTGGCACCAGGATACCGAAGATTTTTATGGACGTAACCGGGCTGAAAGCGCTGACTTAATTAATTTAATGCGCGCCAGTTTAAGAGATTATGTTGCCGCATACAATACAATGGCTTCACTTAAAAAGACAGAAGATAGTATGTCTCAATCAGATGGATCTTTAGATTCCACTGTTGTTACTGCTAGTAGTAATGAAGCTGAAGTTTTCCAGGCGTTTGAAATACAGTCGAAGGAATTTCAAAATGTACAGATGGAGTTTGAAAACTACATGGAGCGGTTAAAAGAAGACATAGATATTAAGGCAGAAAAATTTGAACATATTGATTATTACGATGCGCTTCTTCGTGATGGGAATTCAAGAGATACAGCTGTTGCAGCCGGAGAGTTACATGAGCTGGATGAGAGAAGAAAACCATTAATTTCAGTTAATGCTCTATTTGCAAAAAATTCCGAAATGCCTCCGGTGCCAAGCGTAGAAGACATAATTTATGAACACATGTCGCTAAATCTTCCGGTTATCGCTAAAAACGCGCTCAGGGAACTTGATGAAGATTTGATTTCAACCGAAATAACAAAGGAGGAAACAGTCATATCGGATGAATTTGTGGGAAGTGGTTCAGTAAATGAGAATGAGAATCAAACTGAAATAGCCATAAATGAGGTTATTGTAAAGGAGACTGATTTGATAGTTGAAAAATCAGAAAATCAAGAAAGTCCTAATCAAATAGTTGCAAATGATGAAGTTGATGTTATAAATGAAGATGAAGAAGTTGAATTTTTAGATGAGGATGAAGAAGAGAATCAAAACGAAGATGTAATCAGTGACTATTCAAAAGAATATCTTGAAAAATTACCTGATTCTGAATTAAAAACTATCCTAGAGAAACTGGGTTTTGAACCTATGGATAATTTCATTAGAACCGAAGCCATTGACGCTATTATTGAAGAACAGGAAGAAAATGAAGTACAAGATGAAGACGAAGATGAAGGAAACACTCAAGAGTTGACAGATCAGAATATGTGTCCGAATTGTAATACATCTAATGGACCGGAATATCAATTTTGCATTAATTGTGGCAATCCACTGCCAAAGAGCTGACAGTTGGATAATATTTTTTACACAATAAATATTTAATCTCCTTTAAATCATTAGATTATGGCAACATTTAATTATACTGTCGATACACAACCAATGGCTGATGAAATGAGTAGCGTTTCACGCCATGTAAATATAACTACCGGTGCGGTGGTAGCAATGCAAACCGCTGTTATTGCTGCCGAGGTAAGAGCCGCTGATCATGTTTGCAACAATGTAAACAAAGGATTTTATTCCCTGATTCGCTCGCAGATTTCACAGAAACTTGCAAAATTTCAGAGTGAAGTTGATTCGAATATTATGCAACTGGTTCAACAAAAAAAAGCCTTGCTCAGCATTAAGTCCCGAATGGAAAGGGATTATAATATGATAGCAAAGCGCTACACCAAACTTTTTGACGGACTTAATACTAATTTAAAGAACCGGGTCTTCGAACTTGACAAACCAACCATTGACTTTGCCAGTAAAGAAATTGATAAGGTTTCGAACCGTACAAAATACCTGACTGCAACCATACCTATATCTCAATTAGAATCAATTTCGACCAGTCAAAAAATAATTGCTTCGAATATCAAGCAAAAAGGGCAAAATGTTATCAATTCCATGAAGTGGTTCATACATGAAATGAACATACAGAAAAAACTGACAGATGAGATATTAATCAGTGACTCCAGTATTTCAAAGGTCGGCACATCTTACATCCCAATTGTAGTTTGCGAATGCAACAGAGACAGAACGGAGCATTTGAATATTGATATATTTATAACCGATGCCGAATTAAATAGTTCTGTAAAATCAGCAATCAAAAATAAGCTTTATGCTGAATTCGGGCAGTTGACCTGGTCGAAAAAGGCAGCTCCATCACAGGAAATTGCCAGTGAATTCAGTAAACTTCTTTCTGTGTCATCCTGTTCCACAAGAATAAAGGATTTAACTCTTCGTCTGTTTCAAACAAATAATTATTTAACCATTTAATTGATAAAGA
>JAURYB010000073.1 GCA_030654075.1 Bacteroidales bacterium | reverse complement strand
AAATATATTGCCATCCAAAATGCGTCCTGAGCTATTCAAATATATCTCATGAATTTTAACCAATACCAATCAATTTCCCCTGGCAGTAAATGGGTACAAAGACCATGTCCATAGGTTTTTAGAAATGAGTCCCTTTTAATCTCTTTCGTACATTGTAAGAATTGTAAAGGCCGGTTTTTCGAAATGGATTAATAAGAATAAACTTATGGTTGGCTAATTTTCATGGCAGGAAAGATATAGAGGTTTCTCATATTCACGATAGCAGCCTATATTTTTGAATTTTATGAATAATTTTTTCATCAATAATACCGCCTCTACGAGGCTTTTAATATATTGATGATCTTTTTTCTACCATAAGTTCGCACCTACGGTGCTTTATTAACTATCACTTACGTGAAAAAACGAAACCAGAAAGTTTCAAAAAACGTATGGCCTTTCCAAAAAATCATTCTTCTTCCCCAACTTTTATGACTGACCCATTTAAAGCGTTTCAGTTTTTCACACAGGTTAAGAAAAGATCTATGTGAAATAACAGTAAAGTACTTCTATATACTAACAACCAAAATATTTAAACGTTCTGCTGAAACAGAAATAAATTATTCGGTTATCTGATACTTTATCGGGAAGTTTATTTTTAATCGGTTTCAGGAATTTAATCTGACTACATGTTGCCATTTTTTCTTTCATTTCCCGCCTTTCTCCGTTTCACCCCACGCCCCGCCTGCACTTAGCGAAGCCGAAGTGTCGCCCTTCGCCTTGCCAGCAATAAGGCTAAAGTCTCACTCTCGCCCTGTCGCTCCCTCTCCCTCTCTCTCCGTCTCTCCGTCGCCCCATCGCCCTGTCTCCAAGCTCTTCTCCCGCCTTCTCTAACCTCTCAAAGTGCTACCCCTGTAATCCGAAGGCGAGCACTCATAGGCTTTGTTGAATAACTCATAGAAGTGTGTTCTGCTGGCAAATCCGGTCTGATCGATAATTTCGCTTACCGTCATGGATGTGGATTTCAGCAGTATGGCTGCTTTGCTTAAACGGCGCTGGTTTATCAGGCTGTGTGGTGTGGTGCCAAGCAACGACTTGGTTTTATTATAAAGCGATGACTTACTGATGGCCAGTTTATCGCAAAGCTTTTCGGATGAAAACGATTCATCATCGATATTTTCATCAATATAACTGATCATCTTTTGGAAGAACGGGTCAGGGATTTCTTTAACCAGGGCGGGATTTTCATTTGGCTGGCCAAACCGGATTCTCATATTTGACCGCGAACGCAACAGTTTATCGATGCGTACTTTCAGATGTTCAGGATGGAAAGGTTTTGGTATATATGAATCGGCACCGGCTTTTAAACCGCTGATCCGGTCCTCTATTTCGGCTTTGGCAGTGAGCAGGATCACCGGCAGGTGGCTGGTGTCGAAATTTTCCCGCAACTTGTCACAAAGTTCAATACCATCCATTTCTGGCATCATGATATCCGAAACGAGCAGATCCGGCTTATCAGAAAAGACTTTATTTAACGCTTCTATTCCGTTGGTCGCAAAAATGATATTATAGTCTGTCTGCAGGAAATCACGGAGCAACACCAATATTTCCGGATCATCATCTACCAGCAGTATCAGCGGCTTTCCGGCAGACAGGGTTGAAATGCCTTCGGGGATATCAGGTGCTTTTTCATCAATGAAACTGATTTCATCATATTCCTCGGCAGGTTCGTTCACCAACTCGACAAGGCTTACCTGGTGCACATCCGGGAAAACGCAGGTAAACCTGGTTCCTACACCAGCTGTACTTTCGAAGCCGATGGTGCCTTTCAGCAGCTCAATCAGCCCTTTCGTAACGGCAAGACCCAATCCGGTTGAACGATATCCGGGGAAACTTCCCTTTTTACGGGCCGAAGATATTCCAAAAGGTTCAAAAACCTTGTCAAAATACTCTGGCTTTATTCCCACTCCATTGTCTTCGACTTCGATGATCAGTTTTGAGTCTTCTGATTTTATAATAGTTTTAACATATCCGCCGGGTTTATTGTACTTGATCGAATTAGAAACCAGGTTTGTAACTATACGCTGAAGTTTGTCCGCATCCGTCCTGAATCCGATTTCAGCATCAGGGGCAATTACTTCGCAAACGATTTTTCGCTGCTGCGCAAGCGGCTCAAGGTCCAAAACAACCTCACGAATCAGCTCAACCGGCTTTGTTACTTGTATATTTAAAGGTTCTTTCCCCTTTTCCAACTTGCGGAATTGCATGATTTCAAGTACCAGTTTCTGAAGTTTGATACTGTTGTTGAAGACTTTTAAAAGACGGGGGTTCTCAACCACATTCCGTGTGTCCTCGAGCAAGGCATGAATATGAGAAGTGATGAGCGTAAGCGGTGTGCGAAACTCATGGGCTACATTCGTGAAGAACTCAATTTTGTAACTCTGTAATTCAGCTTCCTTTTTCTTTTGGAATTCCTGCAATATCGCCTCTTTCTTCCGGGCTTCACGACGGCGGTATGCCGAAAATATCCAGGCCTGGATTCCGATAAACAGAAGTATATACCCGATAATGGCCCAAATAGTCCTCCAGAACGGAGGCGCAATTACTATCTTCACCTCCCTGATTTGTTTCGACCAGTTTCCGTTTTCATCACTCACCCGAATCTGTAACAGGTATTTGCCAGGTTCCAGGTTGGAAAAGTTAATAGGCTGGTTCGGTGTATTCACAGTCCAGTCTTCGAGAAATCCCTTCATCCTGTATGATATCCGGTGGCGCTCCTGCGCCCAGAATGCCAGGGGTGAAACATAAAAAGTCAGGGAATTCTGATTGTAATTCAGGTTAAGTCTTTCCTGGTGGTTAATGCGGGTGGTAAGTACACTTTCATTTCCCGGTTCTGCCAACTGGTTCTTTATATATAGCTGGTTGATGGCGATTGGAGGAAAATAGGAGGAAAATTTTATTTCATCCGTTTGTATAATATCCACACCCATAGTGCCCCCAATATAAAGTTTGCCGGCACTTACATCATAGTATGAAGCCCCATCGCTATATTCAAAATTCACCAGGCCATCATTTGAGTTAAAACTCCTCACGTTCAACCGGCTATTATCTATCATCGATAAGCCCTGGTTCGTAGTGATCCACAGATTACCCATTTTGTCGAACTGTAATGCGTGAACACTGGTGTTGGTAAGATCGGACTGCACAGTTAACCCTTCCACTTTTACCAGATCGTCAGAAACGGGCACAAGGTTAAAAATACCGTTACTGGTGCCTACCCATATTCGCCCCAGGTAATTGGCTGACAAGGAAAGGATATCATCATTGCGGATAGCCTTAGGATTTGTCCTGGTAGTGTATTGCCCGATTACGCGTTTGGTGATCGTATTATACCGATACACACCGAGTCCCCTGGTTCCTATCCAGATCACACCCGGTTTTTCTTCAGCCAGGGAATAAACTATCTGTTTCTGCTGTCCCGGTGCGGAGATGTTTTTATCCAGCACTATTTGCTCATTATTTATTGGTGTAGAGTTCCTGGTTTTGTCAAGTTCTATCATTATAACCCCAAAACCGCTGGTTCCCAGGTAAATCCGATGGTCACTATCTTCAAGTATACGGTAAACCGAAGAAAAGCTCAAAGGCCTGGAAATATTAAAATCACGCGGGAAATTTCGGATACTCCTGTAGTCGGCAGAAATAATATCAATTCCTTTTCCATCAGTACCTACCCATATGGATCCGTCATTTTGTTCGTGAAATGAAAGCACAGAATTATTGCTTAACCCGTTTTTAACAGAAATTTCCCTGATATGATTTCCATTGGCATCAAAAATATCAATACCACCGCCCTTAGTTCCAATCAATACATCTCTTTTACTGGTTACCAGGATGCTTCGTACAATGGGATAAGCCAATTGATCTGACGAAAGGCTTTTATTGGGAAATTCAGTGAGTTTAAGATAATAGACACCGTTTCCATCGGTTCCAATCCATAAAATATCATTTTCAGTTTCACATATGCTTTGTATGCGTGTAGTAATAGGATTATTTTTAAGGGGGTTTGATAGTGTGTTCAGCACTTCAAATTTACGTGTCAGCAGGTTGAAACTGTATATTCTCCCTTTTTCGGTGCCGACCCAGAGTTTTTCTTTTACTTTCGAAATGGAAAAGGAAGTTATAATGTCATCGGGGAGACGGAGTTGCTGAATTTCTTTTGTTTTAAGATCGACTAAAATGGCCGCACCTGCCCTTTGGGTAATCAGCAGATAAGGACGCCGGTTTATCATAACCGAAAAGGATGATGACATAGCTCCGGTTAACGGGAGTTGCATAACATTCAAAAGGCGGCTACCGGATACCATTACCAGCTGCCCGCTTGCCGTGATGCAGTATGCCCGGTTTGCTGCAATATGAATCCGTTTGATGCTTAGCGACAATGCCAAAGATTGCTGCTCAAAAGAAATCTTGTTGAACTGCCTTGTTGAACTGTCGAAACTAAAAACTCCCTTTCCGAAAACTGAAGCCAGGGTGCCATACCTGTCGGAATGACAAACAGCGATATCGTTCTCGTAGTTTATCTGTTCCGATTCCTGGGTAAAAAAAGAGGTAAACCGATCGTGGATATTATCATATAACCCAACACCTTTGTTGGTAAGCATCCAAATGGGCCCAGCTGCTGATGGATACAATTCCCTGATTACATGGTTGTGAATAGAACTGGAATTGCTGCCGGGAAGGTAAGTAACAATATTGCTGCCGTCGTAACGGTTCAGACCGTTCCAGGTTCCAAACCAGACATAGCCTTCCGAATCCTTTATAATAGTATTTACCGCACCATTCGACAAACCCTCACGCCTTGAAATGGAATGAACATTTGTTTTGTATTCTGCTTTTAGCGGAACACAGAGCAACAAAGTACATCCCAGGAATACATACCTCCTGAATTTGCTAAATATGAAGTCAGAAATAAGCAATTATTTAAAAGATTTGGATTGTTGGAGAGAATTGCTGAACGGTATAACTCTCATATAACTGAATGGTTAAAGCCATACTGATGAACAACGGGAGAATGTATCTGTTACTATTGGTGATTCTTAAATCAGAAACCTGCCTAAGAACATTCCAAAAATAACGTATATTTGATAGCAAACTACATCTTATCCCATGAACTATCCTAAAAAAGTAACTATAGGCGATATCACCGTTCGCGACGGCTTTCAGCACGAGGAAAAATTTATCCCGACAGCCGCAAAGCTCTGGCTAACCGAGCAACTGATCCTGGCCGGTTTCCGTCATGTTGAAGTTACAAATCTGGGAAATCCATCCGGGATGCCCCAGTTTAAGGATAGTGATGAATTACTGAAAAAAATACGTGCCAGCAAAACGGTTTCGCACTTGTTGCCAAATGTAAGCCTCACTGCTGTTACCATTCGCGAAAAAGCTATTGAACGTGCCATACAGGCCCGGAAAGAAGGTTGGGGACCCGACCGTATTCTGTTAATGGTTTCGACCAGTGAATCGCATCATGTTAAAAATTCAGGACTTTCGCTTACCGACTACTGGAAGATGGCTGAGGAATGGATACCAAAAGCAAAAGATGCCGGATTAAAAGTAAATGGAACGGTCAGCACCATCTGGGGTTGCCCGATTGAAGGTCCGACTAAAATGGAGAAAGCTGTTGAATTTGCTCAACGCTGGTTTGATATTGGGGCAAGCGACGTTGAACATGCCGACCACGACGGCTCGGCATCCCCTGACCGGGTGTATCGTTATTATTCGATGCTGATGGATAAAATTGGCCGTCCTGAGAAACAAATCGTTCATTTTCATACCACGCGCGGCTGGGGACTCGCCAATGTACTTGCCGCTCTTCAAGCCGGCATGACTAATTACGAATCAACCATGGGTGGAATCGGTGGTCAGCCGGCAAATTTTGTGGATGGCATTCCTGTAGCAGGAACTGGCGCGTATTATTATGCCGATCCTCTGATTACCGGTCTGATTCAAACCGAGGATATGGTTGTGATGATGGACGAAATGGGTATAGAAACCAACCTGGATATAGATAAAGTTCTGCAAATCGGGGCAATGGTTGAGCGGATTGTTGGTCGCCGACTGCGTTCGGAAAGTGTTAGAACCGGACGGATTCCGAAAACTCTAACCGGCAGAGGATAACTCATGAAAGGGTTTAGGGTTTAGGGGTTTGGCATAAGGGATACCCATCAGAAAAATCAAAACTCACAACTCAAAAATCACGATTCCGAAATTCGCCCACTCCTCCCTTCGCCCCTTCGCCCAATCTCCCAGTCTAACTCTGAGATTTCTCATCAAACTCGTCTACTTCCACGCTCCCAGAATAACTCCCATCAACGTAAGTCCTACAATATTGTACCCGGCGTGGATCAGCATATAGCGTGTACTGCGGAATTCATACTGCCCGGTAACAAAAATTGCCATGGCTATCCAGCCGAAGCCGGTAAAAAAACCATACATGGCACCTTGCGATGCACCAATTTCAGGCGAATTCATAAATAAGGCCAGGTTCAAAGCCATGATAAACGAAAACAAAACAGTTAAGCCCATGATTTTAGGCATATTAGCCTTTTTTGCTGTTTCCTTGGTTACACCGGCTTCTTTCATCCAGATGGCACCAAACGCTTTTGGTGAGTACCATAACCCTCCGAGTCCAAAAAATACTAATGTAGCAACAATAATTGCCAGCCAGTTAAGGGTCGAAAAATCCATAGCTCTATAATTTAAATGTTAGTTTATAGAATTGATTAATAGTCTTTAACAAACTTAATTGCTTTTTTGTTTTTATATTTAATAGCAATTACGCTAAAATCTCTTAAAATCAGCTAGAATTCATTTTTCCAAATTCAAACCGAGTACTGATTTGAATAAGAAATAAAAGCAAATAACCGCGTAACATCCATTACAAATGGGGCCACAGGCATTTTTTGCTTTGCAGAAGAGCAGGTGAAAGAGTTGGAATAATTTAGCAGATATGCAGATTGGTAATTTCTGCTATTGAATCAGAGGAATCGGAAGGATGCGAAATGGTTTTACAAAAAATGCCTTAGCTAATAATTACTGTTCCCAGCCACGCCCAGGCCAGCAGAAGCACTGCTGTACCAATAATATGAAATGGTTTAACAACGAATTGAGTTGACGATTCTTCGGGCAGAATATCAGAGTATTGGTCAGTAAGAATTACATCCGTATTTTTCATAGTCAGTGATATTTTCTAAACGCTTTGTATTCTTTATGACTTTAAAGCGAAAAAGTAATACAGGTTTTTTGAAAAAAATGTACGGCAGAACTAAATATCTACAAGATCGCTCTAAATAAGGGCAAATTCGCACGAACATAACCCGATGGAAAATATAGTTATTCACATAGTTATGAACTTATGGATGAGTTTCATGGCTTGTTTAAAAAGTCTATATGATATTTGTAAATTCACACTGATAATTTATTTTACTGCTTATGAAACCTGCTTTATTCTGTACCCCAGGTCTCCCCGAAGCCAATCATTAGAGTGCAGCTATTTTTTAGGCAGGATAAAATAAAATTTATATCTTAGCAAACATGTATAATCAGGTTTATGTGGAAAATATTTAATTCAAGCCAATTCAAAACCGCTGACAGGCGCAGAATGGAAGCGGAAAAGAAGCACTCCAGCCACAGGGAAAAATCAAGGCGGCGCAGAAAACGCGCAGAAGCCTGGCGACAGTTCCAAAAACGTTTCACTGAATTTATGGCTCACCCCTTTACGATAGGAAAACATACTCCTGCCGAGCGGGAAAAACAGCACTTTAAGAAGCAACTGGCGCATGACCGGAAAATCAAACGTCGTAAATGGTGGGCTAAATTCCGGAAAAACCCGTGGCGGGCAATTTTCCCACGCAAGAAACGCAGATTGGCTGGCGGCGGGTACTATACAACATATAGCTTATCTAAAAAAGAACGCAAAGAATTAGCCAGGCAAAAACGCAAACAATTCCGCGATAATCTGCGGGCCATATTTACCTCTTCCGAGCTACGGCAGAAGTTCGGATTCGCCTATTTACATTCCACAGCTTATTTTATCCTCGCATTTATACTGATATACATAATTTATCAGGTAATTACTATTCTGCTGGCTTCATCATACAGTATACCTATCGTTTGGTATTACTACCAGTTAAAGTTCCCTCTTTATACCTATTCACCACTATATACCCGTATGGCAATGGTAGTGATTTTTGCATCAGGGCCTATTCTCTCATTGATGTTAGCGTTTGTATTCCTGAGAATGTATTTTTCTAAAAATTATATTGCCAGGCGCTTTAAACTCTTTTTCCTGTGGGGATTTATTGGCGGGGTCAATATGTTTTTCGGAGCTTATATATCGGGGTTCATAACCCGAACAGAGTTTATATATACTTCTGAGTGGCTTTTTATGAGCCATGTTTTCGCTGTCGAAGAAATTGTTTTTGCCATTATCGCTACAGTTTCACTGATCATTATTGGCAGAATTATTACACCTCTTTTCCTACTGTCGTCAGGTTCGGTAACTTTGATAAAACCTGAATACAGACTACACTTTATTTTGAGCGTGGTTATCCTCCCATGGTTGACTGGTATAGGTATTTTGTTCCTGATCACATTACCAAATTACTATATACCACTGATTATTAAAACGATAACACCTGGCTTCTTACTGATTCCATCCATATTTCTTTACAACTCACAAAAGTTTGAAAATATACACCGGTCAGGCGTTATTCAGCATAACTACTTCCGGTGGAGCATACTGATCGTGGCAATTGCCATTCTTTTTTTCTACCGGCTGATACTGAGTTTCGGATTTAGGGTTTCATAGTATGGGAAAGTGCCAGATGTGACAACCGTATCTTCCACTAAATAACAGGATTAATTTCCTGGCATGAAAAAGTCAGTCCGCTTTAAAACAGGACAAATTTGTTAATCATCTATAACACAAAAACGGATATTCATTATCTTGTTCCCTACTTGCCGTATCACAAATCCAACAAGCGCCTTCAACCTCAGGAAGGAATAATTGTTATACCTTCGCCAAAGTATAGAAAAAGCATATGTGGTACTTTTTGAGAAGAGATCCGTTGGAAATAATGGACCGTCGCAGAACACGGGCGGAAAAGAAGCACATACGCGCAAGAGAAAAAGCATGGAGGCGAAGAAAGAGAGCTGAAGATTGGAAGCAGTTTAAAAAGCGTTTCAACCGGTTTATTGCTAATCCTTTTGAAAAAAGGGAACTCACATCCTCGGAGCGCGACATGCAGCGTTTTAAAATGTACGCAAAACGTGACAGGAAATTAGATCGGCAGAAATGGTTAGTTAAATTCAGAAAAAATCCATGGAAAACGATTTTCCCCCGCAGAAAACGACTGTCACCAGATAATGGTTACTATGTCGACTTTCGCTTAACAAAACAAGAGAGTAAAGAACTTGCCAGGCAGAAACGCAAGCAATTCATTGAAAATTTCAAAAAGATTGTAACCACCCCTGAACTGCGCCGGAAGTTTGGATTCACATACCTGCATTCCACAGCATATTTTATTCTTGCGTTTATGCTGATATATGTTGTTTATCAGGGCATCACCATTTTGGTGGCTTCGTCTTACAATATCCCCATAATCTGGTATTATTACCAGTTAAAATTCCCTCTCTATACTTTTTCCCCCCTATACACCAGACAAGCGCTGGTAGTGATTTTTGCTATGGGGCCACTACTTTCGCTTATGCTTGCCTTTGTATTCCTGAAGTTGTATTTTACAGAGAATCCCATAGCCAAGCGCTTTAAACTGTTTTACCTGTGGGGATTTATCTGTGGAGTCAACATGTTCTTTGGCGCTTATATTATAGGTGTTTTCACCCGTACAGAATTTATTTATACTTCCGCATGGTTGTTCATGAGTCATATGTTAGATCCCGTGGAAATCATATTTACGGCTATTTCCATCGTAATGCTTATTGTTATCGGCAGGATAGTTACACCCTTGTTCCTTCTCTCGTCGGGGTCGGTTACCTTAATCAAACCTGAATCCAGGCTGTTCTTTGTTCTCAGCCAGGTTATCCTTCCCTGGCTGACAGGTATGTTAATTTTGTTTCTGATTACATTGCCTAATTATTATATTCCATTTATTCTCAAAACGATAACACCCGGTTTGATTATGATACCATCCTTGTTTCTGTACAACTCAATAGAATATAATAATATACATCAATCAGGAGTTATACAGCGAAATTATTTTAAGTGGAGTATCGTTATCGCCGTAGTAGTGTTACTTTTCTTTTACAGGGTAATACTGAGTTTCGGAATACGGGTTTCTTAATCGGGACTATGGCCGAACCGGAAAAATTATTTCCTTTAAAAACCAACGTTCAAAATCCAAGAAACCAAATTCTAAGAGTTTGCTCCTCCTGAATTTTGTGCCTATATTTTTCATTTGGGGAATTTGGTGCTTGGAATTTATGACCCGGAATTCCCTCTTTGAATTTATAACCAATAATTTATTCAAACAGCGCTCAACAATAGAATATTTGTAGCTAATCAGTTCATTTAAGACAGTGATAAACAAATATATGCCACAGATTTCGCAGATTTCACAGATGAATATTCATTGGTTATATTCAAATTTCATTTAAAAAACTGCTGAAAGCAGTTTAAAATCTGTGTAATCTGTGGCTAAAATAGTTTTAAAGCAGACTGATTAGTAACGAATATTTAATTTAAATTAGTGATCTCTAAAACACCAAAACCATGTTAAAGGAAAATTACACGCTGTTTATCTGGAACAGTATACTCGAAAACTGGGACCACACTGCTTTTACCAATTATGAATCAGGAAGTTATACATATGCTGAAGTAGGTCGCAGCATTTATTATATGCATAAGCTTTTTGCCAAATGTGGATTAAAAAAAGGTGAAAAAATTGCGCTGATCGGTAAAAACTGTGCTGAATGGGCAATTGCGTACCAGGCAACCGTTACTTATGGTGCAGTAGTAGTTCCTATTCTACCCAACTTTACACCTAATGATGTACAACACATTATAAACCACTCCGAAAGCGTGATGATGTTTGCCAATAAGGCCAACTGGGATGTTTTGGATGGTGACAATCTGCCTAAACTCAAATCGGTGATCTCACTTGATGATTTTACGCCTTTGTATACTCACAATAAGCATTCTGCCGAAAATATCAACAAATTTAAAAGTTTGCTTTCCAAGGATTTCAGCAAGGAAAAACTGCCCAAGCAAATCATCGCCAATTCCGAGCTTTTTGCCATAATCTATACTTCAGGAACAACCGGTTTTTCGAAAGGCGTAATGCTTACTCATAACAACATTACCGGCAACATGGTATATTCACGTACCAATATGCCTTTGGTTCCCGGCGATCATATCCTCAGTTTCCTGCCCCTGGCTCATGCTTACGGTTGCGCCATCGAGTTTCTTTATCCGTTTACTTCGGGATGCCACATCACATTCCTGGGAAAAATGCCAACGCCCCAGTTGCTTATAAAAGCCTTCGGGGAAATAAAACCGAGGCTCATCCTTTCTGTTCCGCTGATCATTGAAAAAATATTCAAAAAACAAATCAAACCTGTACTGGAGCAACCCAAGGTTAAATTTCTGATGAAAATTCCATTTATGGACAGCGTAATACTCGGAAAGATAAAAACCAAACTCACTGAGAGCTTTGGTGGCAATTTCCACGAAATAGTTATCGGTGGCGCAGCAATAAATGAGGAAGTGCAGGAAGTTCTCCGCAAAGCTGAATTTCCTTTTACCATAGGGTATGGCATGACAGAATGCGGCCCGTTGATCAGCTATGCCGGATGGCGCGATGCACGCTTTAATTCAGCCGGCCGCTGTGTTGATCAACTCGAAATGCGCATTGATTCCCCTGATTCTGAAAATGTGGTTGGTGAGATATTGGTTCGTGGCGAAAACGTAATGAAAGGCTACTATAAAAACGAAAAAGCTACGCGCGAAATCCTCGATCACGACGGATGGTTGCACACAGGCGATCTCGGAACCATGGACAGTGAAGGTTTTCTGTATATTAAAGGGCGGAGCAAAAGCATGATACTTGGTGCTTCGGGGCAAAATATTTACCCTGAAGAAATTGAAGCCCGCATTAATGCATTCCCACTGGTGCAGGAATCTATTGTGGTCGACCGCAAAGAAGGCCTGGTTGCGCTGATTTATCCTGATATGGAAATGGTGGATGCAAAAAAGATGAAAGAACATTCGCTGGAAGCAATTATGGAAATATATCGCAAACACCTCAATAAGGAAATACCTACCTATATGCAGGTCGCCAAATTCCAGGTGGTTTCGAGTGAATTTGAAAAAACCCCCAAGCGAAGTATCAAACGATTTCTGTACAGTTAATACCTTTGTTTTTATTCAGAGATTTCATTAAAATCAGTCGGATAGAATTGTAACTTTGCATGCTCAACAGGGGATGTAATTTTACGTAATACGCTTATGCGAACATTTTTCTTTCTACTGATTCTTGTCATCTTTTCATGCCCTGATTTTGCACAAACTGTGTCCGGAACCGGTAGTGCAATCTCTGCCAAAACCCCGGCGAATCAGTTCACAACCTCAACGAATGCTGCAACTCCCACTGAGTTTACGTCCTCCAATCTACCCATTGTTGTTATTAATACCAATGGACAGGCGATACTTGATGAACCAAAAATTCCAGCCGGATTAAAAATTTATAACAAGGGAGCCGGGCAACGTAATTACCTGACAGATGTTCCCCAATTTGACGGGTATTCCGGGATCGAAATCCGTGGATCGAGTTCGCAGATGTTTCCAAAAAAGAGTTATGGTTTTGAATCCTGGGATGCCCTCGGAAACAGTATAAATGTATCCTTCCTGGGAATGCCGGAAGAAAGCGACTGGATACTGAACGCCAATTATACCGATAAATCTTTTTTACGTAACGTAATGGCTTACCAGGTTTGGCAAAACATGGGGCATTACGGTACTCGTTACCATTTTGTTGAACTCATCCTTAACGGACAGTATCAGGGTATTTACATTTTTTCGGAAAAAATTAAACGGGATAAAAACCGCCTGGATATTGCCAAATTAAGTGCAACACAGAACTCCGGCGATGAGGTTACAGGCGGATATATCTTTAAAATTGATAAACAAACAGGTTCGGGTGGTTCGGGATGGAACTCCTCTTACCTTCCTTCGGTAAGTTCGAACGGACAAAAGATATTCTTTCAATACGAGTATCCTAAGGAAACAGATATTACCTCACAGCAAAAAATTTACCTTTCGGGAAATGTGTATGAATTTGAAACCGCTCTTAAGGGCGCAAACTTTGCTGATACAGCAAATGGTTTTCGAAAATACGCGGTCGAAAATACATTTATCGATTACTTCCTGGTGAATGAGGTAAGTAAAAATGTGGATGGGTATCGCATAAGCACATTCCTGAATAAGGAGCGCGATAGCAAAGGTGGAAAAATCCGGATGGGACCTGTTTGGGATTACGACATAGCCTGGCATAATGCTGATTATTGCGAAGGCGATTTCACCACAGGCTGGGCATACCAGTTTCCATGTTATGAGGATTACTGGCAGGTACCTTTCTGGTGGAGCCGATTACTTGAAGATCCGCGTTATAAGAATAATCTGGCCTGCCGCTGGCAGAACCTCCGGCAAACTACACTCAGCAATGCCTGGTTCGATACTTATATCGATAGCATCTCAGGTCAGCTGATGGAAGCCCAGGAACGAAATTTTATCCAATGGCTGATACTTGGGGTCTATGTCTGGCCTAATCCATCTCCTTTAGCAACGACTTATTCCGGCGAAGTAAGCACACTTAAAACATGGATGCACAACCGCTTAAGCTGGCTCGATTCAAATATGCCCGGCACTTGTGATCCGGCCTATGGCATTGAAGAGGATGAAGCTGATAACACATTGAACATTTACCCAAATCCTGTTATTGATAATCTGAATATTAAAATCCGCATTTTCAGGAAAAGTTTGGTTGGAATCATGATTTTCAATCAACAGGGATTGGTACTTACAACTATTAACCCTGTTGCCAAATCTACAGGTGAATGGTCTGAATCCCTGGATATTTCTTCGTTCAAGCCGGGGGTTTATCTCTTAAGAATTACAATTAACGGCAATATTTCAACAAAACATTTCATTAAAATTTAAACATTATGGAAAAGATGTTTAAATTCTGCCAGAGTTGTGGCATGCCAATGAAAAAAGATGAAATAGCCATGATCAAAAAACGCCAACCGAAGATGATATTATTTTTAATCATGGCGTATTCCATGCGACCCGTAAAAAATAAATAATAACGCATGAAAAAGGTGGCGGCACCAATGCCGATGGCTCTAAAAGTGAAAAGTACTGCAGCTATTGTTACCAGGATGGTAAATTCTTTCGTCCTGATTTTACAGCTAAGCAAATGCAGAAGCTGGTGAAAGGGAAAATGAAAGAAAAGGGAATTCCGGGATTCCTTACTCCGTTTTTTGCCTACGGGATTCCCAGGTTGGAAAGGTGGAAGAGGTAAAAACGAGCGAGTGATAGGGCGAAGGGGCAAAGGGCGAAACGTGAAGAGTGAAGAGCGGTAATGCGGAAATAACAGATATCACAAAATTTGCTAATTTCCTGTCAGGAGTGAATGATGCAACTATCTTTGCGGCATCAAATCCTTAACAGATTTGCAGGACCCCCGTATAGACTCAAACACAAAGACTCTATTCGGGGGTCTACTATTTAGCAGTTTTGTAATTTCTGGTATGCACTTTAGAATTCAATTTCACAACATCCATATTTTACCGATCCACTTAAAATCTAAATAGTAACTCATTAAAAAAGGGCTAACCCGGCCATGTTCCGGATTAGTCCCTTTCCTTTTAAGAGCACTAAATCTATTTTATCACCTTAAGCGCTTCATCAACCGATTTCAACATTGGATCAATCGAGATGGCAGTACCAACCGCACCCTGCATCCACGCCTGCGGTGTTAAGCGGCCAAGGGTGTAAATACGATCCACTTCGGATGCAAAATTCTTTCCTTTAATAAATCCATCAATCTGGAAATCAATCAAATGTCCGACAGGATAATTTGAAAGATAAAGCGGATTATCGATCATATGCGAATAAATAGCGAGGATAGGTTCATCTTTGCTTCCGAAAACGGGTGCATAATATTGATTCCATACTTCCTTCGAAATCCTGATAACTGCTTCTTTCAACTGGGCAGGAGTTGCATCCGGGTTGGTATACAACCAGCGCCATACCTGCATATCGAGTAGCGAAACACCCATAATTTCGTAACACGACCATATAGCATCGAGAGATAAAAGGTGTTCTTTATCCGGATTACTGTCTTTTATGCCCAGCAAACCGAGGTCGCGTTTCTGGAAAAGGAATGCCAGCGCTTCGGTAAACGAGGTATTCGGAACTCCTTGCAGCATATAATAGTCAATATCATACAAATCGATGGTTTGCTCCACATTATGTCCGAATTCGTGAACTGCAATATTGTAGCCTTTGTAGTTCATGCCTTTGTCGGTGATACGGGTGCGCAGGCGGGCTTTATCGCCTTTCATAGCTGCGCCGGCAGCATGTCCCGAACCGCGGGCAGGATCAACCTGGATTTTTGATGCAATGTACGATGCTCTTTCGGCGCTCCAGCCAAGTTTGCGAAGCATATTGGGCATATCTTTTTCGAAAGCTAAAGGATTTGGATACAAAGTCTGGGTTTTTATAGTCAGATCATCTTCATTCAAACCGCTACGTGCTTTAAATCCGTCATACCAGATGTCGAAAGGCTCAAGGTTACGACCTAAGCGTTTGCTTATCAATCCGGCAACTTCCTTTATTTCAGGAGAAGTCATAAGTGAGGTAAAGAGTTTTTCCACATCTTTCTCCGGAATTTCCATATTCAACTCAAAAGCACGTTGGCTGTATGTAGGAAGCGCGGGATAATACGCATCAGTTGAATGGACAGCCTTAAAGTTATTGAGCAGCATTTCGTAACGGCGGTCCGGCTCGGCAGTAGCTTTAATTTCTTTTCCTTCTTTCAGAACTTTATTATCAGCAGGATTCCACTGGTATTCAGCATTGTTGATAACCATTTCCGGAATACTTTGATCAATAATCCTTTTCATAACCGAATAAACCATTTTTTGCTTTGCAAGACCATCAGCCTGGCCATAATGCGATTTCAGTTCGTCGCGTAGTCCCCAGTGAGTGATCAGTTTCATCCCTTCAGGAAAATAAGTCTTCCCTGACGCATCCACCAATTTGTCCATCATAATATTATATTCCGAAATATACATATCCGATTTTGCAAGAGCGTCACTTACCTGCTGGTTTAAGGCGGCCGGAACACGGGAAGTAAAAGCATCACCCATGCGGGCATAAGCCCAATCACGACGTGACCATTTTGCACCCAGATCTGTTTTCTCGTTTAATGTGTAAAATGGAAAGTTCAACATGGTGATAAAAGCAATTTTGTTGGCAAAAAGATCATCCGTAAGATGCGATGATGGCGAAAATGATCCGAACATCTCATCAATCGGCGTAAGCTCATCCCCACTCAGATCGACAGGAATGCGTAAATCCAAACCCATTTTGTTGTAATTGCCATACAACACCTCGAAACTGCGCTGGAGTTTGTTGAACAGCACGTTTAGCTTTGCCGTGTCAGCGATAAACTGTGCGGTACAGAAAGAGGTAAAAGCATCCTGCTCGCCATCCTTTTTTTCCCACAGCGAAGCAACCTGTTTCACGCCGCGTTCGATACGTGCTTTTGACGCTTCGCCGCACGAATCGGTGAGCTGCTTAATTACTTTGTCCATGGTAGCCTGGTTTATGAAGGCCGGTTTTATTTCCATAACTGAACCGGTTGGTTTGTTGCATCCTGCTGCCAGCAATAGTAGTGGCAATGCCAGGAAGAGTAAATGTTTTTTCATAGAATATGAATTGTTTGTTTGGGGATTTTCCGGCCAAAGATAGAGGGATTTTGGATATATGAAATAGCCTGAAATTAATTTGTCGCAAGCATTTTTCAGACTTCTTTCAATACCGGTTATGCCGCACAATTTCTTCCATTGATTTCCGGATTTTGGCCCGCTGCGGATACCCTTCAATTGCATATCCAACGCTGATCAGCAATCCAATAGATTTATCCGAGGGTATCTGCAGAAGATTTTTAATTTTATCTTCTTCAAACCATCCGATCATACAGGTTCCGAGTCCGAGTTCAGTGGCCTGCAGACAGAAATGCTCGGCTGTAATACCAATATCAATCAAAGGCCATTCCTTTTTCTTCACCATCATGGCCAGGCGCGTGATAAGTTTTGCCTTTTCCATAACTATTACAATCATTACCGGTGCCTGAACTGTGAATTTATTAATCAGTTTTATATCGCTGAAAGTTGCCTTGGCTACTTCTGTACGTAAAGGATCCTGATCAACTACAATAAAACTCCATGGCTGTGAATTGCTGGCTGATGGAGCCAGTCGGGCAGCTTCAAGACATTGATTTAACTTTTCGGATTCAACAGGTGTTTCGGAATAGCGACGAACGCTTTGACGGGCAAGTATTAATTCTTTAAACATCATATAAAAGCATGTGTTTTTTTTCGAAATGAGTTTCAGCAAATAGTAAAATTCCTTATGAATTCTGGTTTCTGATATGCATAAGAAATACGTGTGCAAATATCTGTTACAAAAATGGATAATTAACTTTTTATCTGAAATATCCGATGCATAACTTTCCACCATTTTAACGTGCATTTTTATCTCTGCTTGACTTTTTCTCTTCAGATTCCGTAACTTTAAGTTGTAATTTATGCTACACCTATCCCGGTTTTTACTCTTTTATTTCTAAAGCTTTACGTTCTGCTATTATCCCTGAAAGACCTGTCAATGAACAAATAAGTGAAACCATTGTATTTATAACACCCTTATGGATCAATTTTGTCAGATTTTTACTTCAAACGAATAGTTCTTATCCAGTTTCAAATACATATAAAACTATGTGGCCACGATTTGAGATCATCCTTACCAAGATAACAACACTGGAGTACACTCCGCGTTATTCGCGCCTGGCAGGGGAACTGTCGAGTTATAAACCCCAGCTTGAAAAACGCATTATTGATTCAAACGCTCCCAATTCTCAGTGGTCAATACAGGCAAAAGAGCTGATATGGGACTCGGAAAAATATTTAAAGGAAAACAAAATTGATGAAGCCTGGAAAAGCTTTCATGCCGCAAAACGAATGGTTGTTTATGCTATGAGTGATGATGAACGGATGGCTCATGCTAAATCACTGTTTCGGGAAACCGGAAAACTGAATGAATGGCGCAGAGAATCAATAATCAGCCTCTTGGGAAAACGTCCGGAGGGAGTAACAGTTCCTCCGACTGTTGAAACGCTTATACATGCTATGGCGCTTAAAGACGAAGCGTACGACAACCAGTTTTACCTGAACAGGCTGTCGCGGAACCTGTTCTGGCTTCTTTCAGGATTGCTTTTCCTGGTAATTTCCGGAATAGTAGTCTATTTCGCTGTAATCATCCATGATATGGGCAGCAATTATGCCAGGGATCTGAACCTTACCGGTTACATCGTAGGAGTGTTGCTTTTTGGGCTCCTTGGCGCGCTTACCAGTGCCATTGTGTCGACCCGACAACTGTCGGATTCGCCACGGATCAGCGAACTTGGCAGCAGCCAGGTGATTACAATGAGTAAAATATTTATAGGCGCGGGATTTTCAGTTTTCATCTTCTTGTTGCTGCAATCTTCTGTTGCCGAACACATTAAACTCTTTAGCTTCACCATTTCGCATCCTCTCGATTATTTCGCTATTGCTTTTGTATCAGGATTTACTGAACGCCTGGCACAAAAATCCATTGAGCTTTTAATAGGGAAAGAAAAAGCTGCAGAAAAAAAGAAGGAAACAGCATAGGAAAACTGTTTGACCTTTCTTTTATAGAAAAACTGGTTTACCGGACATACTAAAAGTAAAATCCTACCCTGAATCCTGCATCCAGCAGTGTGCCTGAATATCCATAATCGACCCAGTAATTGTTGTACCAGGTATCAAGGCCTTCGATCTGGCTGTTATGGCTGATGCGGATACCGGCACCGGTATAAATATCGAAATACACTTTGTCACCAACAAGCCACTGATAACCCAGGTGGAAATTTCCTCCGTACTTGTTAAGTTTTGTATTTACCTCTCCCTCAACGACCTCATAATATTCAATCCCGTTTTCGAAATAGGATTCAGTATATTGCCGGTTTTCAATTATTGAAAAGTGCTGGAACATGATGCCATATTGCGCATAAAATCCAATAGGCTTCATGCTGTTCGGCTTCAGGTAAATTTTGTGTTTAATGTCAAGTCCAAGCCCTGTCAACTCTTCGAATTCGTGGCCGTACCTGCCACCCGTAACCATAAAAACCTGGGGGGAAATGATAAGCCATTGATTCGAAATTTTCGAAATGCTCCGGTCGATATCAAAGCGCATTCCTCCCGAAATGGCATATTGCGGAACGAAACCTATACCCATTCGCGAACCCAATATTTCCTTCTCCTGGGCGAAAACAAGACATGAACCAAATGTTACTATCGAGACAATCAATAAAATTTTCTTCATAATTAAAGCTGTATTGGAATAGTACTGATTTTTTGCAATCCACCTGCTGTTTGTTTGTACTGATGCAGCCCATCGGTTCCGATTACAATAACCCGGCCTGGCTGATGAATTACATCCTGTGCATCGATATCACTAAAGTAACTGACCTGAACCGGATTTTGTTTGCTGGCTAAATTAAAGACCTTCAGACCCTGATCACAAACATAAAGTGTATCGTTATCGATATCAAGTCCCAGCGGCTTGGTCAGACTTATAGTTTTTATCAGTTGCGGTGAATTCAGATTTTTAATATCCAGGATCTGCAATTCATTAGTCCCATTGAAACATCGCTGGTTACCGGTGTTCAGGGTAACATAGGCATAATTATCCTGCGCCACAACAGGGTCGCACGAGCGAATGTGCTGAAAATATGTAAGTTGCTGCGGGCTTGCCGGATTGCTCAGGTCGAAAACGAACATGCCTGTTTCGGTTCCAAGCAACAACGCATTCTGATAAGGATAAATCGTTTCGGTATAAATCCCCAGTGATTTATCGGCTACTTTTTTGGGGTGTTCTATATCGGAAAGGCTTATAGTATGAAGCGACGATTGGTCAACCGTATACAAATAGTTGCCCGAAATGGTAAACCGCGCCAGCGAGCCTCCTTTGCCTGATGAAACATCTCCACCCATATCGTTTTTCTCGCTCATGGCGCAGGCTGATAACACAAAAGGGATGACAGCGAAAATGAAATATTTTATGATCTTATTCATAGTTACAGGTTTTTAGCTCTTCTTTTTCCAGGCTACAAGTATTGCACCTTTTGGTCTGAACTGATTAACATAATAGGATGACCAGTATCTATCGGGCGACTCGGTTTCGGGGAAAATGTTTTTGATTCTTTCTGTCACCTGAACGCTTGAGAAATTGTCGGTGGTTTTTAGCGCAATCAGGTCGATGGCATTGTCAGCGTATAGCACATTGTTCTTCATGGCCATATCAATGCACCCGTCGATATGCAGGAAAGCCATGTTTTCCGGTGTAGCCGGATCGCTGTTATCAATTACATGTATACCTTTATATTTCTCATTTACCAGGATATACTGCCCGTAAATGTATATTTTACCTGTAGCCCGAAGTGGTTGTGCTGCTTCAATCTTTATTGCATTTTCCATGACTGTCCTAGCCATGAAAACGGGAGTATATTGGCCGTAATATACCGGCTCGGAACTGGAAAGCAACATGCCGGTTGCAACACATGCAATTGTAAAAAGCAGAGCTCTAATAGGTTTTTTCATGATTATACTATCTAAAATTCAACGTTGATTATAATGGTCCACATATATTATACACATGAGTGCTATTTTACCCTGATGTGCGTAAAGAAATAAATTTACGATTGACGAGGTACGAAGTACGAATGTGGATTATTCAATAGTAAAAGGTCATTCATAAATCGGAAATCGTTATTCGTAAATCGTTATTCGTAAATCGTTATTCGGAAATCGTTATTCGGAAATCGTTATTCGGAAATCGTTATTCGTTATTCGGAAATCGGAAATCGTTATTCGGAAATCGTTATTCAGAAATCGTTATTCGGAAATCGTTATTCGTTATTCGTTATTCGGAAATCGTTATTCGTAAATCGTAAATCGTAAATCGTAAATCGTAAATCGTAAATCAAAAATCTCTACCTTTGCAGCCCCAAAAGATAAAACACTCTATGAAAGACATCAGTTACGCATTAGGCTTAAGTATTGCAAGCAATTTAAAAAATTCAGGTGTTGAAGCACTTGATATTGAGCATTTCACAAAAGGACTGAATGCTATTTTAAATAACGAGGAAATCAGCATGTCGCCCGATGAGGTGAACCGTATATTGAACGAATTTTTCGAAGGTATGCAGAAACAGGCAGAAGTAAAAAACAGCGAACATGGAAACTCATTCCTGGCGGATAATAAAAAAGAACCAGGTGTAATCGAATTGCCAAGCGGCCTTCAATATTTGGTTATCAATGAAGGAACCGGCGTAAAAGCTACAGCAAAAAACCAGGTTAAAGTGCATTACACAGGAACTCTGATTGACGGAACCGTTTTCGACAGCTCAGTTAGCCGTGGCGAACCGGCAACATTTGGCGTAACCCAGGTTATTTCAGGTTGGGTTGAAGGGTTGCAGCTTATGTCGAAAGGCGCAAAATACAAATTTTTTATCCCATCAAACCTGGCTTACGGAGCACAGGGAGCCGGAAAAGTTATCGGACCACATGCCACATTGATATTTGAAGTGGAATTGCTGGAGATTATGTAATTACAACATAAATTAAACAAAAACCGCCGGGATAATACTTCAGGCGGTTTTTTTGTGCGGATTTACGAAATCAAAAGATAGCTGCTACCCTTGATTTTCTTATCTTCTTAATATCATACATTATTAACGTAAGATAATTTACTTTGTTAATGGAATATGTTGTATATTTGTAATGTAAAATATACTATTAAGATGTTAAAGGATGTTCTGAAATCAATTGTTGAGTCGCAACAAGAGTGGCTTGCTCCCGGGAATAAAGAGATTGAGCGGGAACAATATGACCGTTTTCTTTCGCTTCCACCGTTTGTGTATATTATAACCGGGGTGCGAAGGGCAGGGAAAAGCACATTTCTGAAACAGATTATGCGCAGGCAAAACTCGCTGAATTATTTCAACTTTGAAGATAGCCGTTCTGTTGAATTTCAACTAAGTGATTTTCTATTATTGGAAGAGATATTTGAAAATCTGAATGGAAATAACCAGATGATTTTCTTCGATGAAATTCAGAATGTGGAAGGCTGGGAACGATATGTGCGGGATGCGGTTGATCGAAAAAAAACTGTTCTTATCACAGGATCGAATGCCCGGCTGCTGAGTCGCGAGCTTGGGACTAAACTTACAGGCAGGCATCTTGACTTCGAAATGTTCCCCTTTTCCTATTCTGAATATTTGAGTTTTACCGGTGCTTCCAAGGGTCAGGAATCTTTTATTTCTTTTCTGACCCATGGCGGATTCCCTGGTTATCTGCAAATCGGTAAAGAGGAAATGCTTTCTACATTAGTTACCGATATTTTGTATCGCGACATATTCTCACGGTACAATCTGCGGAACCAGGAAGCGTATAGTAAAATAGTACGGTTTTTACTCAGCAATGTCAGTAAGGAAGTGTCCTTCAACAACATAAGGAATACCTTTGAATTAGGTTCTGCCACATCTGCAATGGATTTCTTACATTATCTTACTGACGCATATTTACTATTCCTTGTCCCGATGTACCATTCCTCGCTAAAAGTACAAGCCAGAAATGCCCGAAAAGTATATGCTATAGACCAGGGATTAGTTCATTTCTATTCTGCTTCAGTTTCGCCTGATAATGGCCGGCTTCTGGAAAATACTGTATTTCTTGAGTTGCGGCGCCGGGGTAACGAGGTTTGGTATTTTAAAGGGAAACGGGAATGCGATTTCATATACAGAGGCAAAGACAACTCCATTTCAGCCTTACAGGTATGCTGGGAAGTAAACTCAACAAATGAAAAGCGTGAAACAGAAGGATTATTTGAAGCAATGGAGCAACTTGGCTTACTGGAAGGATTTATTATTACTTTTAACCAGGAGGACAAACTGACAAAGGATGAAAAACTCATAAAACTTATCCCGGCATGGAAATGGATTACAGAAAATTAAAGTATGGCCTGCTGAAAAACGCATATCAATCATTTAATCAACATAATAAGATGTAACAGGCATCTATCAAATGCAAGGAAAATGAACAATATGTGTAAAAAACTCGTGCATTAGCGATTGCGGTGCGCTGCACCTTGCATGTTATTATCCACTTATTCCTACAAATATTGCGGTGTGCTGCACCTTTATTTATTGCATCCATGGCGATTATTTGAAGCCACAGCAAAGCCACAGCGTGGCGCAATATCTGTAGGCTGGCGATAATGCGCGTGAGTTAAGGTGCAGAGCACCGGAATATAGAATGCGCCAATTTTAACAAGCCAGCTTAGTCAGGGTTTCACTTTGAGTGAAGCCCTGACTAAAATTCACACGGCAAGTCGGAATGCCACTTCCCGCGCTTTTTAGTCGGAGTGCGACTCAAAGTCGCGCCCCGACTAAGAAAGCAAATTCGCGGGATTTATTCACGGGGTGACCTGGAGTCACCCCGTGAATAAAAAGCAAGTATAATAAATATTTGTCAGCAGATACTAAACAGCCTTAGTTTTCTGAAATATATTCTGTTACAGCAAAGGTTTCCCCATACTTAACACAGTTTTCCCGGCCAGATCATTGATGATAATCCCTGCCATCATATACCAGGCTGCACCCGCACAGACTATCAGTTCGTAACCGGCAATAACATTAAAAACAGGATCGCCGAAGTGGCCAATATCCAGCAGGATGAAGCCAAGCAGTAATGTTCCGAAAGTAACCACCATTGCTTTATGAACGCGTAATGAAGCTACAAACATTACGGCTGTGTAAAGTGTCCATGCAACCAAATAAAAGCCTACATCAGTTTTTGAGGCTTCATAAATTTTAAATGCATTTAACATCCAGATAATTCCCAGCCCGATCCAGAAGGAACCATACGCCACAAAAGCGCTGTAACCAAAGTTATTTCCCATTTTCTGCTCCTGGAACCCGGCTATCATCTGTGCCAAGCCACCAAAAATAAACCCCATGGCAACCACCGGTCCAAGGCCCATAAGGCCAATGTTATGAAATTGCAATAGCAGGGTTGTCATACCAAAACCTGCCAGCCCGACCACAGCCGGATTTCCGTTTTTCTTTTCTGTCATGTGGTTATTTATTAGTTGTACCTGTCAAATATAATAAATCTGACATATATAAATAAAAAAAGAAACACAGATGGTGAAAAATATTATCTGTCCGGATTATAAAAATGGGTTTCAAACTCTGGTAATTACCTGTCGGCAAGGAATTTATACTTCTGCTATTATTTAATATAATACATGAAGGTTACCAGAACACCTGGCTTAAAGTCCTGCTGTAATTGCGCCAGGGATTCAGCTTCCGCACATATAAAATCAAGGTTCACGGTTGAAGTTAATGTGAGTTCCCCATTGTATTTTTTCAGGATATTTTGCACCGATGTTATCAGAGCCGGGTTCATAGTTGCTTTCACCTGAATCACATCTTTATACGTTCCGTCGGAACCCAATGATTCGATGGATACCACATTGCTGAGGCGCAGATCAGCCGGTATTGCATCAGGCCACTTCACACCCGAAGACATCGCCCCGGCTGCTTCTGAATTGTTCGGTTTAAGATTCCTGAGATTTGATTTACCGGCAATATCTTCCATGGCGGCTTTTGTTGCTTTCCCGTTTATCCCGAACAAAATGGCCAGTTGAACTTCAGGCAATTGAAGCGACAAAAATGTGACTCCCGAAAACTCATAATACACGGTTTGATAGCCATTCCAGCTATACACCGCTGCTTGTTTTGCAACTGATTTATACTCGCTGAACCGTGCAATATCATACACACGCAGCTGAAGTGCTTTTTCAGGTCCGCTGCCGAACATGGCAGAATAGTCACTTCCATCCTGCTCACTTTCCACGAAAGGGTATCCGCTTACTTTTATCTGTTTTGCCCAGCTTACGAAATCGGGATAAGAAACAGTAAGAGTTGCCTGTGCAAATGTTGTTAATGTGAAAAGAAACATCGCTGTTACAAAATATAATCGTCTCATAATTAGTTATTTGTTTGTTATTGAGGAGTTCCGGTAATGGTGTAAGTTGCACCCAGGCTGTTGGTTTTGATGAATGAAAATGCCTTTCCTGCTTTCATCAAAGGGATTACATTTTCGGGAACCTGCGAATCAACATTGTTGGGATGGTTAGCTAACTCCGGGCATGAAGTGGCTGCAACCTGAAATATCTGATGGTATCCTAATTCGGGCAAAGTTGCCCAGATATCGAATTGCCAATCCAGGTAAACACCTTGCTTCACGACTCCGCCGCATAAGGCTTCAGCCGGCGTGCTGGTTTTAACCAAAATCAAATCAGGTGGATTGGTTAGATAATCTTCTCCAAATTCGATGGTAAAGCTTCCGGAAAAATCGGAATAATTTCCACCGGTACAGCTAAAAGTGTATGGAGCCGGTAAATTGTTCATGATTGGAGCCGAAACATGTATCTGCCCGGTTTCGGTTTCCAACGGAATAACAAAAGGCGGAGTTAACGGATCGCCACTGGTGTTAATTGCGTTTCCTGTCATTAAAGCCTCCATAGCAAGGGTGTCAGGCATTTCGCCCGGTTTCCCGAAATCTATTTTTACGCAATTCCAGGTAGCTGTAATGTGTGTTGTACCATACACCGGAGTGGTTTCCGTATAATCCAAACTAAGGCTGTAGCCGTAGCAGGCGAATTCTTCCTTTAACGTTCTGATTTCTTTGTTCACGCTTACCCCGTTCTGGCTTTTCAGTGTAAGGGTAAAATTGTCGTACTTATCGCAAAGCTCATCGCAGTTATAAACCACATAATCGAATTCGAAATTATTGCGGTTTTCTACAAAATCGCTTCCTATAAAGGTGAGTTTTTTCACTTCCTGACCGTTTTTGTCAATCAGAAATCCGTTTTTGCACGAGAGCTCGAATTCAGTGAGTGGATTGTTGGCATTTTCGCCCACCGGATAATCTGCTTTTTCAGTTTTCAGATTAGTAATTTTCAAAGCACCCTTCTTTTTACCGTCGGCTTTCATAGGCAATTTATCTGAAGGATTTTTAGCTTTGAAAATGAGTGAGGCATCCGAAATCGCAGTGATTCGCTTTATGATATCCCTTAGTTGTTCGTCCTTTAGAAATGTGAGTTGAAACTGGCTCCAGGTGCGATCGATTGTTTCCTGAACATTGGGTTCGCCATTTATAATCAGATGCGTATTGTCAGTAAAAAATTTATCGAGAATTAATCTTTTACCGCTTGCGTTGATAATTGTTAAGCTGGCAAAAAAAGATTCTTCAGAAACAGCGTTTTCACCCGTGCATGGATTGCAGTCATGCATTAATGTTATCGAAATTTGTACTTCGAAATTAGTTTTTCCACCGCTTTCACCTTCCATTTTCACATTTGCCAGATCCGATTGAAGTTGATTGACCATGTATTTGAAATCGGAATCAAATTTCCTCCTGAACCCGATATCCCAGCCAGGCATTGCTCCTGCACTCGAAATATGGGCAGATTTATCCATAAACTCTACGACCGGCACATAGGTTTGTGAATACAGGGAAAGTTGACCAAACCCCAAAAACAAGGTGAATAATGCAATCTTAAGATTTCTCATCGTATCCCGGATTTAGAATTTTACGAATTCAACCCTGCGGTTTTGTGCTTTGCCTTCGGGAGTATCATTGCCAGCCATAGGTTTGCTTTCGCCCAAACCTTTGCTGGTGAGGCGCGAATTATCAATTCCCAGTTTCACCATCAGATCCAATACGGCTTTTGCGCGGGCTTCCGAAAGTTTAAGGTTCGAAGCATCATCGCCGTCGCTGTCGGTATGGCCTTCGACGGAGAATTTAAGTTCAGGGTGGTCGGTCATCATTTTAACCACATAATTGATGGTTCCTATGGATTCAGCTTTGATGGTGGCTTTGTTTACATCGAACTTTATACCGGTGGTTACAAATTTGCCGTTGGTGAGGAATTTATCGTAAAGAGGAACTGCGCCTTTGGCAATGCGTACGTTTTTAATAAAAGGTTTAGTTGTACCACTGGTATTATGTGCCGACAGCATAATGCCTGTTGGGTTAAAATCGCAGTTCGGTATATTAAGCAAACGTGTATCGTCGAGATATCCTTTTAGTGCTCTTTCGTTAAACGAAATAGCCACATGACGCCAACCGGCTATGGGTTTCAATTCATTTTGCCCCGGGTATGTATCGCCCATCTGATTGTATTCCAACCTATTAAAGGTAATTTTAATTGGCTTGCCTGGCGACATAATTTTCACCTGGTTTTTTACATCATAAAGAAAAAGAAAATAGGTGCGGTTGTCGGGTTTCTTATCATAGAAATAGACATCAAACTCTACCGTAAATTGATCGGGAAGATAATCCTGCGTTCTGTTTTTCAGCATGGGAAGTATTGCTTCGGGCACATTGGCATTTGTTTTCTGGAAACAAACAACCATATCATCACCGAACTGTGCCATTTCAATTACCCCTTTGGTCATATCCCATCGCGAAGGGAATTCACCATTCTTTTCACCGCTAAAATCATCCTCAAAAATAATCTCAGTACCGGGCACAAAATCGTATTTCGACCATTGCAAGGATGGTTTCTGACTATCAGGATTTGCTTGTCCAAAAGAGGTCAAACCGGCAATACATAACAAATGCACTAAAAGCGAAGACTTTTTCATATAAACATACGGGATTAATTGGTTGTCTTGAAGTAAAATCTAAATGGAAAACTTTGTACTGATCGTTTCCCTTATGCAAATATATAAATTTTAATATGCTGGTAAAGTAGATTCTAAAAATTATACTTTGAAATAGCTTATCCATACTTAAATTGTGATTTGTCCACATATATCATATTATTCTAATTTTCTATATCTTTGATCTTCATCCCTCTATTATGAAAATTCCAGGTTTTATCGAGGATTTTATATCCTTATTATATCCAAGAGTTTGTGCCGCCTGTGGCAATTCGTTGTTTAAACACGAAGAAATTATCTGTACTTATTGCTTGTATCATTTGCCTAAGACGAATTATCACTTAACGGAAGATAGCCCGCTGGATAAAGTTTTTTGGGGAAGGGCTCAATTGACAAATACAGCGGCACTTTACACCTTTAATAAAAAGAGCAAGGTGCAGCACCTGATTCACCAGCTGAAATACAAAGGGCGGATAGATGTTGGTATTCACCTGGGCAAGATACTAGGCACAGACCTGGCAAAAGCCGATGCTTTCAAAGATGTTACCAAGGTGATCCCGGTTCCCCTACATCCTGAAAAACAACGGAAAAGAGGTTATAACCAGAGTGAACAATTCGCCATTGGACTGGCCAGGGCAATGAATATCGAAATGGATGCCTATTCATTTATTCGTACCGTGGATACCTCTACACAAACGCGTAAATCGCGCTTTGCCCGCTGGGAAAATGTAAAGGAAATTTTTAAAGTTACCACACCCGAAAAAATCGCCAACTGCCATATTCTATTGGTTGATGATGTTATCACCACCGGGGCAACACTTGAGTCAGCAGCTCATATTTTGTTGGCTGTTGAAGGGGTAAGGGTTAGTGTGGCATGTATTGGATATGCGAGGGATTAGGGGAAGGGAGAGACGGAGAGAAGGGAGAGAATGGGAGATTCCACCATAAATAGTATTTTAAAACTTGGTGAGAATCTGCTGGATAGATGTGCGATATTCGCTGGGGGTTTGCCCTTTAATTTTTTTGAAAATACGATTGAAATTCGAAATATTGGAAAAACCGCACATAAACGAAATCTCGGCAATGCTGTTTGTGGTTTCGAACAGCAGTTTGGTTGAATGGCCAATCCTGACATCATTCAGGTAAGAAATAAAACTTCTGCCTGTTCTTTTTTTAAAGAAATGGCTGAAAGACGATTCGGACATGGCTACAATCTCTGAAACATCAGTAAGACTGATATCTTTAGAATAATTTGTTTCGATGTATTTGCAAATCGTATCAATCCGCCTGCTTTTTGATTCCCTGATAAATGTGGAAGTATCAAATGTGGAACTTGCCAGGTAGCGCTGATCCTGCGAAGTAGCCAGTTCGTAAAGGATTGAATAGAAATCGAGTGCTGTCATAAAACCATGCGACTGGCTGAGTAATAATAGCTTTTCCTTTACTTTTTGTTTTGTTGTCATCGAAAAATCAAGTCCGCGCGACGACCGGATAAGCATATCCCTGATAGGTGTGAATAATCGTTTGCCTAATAAAAAGGAATCAACAATCCTGTCATCAAATTGAATGGTTATAACATGGGTGTCCTGTGTGGTCGGCGCTTTCCATTTATGCGGTAAGTTTGAACCCAACAGTACCAGGTCAAACTCATTAAAGCTTTCAACAGAATCACCCACGAACCTTTTACCTTTAGTATTACAGACCATATTAAGTTCATAATCCGAATGAAAATGGACAGGGTAATCAAATTTGGCCATCTTGTTATTTAAAAGAATAAATAAGTCATCCTGATTCAGCGGAGTGATTTCTCTCACAACATTTTCCATCTTGAAAATTTTTTAGTACGCAAATATCCGATTAAATTTTCATGTATTGACAAAAATATGCCAGATATACAATATGTGCGCAACAAATTCCAATTATCGTATACCACTGTATATCTGTTATATAGTCATTTTTACCTCAAATAAGCTTCATAAAAGTATGATAACTTAACCAAAATGTATTACAATACCGTTAAGTTTTGACTCATCTTTGCAATGTTAAAATACTGTTACGAAATCATTATCTATATGTAATATTATGAGAAAACTTCAAAAAATCTCTAATCAAACCGAGCCACCAAAGAGTAGCGGCTTAAAATATTTCCTGGGCTTACTCATCTGGTTCTTTTCCATTTTTGCTGTGTCAGCACAAAGCATTGATGTGAAAGGTCTTGTAAAAACTACTGACGGACAATCCTTACCCGGAGCGACCGTTGTTATTAAAGGTACAACCACAGGTACCACCACTTTGTTAAACGGAGAGTTTTCGCTTAAGGCAAAAAAAGGCGAAGTGCTCCAGGTTTCGTACATGGGTTATATTACTCAGGAAATTACTGTAGAAAGTTCAACGGTTAATGTTGCCCTTGCCGAAGATGTCCGGAATATTGATGGCGTTGTCGTAATCGGTTATGGCTCTGTCCGTAAAAGCGATATCACCGGATCGGTAGGCACGGTGAAAGTGAAGACTTTGCAGAGTATTCCTTCAAACTCAATTGATGGTTTGTTGCAGGGGCGGGCGGCCGGATTGCAGGTTATAAATTCGTCGCAGGACCCGGGAGCCGATGCTGTAGTTAAAATCCGTGGTGGAAGCTCATTACGGGGATCTAACTCTCCTCTTCTGGTTGTTGACGGATTTCCTCTGGGCGATGCAGGAAACCTGAAACAAATAAATCCTGCTGATATAGCTTCCGTTGAAATTTTAAAAGATGCCTCTGCTTCAGCCATTTACGGATCGAGGGGAGCAAACGGCGTTATTTTAATAACCACCTACAAAGCTATTGAAGGCACAACAACAATTAATATCAAGCAGCAAACTGCTGTTTCAAGGTTTAACTCCAAACTGAACCTGTGGCGCGATCCTGTACTTATGGCACAGTTAAGCAACGAAGAACGGGTTAACGCCAATCTACCTCCTATTTATATAGGCGAAACAAACACAACCGGCGTGTACTATCCTTCTGTTGAGGAAATCTCAAACGGAACCTGGGCAACCAATACACAATGGGACAAAGTTGTTTTCAGGGATACCCCGGTAACCACTAACACTACAATATCCATTAACAGTGCCAATGCTAAAACCTCTTACAACCTGGGATTCAACTATTATGACGAAAACGGTGTTTACATCGAAGACGATTATAATAAAGGCATTGTAAACCTTGGTATTACGCATAAAGTATACGACAATTTTACCATCCGGACTTCAAACATCTTTTCGAAGGGGTACAGAAATTATAACGGCGGACTCTCCTACTACCGTAATCCGCTCTGGCCGGTATACAATGATGATGGAAGCTATTTTCTGGCCAGTTCCACTGATTATTCGCACCCTATTGCCATAACCGAAAATGTGACCAACAAAAATAACAGCGTCGACTTTATTTCTTCATGGCTTTTCGACCTTCGGCTTTCAAAAGCGTTGAATATAAAATCGCAGGTTAATTATAAATACGGAAATTCAATCACCGACCTGTATTCACCAACCAAATATACCGAAACCGGCGATTTCAATAACGGAGCAGCACAGTTAAGCAACTGGATGGGTCAAAACCTGGTTTCGGAAACATATATGACTTACAACAAGAAATTTGGTGATATCCACAAGTTCACAGCTATGGTTGGCCAAACCTACGAGTTTTCGATGAACAGAAGTTCGGACCTTTATGCGTATGACTTTGTAAACGAATCGACCGGCAACGAGAACATGGGTTCGGGCGATCCCGAGAAAAACAGGCTTGCCAACGGATATTCCGAGACAAAACTTCTTTCATTCCTTGGACGTATTAATTACGCGCTGAATGATAAATATCTTTTTACGGCTACCTTACGTGCCGACGGTTCGTCGAAATTCGGGGCAAATAACAAATGGGCAAAATTCCCTTCAGGTGCTATTGCCTGGAAAGCGCACAACGAATCTTTCATTAAAAACCTCAACATTTTTGACGAACTCAAAATCAGGGCCAGCTACGGGATATCCGGAAACCAGGGCATCTCGCCATACCAGACGCTGAGCAGATACGGAGTTGAACAATATTACGACAATGGACAATGGAATACAGCCATTGGTCCTGGATATGTGGTTGGTACTGAAGGTGACGACGGCCGTTTTAAAATGTGGGGCGGAATTCCAAACGTAGATCTGAAATGGGAAACTACAGCACAAATGGATTTTGGAACTGATATGTCTTTCTACAATAACAGGTTGAGGCTTGTTTTCGATATATATCAGAAAAAAACCTCTGATCTGCTGAGAGAACGGATTCTGCCACTTTCGTCTGGATACAACCGGATGTGGGTCAACGATGGTGAAATTGCAAACAAAGGGTTCGAAATCTCGCTTGATGGCGACATTATCGATGGCAAGGATTTTAAATTCTCTGCTTCCCTGATTTATGCCCGAAACAGGAATGAAGTTGTAAGCCTTGGAGATGCTGTTACTTCAGGATTGAATACCGACTTTAACACAGGAATGAAATATGAGTTCAACGGCACCTCCCTGTCGCAATTCCGTCAAACGCCTAATATTCTGGCAATCGGACAAGCTGTTAACGTTTACTATGGCTACAAAGTAGATGGTATCATTCAAACTGAAGCTGAAGGACTTGCAGCCGGGCTAACCGGGGCTCTTGCACAGCCTGGTGAATTCAAATATGTGGATATTAATGACGACGGCCAGATCACGGACAAGGACCGCACCATTATCGGTGATCCAAATCCTGATTTCATGGTAAGTTTAGATTTAAATGCACATTATAAGAATTTCGACCTCGAAGTGTTTTTAAACGGAGTTTCAGGCAATGACATTGTGTATCAGAACATGTGGGGGCAACCAAACACTTCGCCTCTGCGATGGACCCGGGATAATCCAACCAACGAGTATCCAAGCCTGCGAAATGACCGTTCCTATTATTTATCCGACTGGTTTATAAAAGATGGTTCCTTCCTTAGAATACAAAATATTAACCTGGGATATAATTTCAAAACAAAGCAGGTAAAATGGATAAACAACTTGCGCATTTACCTCAATGCATCCGATGTTTATACGTTTACAAAGTTCAAAGGGTACGATCCTGAAGTGGGAACAGATGGTATTTACTGGGGCGGCTATCCGCGATTGAGCAAATGGACATTTGGTTTGGATCTAACCTTTTAAAAAAACGAAACTTATGAAAACGAAAATACTATCTCTCTTACTGATTATCGGACTGCTGGTCAGTTCGTGCGATCTGAATGAAGAACCTTACGGGTTTTACTCCGAAGATAACTTTTATAAAACACCTGCTGATGCCGAGGCTTCGTTACTATACGCATACAACGCGCTTACCTTTCTCGAATATTCGAGAGGCATTTTCTACATTGGCGAACTTGCATCCGAAACCTGCGATGTTAAAGCTGATGAAGGATATGGAGCGCAGCAACTGAACAACTGGACTGCGGATGCCACGAATGAATCTCTTACCTATTATTTTAAATACTGTTACATTGCCATCAACCGGGCAAATGCCGTAATCGAAAATGTCGCCAACAGTTCGTTTAGCCCTGTGGCAAAAAACAAACTTCTTGGTGAAGCTTATTTTCTGAGGGCTTTCAATTACTTTAACCTGGTAAAAGTATTTGGATTGGTTCCTCTTCAGCGCAAGATGGTAACAAGTATCTCAGATGCCTCTCCCGTAATGGCGAATAATCTCGATGAGTTGTATGATTTCATCCTTTCTGATTTAAGAACTGCTGAATCTTTTCTGGAAGTGTACCGCAATGTAGGCCGCGCCGACAAAGTAGCTGCCCAGGCGCTCCTGGCCAAAACGTATTTGACAATAGCTTCTTCGAAAGAAAGCGGTGTGCCGAAATATACCGATATGGCAAAGGATGTACAAATGATGTACGACAGTGCAGCCTATTTTTCAGGCAAAGTACTTCACGATCAGGCTGAGTACTCGATAGATCCGCAATTAACTCATATTTATGATGTTAATGCTCCAAACGGACCTGAGCATATTTTTATCATGTCGATGGACAGGACCGGGCTCAACGAAGGAAATTTTTCAAAAATAGCAATGATGTTTCACCCCTGGGTTGACGGAGTTCCTTATTACATCAAGAATCCTGATGGCACACTTACATATACTACCAATGGGTGGGAAGTTTATCAGACAACAGCTGCATTTTTTAACTCTTTTGCCGCAAACGATAAACGCAAAACAGAACTCCTGGTAACAAAAATATATAACGCATCCGGAGTACAAACCGGCGCCCTTGGCACAAATTTTTCGTATGCTTTTACCCGGAAATATGTGGATCCTGACTTTGTAGGAGATAAATCAAGTGCCAAACCTTACCTAATCCGGTTTTCGGATGTAGCACTAATTTATGCGGAAGCTAGCGGCCCCACTGCAGATGGCTACAACTGGGTTAACCAGATCCGAAGCAGGTCTAATCTTCAGGCAATGGTTCCCGGATTGAATACAGCCGACTTCCGAAAAGCGGTAGTGCAGGAAAGGGCCTGGGAACTTGCATTTGAAGGTCATAGGTTATATGATTTAAGAAGAAAGGGAATAGTTACATCAACCGATCCAAGAGCTGCTGCTTCCGGAATCACAGAGGCACAGGCTGCATTTTATCCTATCCCTCAGATGGAAATTGACTTAAATCCGAATTTAACAGCAAAGTAATTTATTTAAACAGAAGAAATCAGGCGTATGAAAACACTAAAATATATTCTGGTATTAATGGTTGCCACAGTCTTCTTTAGCTGCCAGAAAGATCCATTAAAAGAAATTAACGATGGTTCATGGAATAAAGAAAAGAATATCATTTCTATTTCGTTTTCCGATCAGATAGGGAAAACAACCATAGTAAGAACAGACACAAATGCCACCATAACTTTCCTTGACTTCGCGGAGGATTTCAGTGCCATAGAAATAACTTCACTCGAAGTTTCCTATGGGGCAAGTGCATCGGTCGCAGTAGGTCAGAAACTCGATTTTAACAATCCGGAAAAAACCACTACAATCATCATCACTCCTGTAAACGGAGAGCCTCTCACCTGGACAATCAAAGCAGGCCAGTATGTTAATCCGTATAGAGGAACCTGGGACATTCAGAGTTTTACATTCAAATGGGACGATTGGAATGGCTGGGGCCTTCAGGGTGAAGCTAGTGTTGCCTCGAAAATGCCTTCTGTTACTGCGGGTCTTGACGACATAATAACTTTTAGCGCGATTGAAGGAGCCGATGAATCCGGAATTTTCTACGGTAGCTACGAAAGAACTCAGGGTGTGGATGGCGCATATGGGTCATACACTTCTCCTGCAGGAACGGATTGGAGTGATAAATTCGGTCAATTACCTAATGGAAAGGGGAAATATTACATCAATCCGGATAATTCCGTATCTATCGAAATTGAAGGCAGTGTTAAAAAACTAACGTCAATTGGCTCTACAGCAGCTACTGCTACAACAATGACGTACGGACTCAACGCGCAGCAAATATGGACCATAGATTGGAATGACTATTATGGCACAGAAAACCAGTTGAAGATGGCGTATAAAATCTGGTACATTTTGAATAAGCAATAAGTTGATTGTAGCTTTAAAATGAATATTGTACAGATAGAAAAGCTGAATAATAGCACATTATCTGATAAAGCAATAAATCAATATTTGGGTAATGGTTGAATTGTTGGGTTTGCAAAGGAGGTTTGGTTCAACAGGGCCAACCTCCATTTGTACAAAAAATAAAAGACTGAAGAAGCATATTGAATAACTCTGATTCCGAAAAAACTTTGCAGATTATAAAGCGTTCAAACTGAAGCCATAAATACAAAAAAGAGCCGGCAACCGTAAGATGTTTTTTATCGAATCAACCCGGCAACAATAAACTATCAATCATTGGGGAAATCATACTGCAAAAGTTACTCCGGCGATAGTAAAAAAAATACTGACACATGAAAATCTTTTTATTACTGGCATTCGCATACATTTTTTTTGTCTCTTGTAAAAAGGATCCGGATCCGCCTGTATCTGATTCAAAAAATGATCTCACGATCAAAACAGGCATTCTGAATCAGTCGTTTGTCGGAAACGGCCCCCAGTGGGGAGGATATGACGCACTCCAGACCTGGACAGGAAGCCCTACGCTTTCGGATGCCGACTGGAATACACTGTATCAGAGAGTGCGGTTTATGCGCCCGCCATTGGTGAGAATAATGATTGATCAGGGATGGAATTACCTGGTTAATGGCAAGTATGATCCTTCGAAAAGTGATGCTGTACTTATTAAAATCCTTGATTTCTGCGAAGCTGAAGGAATAACGGTGATGTTTGGCGAATGGGGCCATCAGGGTGGCACATCAATAAATACAACCTGGCTCGAAAATTCTGCAAAATTCTTAGAATACCTGCTTAACACTAAGAATTATACGTGTATCAAATATTTTAATATGGTGAATGAGCCTAATGGCGATTGGTCGAGCATTAACGGGAACTATTCACTATGGAAATCATTGATAGAACAGTTTCACGCAAAACTGGTCACGAAAGGAATTGCCTCTAAAGTAAAGATTATAGGACCTGATATAGCTATTTGGGATGCTAATCTTACGTCCTGGGTGATAAACACCAATTTTGACCTGGGCGATAAGATCGGGGCGTATGATATTCACACCTATCCCAGCGAAACTGAAGTACGTGATGGCTCGTACAAAAACATGGTTAAAGCATATAAAAATGCTGCCCCTCCAGCGAAAGAAATGCTGATGGGCGAACTTGGATTTAAATATGCGTCAAATTCAACCCTAGGACAGCAGAACGCGCAGCGGATTGCTGGCGATCCATACGCATCGAGCGACTGTAATATGTTTGTTTATGATGCTTTTTACGGTATTGATATGGCTGATGCCGTGATTCAGAATATGCTGGCCGGGTACTCAGGGTCTATTCTCTGGGATCTGGACGATGCAATGTACAATATTGATGGCGGAGGTTCTACCAAACTAAAACGATGGGGTTTCTGGAATAGCCTCGGATCTGAAAAATTCGGAAATGCTGCAGATGAAAATATCCGTCCCTGGTTTTACACCATGTCGTTACTGTGCAGGTATTTTCCACAAGGAACTAAGATTTTCGATGTTGCACTGCCTGATAAGAAAGGGCTCAGAGCTATTGCAGGCGAAAAAAACGGGAAATACACCATTGCTATTGTCAACTCAAATTTTGCCAGTTACGAAATCAATCTGAAAATGGAAAATGGCATAACCTTATCCGGAGCGGATTTATACAAATACATTTCAGGCAACGGTGCCGCATTTACCGGAAAAAAAGATTCAAACGGATTCGCAATTCCCGAAGAAACTAATCTTACAATCGATTTCAGCACCGGCAAGTCAAAACAAATCAGCGTTCCGGGCCAGTCCTTTTTATTGTTCACCAATATGGAGTAATACCTTACTGTTTTAGTTAATGCCTCACATTACCCTCACCAGTCATACAAAGCATCAGAATTAATACTTTCAAATTTTTTACCAATGATTTTACATAAATACGAAAACAATCCGATTTTATCACCGAATCCATCTAACGACTGGGAAAATCTTGTAGTTTGCAACCCGGGAATGTGGCATGAAAACGGAATATTTTATATGTTGTACCGGGCAGCCGGAGATGATAAAAATCACATTATCCGTTTTGGGCTGGCTACCAGCGAAGATGGATTCAACTTCAGCAGGGTAAGTGATTTGCCGGCTTTCGGTCCAAGCGCGGAAGGCCCGGATAGTGGTTGTGTGGAAGATGCACGTATCGTAAAATTTGATGATTACTATTATATTACCTATGCTTTCCGCCCGTTTCATCCGGGTCAATACTGGAAATTCGCACATGATGAAGTTTTAACCTGGGATCATGGCAGCAACGCGCCCTGTTTCCTGAAGAAAAATATGGCAAATACAGCTCTTGCCATGACAAAGGATTTTAAAACATGGATCAGGCTTGGCCGCATAACTCAATCGGATATTGATGATCGCGATGTTATACTTTTTCCCGAAAAAATAAACGGAAAATATGCCATGCTCCATCGCCCGAAGGAATGGGTAGGACCACAATGGGGGCCCCAATTTCCTGCAATCTGGCTCAGGTATTCCGACGACATGCTGGTATGGAACGAACCCAGCCATTTACTCATGGAGGGGATAATAGGCGGCTGGGAAGAAAAAATTGGCGGCTCTACACCTCCTTTAAAAACAGATCAAGGCTGGCTGGTACTATACCATGGTGTCGAAAACGGCGGTAACGGATATTACAGTGTAGGCGCCGTATTGCTCGATTTGAATGATCCTACAAAAATAATCGGACGCACACCGGAACCTATCATGTGGCCTGAATTTGATTACGAAATTGAAGGGTTTTATAAAGGCTGCGTTTTCCCAACCGGAAACGTTATTGTCGGCGATACCTTGTTCGTATATTACGGTGGGGCCGATAAATATGTAGGTGTTGCTACCTGTTCTGTAACGGAATTGGTGGAACATCTTTTAACAAATAAAATGGAATAGCGGATAAATTATCTGCGGTAATCAACTATAGCTGCAAGCAGGAATAAGAAACACATTTTTCCTGCTTAATTGGATGATAAACTAAAGGATTCTCTTTGGTTGAAAAACCAAAGAGAGAATTACTCTTCAAAACAGTCATTACATAAAAGTCTTGCTGTTGTACCATTTATAAATTTCCAATTGTAAATCTCATACGCATGAAGTTAAAACACATTATATTCATTACCATAACTCTATTTGCCACTTCATGCCAGAAAGAGGTAGTAAGTGATAAAATGGAGATTTTGTCCTTTAAATTTCTTGCTGCAGATAATGAAGGGCTAACAAAGGATATTACAGGAATTATCAGCGGTAATGAAATTCAGGTAACTGCAATCGGACTAGCAAATGTCACATCCCTGGTGGCAAGTTTTATTTCGACCGGCAAAAGTGTCAGAGTTGGGAGCACTGAGCAAATCAGCAGTGTTACCCCAAACGACTTTTCTAAACCCATAGTGTATACAGTAATAGCAGGCGACGGATCGAAGCAGGAATATACAGTCGCCATATTCAGCGAAATGCTCACATATACTATTGACAATGTTATAGTTAATCCATATTCAAGGTCTGCTCTTTCTGCGATTATAACGGTCTCGGCAAGTCTGCCTTTCTCAGTTCACACCAATGTGCTGGGAATGGATGGTCCCACATCGGACATCTCATTTAAAAATGATTCGCTTAAGTTTCAGCACCAGGTTCCTGTATATGGCCTTTATTTCTCCAACGATTATATAAATGCCGGATGGGCCGGAAACAAAGTTGTAGTAACCCTGAAAGGCGAAAATACTATGACTTATACCGATACAGTTACTATTGAAACTATGGCTAAACCAGGTTGGTTTCCTAACCTTGCTACAACAGGTTCGGCAATGAATGACGGGGCGATGTTTGCGTTTCTTTATAATAAATGGGGGCATGGTAACACAATCAGCACAATGATCAGCGACCGGTATGGCAAATTTCGTGGTTTCTGGTATATTGAAAATGAAGAAGATAATATGTTCCCCCTTACTTTTCTTAAGAATGGAAACCTAATCTATTCTGTTCCACAAAGGAGTGCCATTTATGAAACAGATTTTCTGGGCAAGATTATAAATATATGGGACATCCCCGGCGAATTTCAAGGTTCCCATCATGATATCTGCGAAATTCCATCAGGTTCCAAAGAAGGCAATTTGCTGGTAACGGTATCACAAACGGATGCCAGAGTACCGTATGATGTCCAAAACCGGCGTTTTATAGAGGATCATATAATTGAGCTTGACCGCAAAACCGGCGCGCTCCTTACCACCTGGAACCTGCGTGATTGTCTTCAGGTTGGCAGGTCAATCATGCCAACATATATAAGGAACATTTCCTTAAATCCACTTGAATTCGACTGGTGTCATAACAATGGATTGGCCTTTGATCCCACTGATAATACTATTATTATAAGCACTTTTCACCATGGATTTGCCAAATTGGATTGGAGCAATAACCTGAAATGGATTCTTGCCCCTCATGGTGGATGGGGTGTGAATGGCAGAGGTGAATCATTGGATAAATATCTGCTTAAAGCTGCAGATCAGCAGGGAATCCTGTATTCCGATTCAGTACAGCTTGGATACAAATCCATAACAGGATTTGAATGGCCGTGGGTAAACCATTCCCCATCAGTACGTAATGAACAGGAAAACCAGGTGCTGACCTGTATGATAAACGGGGCTTCCAAGAATTTTAAAACAATGCCATTTTTTGAAATCTCTTCCTGGGGAGCTGAATATGTCATTAACGAAAAAAATATGACTGTTAAACAGGGGTGGACCTATGGCCGCGAAAAAGGGGTGCCTTTTTTCTCCGTTACGGCCGGACAGGCTACCAGGCTCAAAGAAGGAAATTACCTGCTCACATTTGGATCAATCGGATCCGCTTTCCTGGGAGCTTTTTATACCGGGGGCGATGAACGCGGCATTGTTGCCGAGGTTGAAAACGGCAACCAGCTTATCTGGCAGATGACAGCCCTTGAATCAGAAAGAGCTGATTGGCGAATTTACCGTACTCAGAAATTTACATTTCCTATTCAATAAACAATTAATCTTAATTCTCTAATTTACAAACAACTAAATCTTAAAAATTATGAAAAAGTTTTTACTTACAATTTTCGTGGCTTCATTCTCCTTTGTCCTTTTCGGACAGGTAGTGCTCTCTGATTTTGACGGCACCCAGATGAGTGGAATTACCATCACAGAATGGGCTAGCTTCAAACCTGAGGTTGTACCTAATCCCCTGAAGGCAGGGTTAAACATAAGTAACAATGTACTATTCTTCCCGGCCCATGATTTCTGGTACTACAACTATTTTCAGGTGGCTGGCCTTCTTGGTTTTAAGACTATTGATCCTTCATACTTCATCAATTATGATATGGTCCGCTTCAAATACCTCATACAAGATACTACAGCCGGGGCAGATACAGTAAAAATACAATTGAAACTTGAAAAAGGCATTGGAGAGGATATATATTCTGCAGTCATGACTTTACCCATTGCAGCAGGAGCAGTAAATGGATGGGGAGGGGCTTCGATTGCTATACCAAGAAATGCGGATAATTCTCCAATTACACACACCATGTTCGACTTTCTGGTCTCATCAAATTTAAAATCTCCTATACCTTTTTATCTGGATGACATTACTTTTATTTCAACCCTTCCTACAGGTTTAAATCCGTTAACTGCCACATCAAGGTTACACATGTATCAATCCGGGAACTTGCTAAATGTAAAACTTGAAAAAGAGATCGTCATTAAAAACCTTGAAATATATAATATTACAGGTACATTGGTGAAAACATACAAGTTTGGCTACAGTACTTCTGAAATATCCGTGCCTGCGGATATGGCTTCGGGGTGTTATATTATCAGGGTAAATACAACCGGCCAATCCATGAGCCAGAAATTCATAAAACGTTAGATCAAATCTTTAGTTTTGCAGTAAATTATCATTTCGGGGGTGTGTCAAAAATATCACGTATCTTTTTGATACACCCCTTTTGATTCGATACACCCTTGTTTCTCGTCTGCTTTTATGCAAATACAGGACATGAAAAACGTCAAGGGTATTTCCCGAAAACGGGCAGATTATAATTACCTGTAGCATGAAACAGTGGAATTGCTACTGATCAGTAAATGAATGTTGGATCATTTTTTAAAGAATTATATGAAAGTACTTAGTATAGTATTCATCGCACTTATTGTCCTGGCGGGTAGTTCTTGCTCAAGTTCAAAAACTGTTCAGGTTTACCCTGAAAAAATAATTTCCACAAACTTCATCGGCAATGGTGTGCAATGGTCCGCTTATCCCCATGCCGATGCTCCTGATGCCGAATGGGGCGCACTGATGACGGATCAAAAGTGGCAGATGGTTTTTCACCGCCTGGATTATATGAAGCCTAAACTGGTTCGGGTAATGGACCAGGCCAACTGGAGATACCTCAAAGGATTTGACGCAAAAGGGGAACCCATCCTGGATTTTGATTCCCCTGAAGTTAAATCACTTCAAAAACTACTGGACTATTGCCAGAAAAACGATATCACCGTTTTATTCGGCGAATGGGGTTGTCCTTTCCCCCTGGTTAAAACAGAAACCGGAATTTCAGGCCATTTTAAAGGCGCAAACGACCCTGCCTGGATTGGAATAATTGTTAAATACCTGGATAACCTGATCAACGTTAAAGGCTATACATGCCTGAAACACTATACCTTAGTGAATGAACCTAATGGTTATTGGGCTTCAACCCTGGGAAACTGGGACGAATGGAGCGAAGGAATTAATATGTTGAAAAAAGCTCTGGATGAAGCAGGACTGGCCGATAAAATTACAATTGCCGGACCAGACGCAGTGGCTGCTTATGATAATCATGAATCAAAATATACTGGTGTTGAATGGGTTGCAGAATCAACCCGTCAGCTGAATGACCAAATCGGAATCTACGAAATACATGCCTACACTAATTATGATGAGGTGCGCAGCGGAAACTTTACCAAATACTACAGTAACATTGCACAAATGGCAAAAGCTGTAAACAAACCCATTGTTTTCGGAGAAATTGGCTTTGAGAAAATGACAGAAGAAAACCAGAAGCGTGTTAAAACGGATCCTTACGCAAGCGAGGACAGCCAGATGTCAGTGTACGATTTCGACTATGGCATTGATATGTCGGATGCCGTAATACAAATAATGAATTCAGGTTATTCGGGTGCTGCTGCCTGGGATCTGGACGACGCCATGCACACATTAGGCGATAAAGGGGATAAAAGCAAGCTTAAAAGATGGGGTTTCTGGAACATCCTGGGAACCGAAATCTGCAACAACCCGGCCGATGAAAATATACGTCCCTGGTTTTATTCCTGGTCATTGTTATGCAGGTATTTCCCGACCGGAACAACTATTATTGAATCGGATACCACCGGCATTGCCGGACTAAGACTGGTGGCAGGTACCCAAGGCGACGACATGACTATCGCTATTGTTAACAATTCGTCGGTAAATCAAAAAATTGATCTTAAAACCGGCGAAGCATCTTCATCAAAACCTTTAAAAAAATACATTTACAGCGAAAACCTCAGACCTGTCGACAGCGAAAATTTCCCGGTTCCCCAGCAAACTGATATCCGCGTAAAATCTTCAAAAGCATTGTCAGTCGAAATTCCGGCTCATAGTTTTGTTCTCTACACCACACTTAATTACTAAAAATACGATGTCATTTTTTACAAACTTAAATTTTATTGATATCACGATTATTGTCGTGTATATCATCGGGATTACCTGGTGGGGCTTGAAAAATGCGAAAAATGATACTTCCACTGATTATTTCCTGGCAGGACGAAACATGAGCTGGGTGGTTGTCGGCCTATCGCTTTTCTCAGCCAGCATTTCAACTTCCACACTTATAGGGCATTCGGGTTCAGCTTACGAATATGGGATGGTTATTTTCAACTATAACCTGATTTCCATCCTGGTAATGATATTCTTTGCATGGATATTTCTTCCGTTTTATATCAAATCAGGGGTGTATACCATGCCGGAGTTTCTTGAACGTAGGTTCGATCACCGTTCAAAATATTACTTCTCGGGAATAGCTGTTTTTGGTGGAATTTTTATGGATGTTTCCGCTACGCTTTACGGAAGCGCAATGATTTTCAAAATCATATTCCCCGAAATGGAATTGCAGGTTATCGTAATCCTTGCCGCTATAATTGTTGCGTCATACACAATTCCGGGTGGATTGAATTCCGTTATCAAAACAGAAGTTATCCAGGCTGTAATACTTATCATCGGATCGGTACTGCTTGCGTTTATTGCTCAACGGAATGTCGGAAGCTGGGAAGTGCTTCAGGAACGGTTTCACGATACGGTTTACCTGCATTTAATACACGGACCAAACGATCTGGCAATTCCCTGGCCTGCATTGATTCTTGCCCTTCCTATCCTGGGATTTTATTTTTGGGGAAACAACCAGCAATTGGTTCAACGCGTATTATCGGCTAAATCGGTTGATCACGGGCGAAAAGGAGTTCTTCTGACAGGCTTATTGACCATGCTCACGCTATATTTTATCTTTATCCCAGCCATGCAGGCAGCAGTAGCATTTCCCGGCGTAAATCCACCTGATGGCATTTATCCGAAAATGGTTACAACATGGATGCCGACTGTTTTCCTTGGAATTATGCTGGCAGTAATGGTTTCGGCTTTAACAGCAAGCTTAAGCGCTTGTCTGAATTCCGTTTCCACGCTTTTCACCATGGACTTCTACCGTAAAATAGATAAAAAAGCCAGCTCAAAAAAACTTGTACGCGTCGGACAGATAACTTCAACGGTTGTGCTTATTATCGGTGTACTCTGGGCGCCTCAAATTCAAAAGTTCGGTACGCTAATCAATTACTACAACGAAATTCTTTCGTATGTAGGACCTCCGATTGTGGCTGCTTTTATGCTTGGATTGTTCTGGAAAAGAGCTAATGCGACAGGAATATTCGTTGGTTTGCTCTCTACCTTTGTCATGGCTCTGTTCATGTTCTTTTATGGCAAGGAACATTACATACAATCGGTTCAAAACCCTGATGCGCCCCTGCATTGGCTATACCTTGCTCCTATCAATTTTGCATTCGTGAGCATCGTTATGGTAATTGTTAGCTTGCTTACCGCACCTCCGCCAGTTGAAAAAACAGAAGGAAATGTTATTACGCGTCAATTTTTTATTGACGAAGCTAAGGAATACAAGAATGTGAAATTTTATAACGATTTCAGAGTGTGGGCTATTGCATTGTTTTTACTTTGCTTTGTTGTAATGTTTATCTATTGGTAATACATAAAAACTAGATTGTAATGTTTTCAAATGTAAATTTCTAAAAATACTAAGATGAAAACTATTTCACTCTTTGTAATCCTCATCACGTTTTCCGGCTCAGCTGCATTCTCGCAGGGAAGTATAACATACACCAACTTCGAGGATATTAATCTGAATTTTGGCTCTTTTATGACTACCATCGAAAAAGTTGCCAATCCAAGCAAAACAGGCTTAAACACCAGCGACAATGTTGGAAAAACAGTAAGTGCTGCCGAATCGTGGGAAGGCATCGTTAATGCTGCACCCTTGCCAAAGATTGATTTCACCGGAAGGCAGATTTTCAAAATGAAAGTTTTTTCACCGCGAGTTGCTAATACGCTGATAAAACTTGAATACTCGGCCGATAAAAATAATGTGCATAAAGAAGTTTATGTCAATACAACCAAAATCGGGCAATGGGAGGAACTTTCCTTTGACTTCAGCAATACACCTTCAGGTGTATATGATAATATTGTTATATTTTTCGACATTTTCGGTGTTACTCCAGGCGAAAACTGGTATTTTGATGAGCTGAAGCTTGTTTCTTCCGTTTCAAACGATTCGGGTGTAAGCCTCCCCGGTATATTCAGCAGCGATATGGTGCTGCAGCAAAACATGGACGCTCCTGTCTGGGGCTTTGCTCCCCAGGGTGAAAAAGTTACAGTAACCGGGAGCTGGGGCGAATCCTTCGAAGCCACTGCTGATGCGGACTGGAAATGGTCGGGTAAAATAAAGACACCGGCAGCCGTTCCCGGCCAGGCACCAAAATATACATTCACAGCTACCGGATCTAAAAATTCTGTTGTATTTGAAAATGTCCTTATCGGCGATGTCTGGGTTTGTTCCGGCCAGTCGAATATGGAATTCCCTATGACTACAAATGCTCCCTGGACGCTGGGAGTTAATAATTTTGAAACCGAAATAGCGGCTGCCAATTACCCTGAAATCAGGCTTTTTAAAGTACCAAGGCGCGCTTCCTCATTACCTGAAACAAATTGCGGCGGTTCATGGGTGGAATGCAGTCCGGCCACAGTTGCCACATTTAGTGCAGCAGCTTATTATTTTGGAAAAGAACTCTATGATGACCCTAATATAAACATCCCTATTGGCCTAATTCAATCGGCCTTTGGTGGATCTGCAGCCCAGGCCTGGACAAAGCAAAATGTACTGGCAGCCGATGCTCAATTGAACAGCAAATACCTGGCTCCATATCTGCTCAATCCGGGCTCATATACTGATGAATACAAAGTATCGAATTTGTACAATGGAATGATCGCGCCGCTTATTCCGTTTGGTATTCGCGGGGCAACCTGGTACCAGGGCGAATCCAATAAAGAGGATGGTGATATGTACCGGAAACTTTGTGCAGCCATGTTAAACGGCTGGCGAACGGATTGGAAACAGGGCGATTTCCCCTTCTATTATGTTCAGGTTGCACCTTACGCGATGGCAATTCCTGAGCCTATGTATGCCGAATTCAGGGAAGTTCAGTTTAATATGCTCTCCGAAACCAATACCGGAATGGCTGTTACCATGGATATCGGAGAAATAAATAATATTCATCCCCGTAATAAACTTGATGTAGGTAAGCGACTTGCTCTTTGTGCCAAAGCTAAAACATACGGTGAAGATGTGATTTTCTCCGGGCCTGTATATGAATCGGCAAGTGTTGAGGAAGGCAAAATGAGAATAAAATTCAAGCCCGAAACAACCGGAACCGGTCTCAAAACCAATAATGGAAGCGCTCCTGTCCATTTTACCATTGCAGGTTCCAACAAAACATTTTACCCTGCAACGGCTGAAATCAGCGAAAATGATATTCTTGTTTCCAGCACACAGGTTCCTGATCCGGTAACAGTCAGATATGCTTTTTCCAATGCCGTTATAACCAACTTAATGAATAGCGAAAATCTACCGGCTGTTCCGTTTCGCACGGATGGAATCATTTTAGAAATAAATGATAACAGCAAATCTGATGGCATCGAGGTGTTTCCAAATCCTTTTGACACGATTCTAAATATTAAAAATAGCACCAAAGTAGCACAGTTAGAATTAACTGACCTTTCGGGGAAAGTAGTATTGAAATCCGTAAACCCCGGCATAAAGGGCTGGAGCCTAAATACCACGGATATCCCGTCGGGTCTGTATATTTTAAAAATTCAGGATACAAAAGAAAGAGCAACCACAGTGAAGGTGATTAAAAAAAAATAGCCGTCCTTTTAAATCCCGGAATTTAGAGAAGCACATTTACTAGAGTAATTTATTGGTATTTTTCGATCCTGTCAAAGTTGAGTTCCGGTTTTGCCCGTTAAAAGCAATAACTTTATACACCTTTGATGGCAACAAAGTTTATTGGAAAATTAGTTTTGCCCGTTAAAATAAATTTCGGAAATTTGGATTGACTTACAGACGGGACATAATTGAATTATAACCGTAGTATAAAGAAAAAGCACCACCCTGAATTTATGAAAAAACACCTGTTGCGCAATACGCTCTTAACATTCGTTCTATTGACAATTTCATTTTCCCTCCATGCTCAAACATCAGTTTTAACAATGGAATTGAATAACAACTGGGAATTCCGGCAAACCGGAACCACCGCATGGCTTCCTGCAACAGTGCCCGGAACAGTACACACCGATTTGCTGAATAATAAAAAAATCGAAGACCCGTATTACCGGCTGAACGAACGCAGCATCCAATGGATCGATAAAGTGAACTGGGAATACCGCACCAATTTCAGCCTTTCTGCCGAAATGGCCCAAAAGCAGAATCTTACCATGGAATTTGAAGGGCTGGATACGTATGCCGATGTATTCATAAACGATCACCTGGTGCTGAGTGCCGAAAATATGTTCAGGACATGGAATATTGATGTAAAAAATCATCTCAAACAAGGTGAAAACCAGGTGCGCATTTTACTTAAATCACCTGTTGTAATAGGCTTGCAGAAACAGGAGGTTTTAGGTTTCGGACTTCCTGCAGGCAATGATCAGTCTGTTGTAGGCGGACTGGGAAATAACCTGGTAAGCATGTACACACGCAAGGCCGGGTATCATTTTGGCTGGGATTGGGGTCCGCGACTGGTTACCTCAGGAATCTGGAGGAAAGTACATCTAAAAGCCTGGGACAGTCAAAAAATCGAAAGCATCCACATTGTGCAAAATTCACTTGGTGTCAAATCAGCCCTGTTGAAAGCAGAAGTGGAAATATCAGCTGACCGGGAAAGCAAACAGAATATCAGTATTAAAGTAAACAACATTGGTACAACCAGCCTGGTATTATATATTCAAAAAGGTACTCATATTTATCCTGTTGATTTTGAAATTAAAAATCCAAAACTCTGGTGGCCTAACGGTCTCGGAGAGCAAATGCTTTACAAAATTACTGCCGTTCTGGGAAATGATCAGGCTGTAGTCGACAGCAAATCAGTTCAAACCGGTTTACGCACCATCAAACTTGTTCGCAATCCCGATGCGGATGGGAAAGGTGAGAGCTTTTACTTTGAAGTAAATGGAAGGCCTGTATTTATGAAGGGTGCCAACTACATCCCGAATGATGTTTTTCTGCCAAGGGTAACACCCGAAAAATATGAAGCAGTTGTTAAAACAGCTGCTCAGAGTAATATGAATATGCTTCGCGTTTGGGGGGGCGGCACGTATGAAGATAATGTTTTCTATGATCTTTGCGATAAATACGGCATACTGGTATGGCAGGATTTTATGTTTGCCTGCAGCATGTACCCCGGCGATCCGGATTTCCTTGATAATGTGAAAAACGAAGCCATTGATAACGTGAAACGTCTCCGTAATCATCCCTGCATTGCGCTCTGGTGCGGCAACAACGAAATTGAAACCATGTGGGCTCAATGGGACGAAAAAGCAGGCTGGGGTTATAAGCAATTGTACAACAAGCAGCAACGCGAAATAATCTGGAAAGCTTACGATGATGTCTTTCATCATATTTTACCCGATGTTGTAAAGGATTTTGCGCCGGATCAGCCTTACTGGCATTCATCCCCATCAGCCGGATTTGAGAAGCTTGCCGGTTACGAAACCCGTTCCGGTGATATGCATTACTGGGGCGTATGGCACGGACTTCATCCGTTCAGCGATTTCCGCAAATACAAAGCGCGGTTTATGAGCGAATACGGATTTCAGTCGTTTCCTGAATTTAAAACGGTTCAGAAATATACCATTCCTTCCGACTACACTATCGAATCGGAAGTTATGGCTTCGCATCAGCGCTCAGGAATCGGGAACCTCCGCATAAAGCAATATATGGAAGCGGATTATAAAATCCCGTCTGACTTCGAACAGTTTCTGTATATCGGCCAGGTTTTGCAGGCCGAAGGCATCAAAATGGCCATTGAATCACACCGGCAGGCAATGCCGTATTGCCAGGGTTCCCTGTATTGGCAGATCAACGATTGCTGGCCCGTAGCCTCATGGAGCAGCATGGATTATTACCAGCGCTGGAAAGCTTTGCAGTATTTTTCCCGCGACGCGTTCAAAAACACTATTATCTCTACAATTGAAGAGAATGGCAAAATCAAAATTTTTGGAATCTCGGATCTGATGGCTCCTCAAAAAGGATTGCTTAAACTAAAACTGATCGATTTCCAGGGAATCACGCTTTGGGAAGAATCTGTTAAAACGCAATTACCCGCAAATTCTTCTGAAGTTATTTTTGAGACTGACACTACTGAACTGATCAGCCTTGTTGGCAGAACCAAATGTTTGCTGGTTGCAACATTTGAATCCGGCAAAAATTTAATTGATACGGATTACCATTACTTTGCCAAAGTCAAAGACCTTAAACTAACAAATCCGGTTATCAAGCTTGATATTCAGGAAAATCCTGATGCATATTCAGTTACCATACATTCCGAAAACCTCGCTAAAAACCTCTTCCTTACCAGCACCAACAGTGAAGTTCAGTTTTCGGATAATTTTTTGGATATACTTCCGGGAGAGTCTGTTATTGTAACTTGTCCGAAAACGATTGGGATTGAGGAGTTTAAAAGAGGGTTAGTGTATCTGACGGTGTATGATACAATGAAATAAAGCGTATTTTGTCAGTTTATCAAATATTGATATTTGTGTAAGACGCTGGAGGAAACAGACTTTTATCAGTTTACAAAAGTCTCCCTGATAATGTCCTTACACGCTTTAATTTCAGATTTTGTTAATCTGCCTAAAACTTTCTGAATTCTGACTTTGTCAACAGTCCGGATTTGATCTATCACAATCATGCCTTTCATTCTATCATGTTCTACAGCAACCCTTGTTGGATACTTTTTGAGATTAGTAGTCATAGGAGCAAGAACAATAGTATTCAGATACTTATTCATTTCATCAGGCGAAACAACGACGCACGGCCTTGTCTTCTTTATTTCACTGCCTAAAGTCGGGTCTAAGTTGACCAGAACTATCGAATATTGTGTTATTTCCATTCTTCGAAAGTTTCGTTGTCGAACACATCGTTAACCAATAACTGGTCATCATTTTCCAATCGCATTTTTTGGAAAGCTGTTTCCCAATTCTTTCTTGGCTTTTCGATTGGTTTAAGTATGATTCGTCCTTTCTCAAGAATAATCTCGATCTTTTCACCAATATTATATTTTTCCAGAATGGACTTGCTTAATCTAAGCCCTTTAGAATTGCCGATTTTAATAATAGATGTTTCCATGAAGATGTTGTGAATGTGACTACAAAGTTATTACATTTTGTTGAAAAACTCAAATCTGGATTTGAAAAATTTCGCTATCTATACTGTTACACTATTTCATTGAATGACTCTTTATTTAACATCAGATTTCCTCAAAGCTTCCCACCCAGCACCGTTCCCTTCTTATACTTCTTTACATTCCCATCCATATCGAATATTTCTACAAAAACAATATATCTTCCTATCATTGCTTTGGTCCTGTCGTTGGTAATTCCATCCCAGGCAAAAGCGCCTGAAGTGCCGCATAGCTCATGGTTCACCAGGTTGCGGATAAGGCGGCCGCTGGCATCATAAATGGTAATGCTGATATTATTTCCGGAAGCGTTAAAAGAATAAGCTATGTTCAGGTAATCATTGTAACCATCGTTGTCGGGCGAAAAAATATCAGGCGAAAGGGTGATCTCATTTTCATCCGTTACCGTAACCCCGAATTGCGAGTTTTTATACCCCGGCGTTCCAAAACCTGCAGATTCTGCCGCTGAATGCCAGTTGGTTGCATCATCCGAAGCCCTTTCAGGACTTATCCTTTCGAGCGAGACTCCATCCACGCTGGTTAACAGCGGGTATTGCATCGCCGCAGTATAGCCCGTTACATCTATTACAACTCCGCCTTTGGTGGTAATGGCAACAATTCCGTCTTCATTATTCATCGAAGGGAAAGATGCCATATTGATAAACGCCTTTGGATTAGTGGTTTTATAGCATTTCTTAACTGCGGAACTATCCGTTGAAAGCACAAAATAATCATCCGGGAATACCAGGTAAGGCTCCGTGCTTATTTGGTTGTAATCGGTAATTACATTGTTTATCGTATCGTAATTTGCCAGTATCAGGTCTTTCAGGTCAATTACTTTTGCGGAACGGTTAAATATTTCAACAAAATCAACACCTTCAGCAGTAGGATCAAAGAGCATTTCATTGATTATAATATCCTTTGCTTCAGCCGCCTGTGGAATAGCAAACCGGACTGAATTCGAGCTTACAAGCGTATTACCCGCGCAATCCTTTATATTACTTGTACTTGTGAGCAAGTAAATCACTTCGGAAACAAGAGGCGATGCCAACGTTAGATAAGCGACTTTATAACCCGGGCTCTGAACGCTGACAGAAACAGGATTTCCTATGCTGTTATCGACAGTATAATTTTCGACATTTGAGATGCTTAAATTATCGCATGTTTCGGTAAACCAAACAGTAATATGAGTTGGATCGTCGACTCCAACACGGCTGACAGAAGGCGGAACCAGGTCAGGATTGGAGGCATTTACCGAATTAACTTTGCCAGGTGTACCGCCAACTTCGTTGCTACAGACTTTCCAGTTGGAAGCTTCGCCGCAGGGATTCAACGGGTCAATCAATTCAAGCGACCAGCCACCGTCTTTTTTATAACTGCCCTGGTACCAATCCTCGGTATATGAAACAGAATGAATAATATTTTCATCCAAGTCTTTGAGCGTAAGTGTACCGCTTCCATTGGTGACGGAAAAACTACTGAAATCAATCACCGAACCGCAAGGTTCAAGCAAAGTTTTTGAGCCGTCATCACAAAGGATTACATATCCGCCGGCAGGTAAAGTATAACCCGGAAGTGCTTTCTCCGTTGTCCCCAGCCAAAAAGTCAGAAATTTTAAATCTACAGGAAAAGCACTCCGGTTATACAGCTCAACATATTCAGCTTCTGGCAGATTCACAGTCGGTGATGGGTCAGCCATAATTTCGTTTATAAGCACATCAAATGTTTTAGCCTGGTGCCAGCTGAAGGGCGACTGGACTGAATCTATCACATTTCCGGCGAGGTCTTTAACATTTATAATATCGAGCGTATAAACAACATCGGGAGTAAAACGTACAGAGTAAGTAAGATGTACAATAGTCGGATCGGCCGGATCCACCGTTGCGGAAACAGGGATCAGGGAACCGGGAGTGCTTGAATAATTATTGAAATGAGTGGCACTCGCTGATTCAACTGGTTCGCTGTAAATTACAGATAGCTTGTTAATCGCTTCGAGTGAAACCGAAACAACTTCTGGAGAAATTGTATCAGGGAAAGGGATTCCGAAAAGCATTGCATCTTCAGTTAAAAAAGCATTCCCGGCACAATCGGTGAGATTATTCGTACTTGTCAGAGTATAATCAACACCGACAACCAGCGGTGCAGACAATGTAAGATCAGCTATTTTATAATCAGGGCTGTGTGTCCAAACACGGGTTGGATTCCCAATTCCATTATCAATGATATAATTTGCCGTATTCAAAAGAGTTGCACTGTCGCATGATTCAGTAAACCAAACGGTTAGATGTGTTTTATCATTAATAATTATATTGCTTATAGAAGGTGAATCCAGATCCGGATTTGAGGCATTCACCGAATTGACTTTCCCCGGCGTTCCACCATCCCCATTACTGCATGCCGCCCAGTTGGCGGACTCGCCGCAGGGATTTAGCGGATCGATCTGTTCGAGCGACCAGCCTCCGTCTTTTTTATAACTGCCCTGGAACCAGCTTTCGGCATACGAGGCTGTGTGAATCACATTCCCGTCAAAATCCTTAAGCGTACTGGTTCCGCTTCCATTGGTTACTGAAAAACTGCTGAAATCAATCACAGGTCCAAATGGTGCAAGTAAAGGTTTTGATCCGTCATCACAAAGAATAACGTAACCTCCTGCCGGAAGGGTGTATTGGGGCAGCACTTTTTCGGTTGTACCAAGCCATAATGACCAGTTTTGCAGTTCAACCGGGAAGGCACTACGGTTGTATAATTCAACATATTCTGTTTCCGGAAGGTTAACCGGCGGCGTTGGATCGGCCATAATTTCGTTGATCAGAATATCATACGTCTTAGCCTGGTGCCAGCTAAATGGCGTTTGACTTGCTGTCATCACATTTCCAACAAGGTCCTTTACATTTTTAACATCAAGCGAATAAACAACATCAGGGGTAAAACGCTGAGCATACGAAAGATGTATCACTGACGGGTCAAAAGGATCCTGAGTGGCCGATTGAGGAACCAACGAACCGGGTGTTGTAGAATAGTTGTTTATGTTGTTGGCACTGCTTGCTTCGACAGGTTCACTAAAAGTAACTGATAAGTTGTTAAGTGATTCCAATTGAACCGATGTCACTATTGGCGGTGTATTGTCGACGATAACGGGACCTGCGTAAAAATCGTCAAAATAAAATCGTGTACCGTTGCTGCTGGTAAATTTGCTGTAAACGCCCAGGCATGAACCATTTGTGAAGGTATTGTCGGTGCCGGAAGCCTGTATTTTATAATTTGTACCTCCAAGTTCATCGGCATACACTGTCCACGAGCCTCCTGTAGCCCGGACTACCTTTATCCGGATGGTAAAAGCAGCGGCCAGAAGCCCGTCAGTTCCCCGGCAAATAACAGTATGTATATTTCCCGATTGCTGAACAAGTTCGATGGCATCGTTTGACCCGGTTTCGCCAAATTTAAGATAATAGCCGTTGAGCGGTCCTTTCAGATCAGCCTGATCCGAAGATAAATAAATGCGGGCCAGGTTGTTATCAGATGGCGCAAAAGCTAATTTTATCCAAAAATGCCATTCCATGTCGAGTGTCATGCTGCTGGCTGCCGACAAGGCGGCTGTTTCTGAAATTGTTGAATTAAGCTGAAGTTGTGACGCTGTATTCACTTTGTATAAAGCTACATCGCCGGTCCAGGTTGGATTTGAAGTAAAATTGCCATCGGTGAAACTATCAGCAAACTGTGCTCTGGCGAAGCCCTGGAATAGAATAACACTGATAATAAATAGCAGAATCTTTCGCATATTACTATTGATTGACATTCAATTAACGTAAATGTAGTATTTTTGCACTTCTGAAATAAATTCTTTGGTAAAGATATGAAATCGCAATTATTTAGCAATAAAGCAGTTTCAATCATTTTAAAGATTCGAGATAATTTCAGTTAAAAACAACAACTAATCAGAATATATATGAAAATTGCAATTGTTGGTGCCACTGGCCTCGTAGGAAGCGTTATGCTTAAAGTCCTGGAAGAAGCACGCTATATCCCTTTCGACAAAATTTCCGAGATCATACCTGTTGCTTCTGAAAAATCGGTAGGCAAAAATCTGTTTTTCAATAATATGCCCCGTAAAATCGTAGGTATTACCGATGCAATCGCCATGAAACCTGATATTGCAATATTTTCGGCCGGGGCATCAATTTCTTTGCAATATGCTCCGCTCTTTGCTGCCGCCGGAACCTTTGTAATCGATAATAGCTCAGCCTGGCGTATGGATGAAAACATTCCTTTGGTAGTTCCCGAAATAAATGCTTCCCTGCTGAACCGCAATACTAAAATTATCGCGAATCCGAATTGCAGCACAATTCAGCTGGTACTTGCCTTATCGCAACTGCATCAGCATCTGAAAATCAAACGTCTCGTTGTTTCAACCTATCAGTCAGTTTCAGGAACCGGCCAGAAAGCCATGGAGCAACTCATGAATGAACGCGCCGGAACACGCACCAACATGGTTTATCCTCATCCGATTGACCTGAATCTGTTCCCTCACGGCGGCACTTTCGAAGCCAACGGGTATACAACCGAAGAAACCAAGTTGCTTAACGAAACAAGGAAAATTCTGGGTGATAATTCCATACGAGTTACAGCTACAGTTGTTCGTGTTCCTGTGACCGGTGGCCATTCGGAATCGGTAAATATTGAGTTTGAGAAAGAATTCGAGATGCAATGGATTAATAAACTTTTGTCATCAACCAAAGGTGTTGTGGTACAGGATGATCCTGAAAAATCCATTTATCCTATGCCCAAATATGCTGAAGGCCGTGATGAGGTTTTTGTAGGCCGTATCCGCCGCGACGAATCACAGCCTAACACCATCAATATCTGGGTGGTAGCAGATAACCTCCGCAAAGGTGCCGCCACCAATGCTGTTCAGATTGCCGCTTACCTGATGAATAACGAGCTGGTGAAATCGTAAGGTTGGACCGGATTATTCTCAGAACGAGTTATATTCTTACTTTTTGAAATTCCAAGTCCCAAAATCCACATTTCAAGTCCCAAACTCCAAATTCCAAGGCCCAAATTCCAAAATAAAAAGTCTAAATCTCAAGAAAAAAAATAACGTGAATCTCAATTTCAAGGTTGGAATTTCTAACCTTGGAATTTGAGACTTGGAATTTGGAGCCTGGAATTTATACAGTTTTATCTCGCCCCACTTTAACTTACTCTCCACAATGCGAATCTACCGTCAGATATCTGAATTTAAATCCCACTGTAACCCGGTGGCAACGGTAGGTGTATTTGATGGTGTTCATCGCGGCCACCTGGAGATAATCAGCCGCTTACTGGCAGTTGCAAAAGAAAAGAAATGCGAGTCTGTTATAATCACTTTTGATCCACATCCCAAATTAGTGCTGCCGCATAACGCTGAAGTGCGCCTGCTGCAGACACTGGATGAAAAACTCAAGCGTTTCGAATTAGCCGGTGTAGATGTTGTACTGGTAATACCTTTCGACCTTGCATTTTCGAAGATCACTCCCCACGATTTTATAAAAAATATCCTGGTTGACCAGATAAAAGTCAGCCATGTGATTACCGGTTATGATCATTTTTTTGGGCAGAACAGGCAGGGTGATTTTGATATGCTTAGCAAAATGGGCAAGGAATTTGGTTTTACCGTGGATGAATTGCCGATGGTGCTGGTTGCCGAACATACAGTAAGCTCATCAATAGTAAGGCGCGCTTTGCTCGACGGGGATGTGAAACTTGCGGCAACCATGCTTGGCTACGCGTATGAAATGACCGGTGTTGTAGTTGCCGGAAATAAAATCGGGCGGAATATCGGTTTTCCAACAGCAAATCTGAAGCTTACTTATAGTCACAAACTAGTACCGGGCCAGGGTGTTTATGCAACACAGGTTAAAATTGATGATGCTGTTTTTAATGCAATGACCAATATTGGTTACCGGCCCACTATCGATGCCGATCGCCTGACTATTGAAGCCAATATTTTCGATTTTAACCAGGATTTATATGGGAAGGAACTAACGCTTACGTTTATCGAACGGATTCGTGATGAGAAAAGATTCGCAAGCCTGGGTGATCTTCAGCTTCAGCTGGCAAGCGATAAAATTACTGCAGGAAAGATATTGGAAGACTTTTAGTCAATTTTTAAATGTCGGTAAAAAGTAGACTTTTTCAATTTTATAACAGTACCAGGTAACAATGCTCTTTCTCCCCTCGCCTTGTCGCCCTTCGCCCCTTCTGTTTGTAGAAATCCAAAATTAAACGGTTACTTAAATCTTCTCCTTCTTCTCCGCATTATATGCAAGCAGGCATTCATTAATCGCCTTATACAGATCATATTCCGTTGAACTGACAATAAAATCGACGGAAAGATTACAATACAACATAAAATCCTGTATATCCTTATCCGATCTGAACGAAGTTACCTGTTTTACAACTTCTGCATTATATCGTCGGGCTGCCACTACCTTTTTCTGATCCTGGCTTACCAGCGTCTCCAGTTTTCGTCTGCTCTTACCTTCTTTGCTGAATGCATCGTATAAAGCCGTAATCGGTCCGGGAATGGTAAGGGTTAAACCAGGATTGGCCAATCCCGGAGTGCTGCGGCTCGGAGGCATACCACCGGCGGGAAGAGGCATATTGTAAAATTTAGGATCGTTAAGCCTGAGATCAGTAGTTTTAGGTGTTTGATCCTCCATGGCAAGCACTGCTTCCTTCAATGCCTGAGCATCAGCGGGCCAGGGGAAAATCTCAACACCCGTTATCATAATGGTATCGGACTTCATAATAATATGTAATGGAATTATCGGAGATTGCCTGTTGACAGGAATATGATATTTAAAGGGAATATATCCAACACAGGTAACCCGCAGCGTATCGCCGGGATATGTATTAATCTGGAACTGTCCCTGCCAGTTGCTGGTTGCCCCCTTGTTCCCGGATACATTTACAATATGCACATTTTCAATAGATTTGCCCTGTGGATTTGTAATAAATCCTTCTACTGAAACTGGGACACGGGTTTCAGCAACCTGTGCCTTCCCATTCAGGAATGAGAACAGTAAAAGAAAAATAAGCAGTAAACCGCGTTGCATACGAACAGGTATAAGTTGCAAAAATAGAGGTAAATCGGCCTTGATAAAAGTTAATACTTGTTAAACAGGAACTTAGCCACGATTGGAAGTATTTAAGTTCTGAAAGTGCCTGTTGAAGAACCTCTATTTAGTTGACTCGTGGAAACATTTATGATTTACTTATTTCGCCTTCGTCACCACAATCCCAATCTCACCAATTCCTTCTGTTTGAATTTTGGGAATCAGATTTTCAATGGTGATCTTGTATTTCCCTTTATCGGCCATGCTAAAGTTCTTCCACAGAATCAGGCGGGATTCAGCTTTTGATTCTTTCGGCTCTGCTATCAGTTTACCATTTTCACGAACCGGAATTGATATTTCACGTATACTCTCCTCGCCTTTCGGAGAAGTTAAAATCACATAAAACGGAATTTTATCCGATTGAAACTGTTCGGTACACCGGACAATCAATGTAATATCGCAGCTTACAGCTTCCTCATTTACAGGTATTTCAATTTGTTTAACATCAAACCGATCCCAGGTGGAATTCGTCAATTTCAGGTACTTTTCATACACCGGACCACTGTTTTTGCTACAGGAAATAAAGGCAATAGCCAATGTTAAGATAAGAATCAGACTGAGAGGTAGCTTTGAGTTTTTCATCGGGTATTCCTAAAGTTGCGTATAATACTATATATGGTGCCGGAGCCGTGTTCAGGGTGCCGGGGGATAAATGAGCAAGGTGTTGAGGGCCGGAACCAGGAACGCTGAACCCGGAACTTCTTATTCTATCACCCCGCTTCCAAAGCAAATCCGCGAGTCTTTATCATAAACCACACCAAATTGCCCTGCTGCCACTCCTGATACAGGAACTGATGATTGAAGAATATAATTTCCCCCTTCCTTTTTCAGAATTCCTTTTGTAAAGTCAGGTGTATGGCGGATTTTAAAGGTGATTTCATGTTCCACAGTATCGTCCTGCCAGGGATTTCCACTGATAAAATGAAAGTCAGTCAATCCAATCACATCCTGGTATTGCGAAATAGGATCATAGCCGTTGGAAACAAAAATGGTATTTTCGATTGAATCTTTTTTCACCACGAACCACGGTCCGCCACCCAGGTTAAGTCCTTTGCGCTGACCAATGGTATGAAACCAGTACCCTTTATGTTTTCCAAGTATTTTACCGGTTTCAAGTTCAACAATTTTTCCTTCCTTTTCGCCAATGTATTTACGCAGAAAATCAACATAATTTACCTTTCCCAGGAAACATATCCCCTGGCTGTCGCGGCGGTGGGCGCTGGGCATGTTCTGTTTGTGGGCAATGGCGCGGACTTCGCTTTTCATAAGTTTTCCGATCGGGAACAGAAGTTTGCTCACCTGCTGGTAAGTGATCTGGGCGAGGAAATCGGTCTGGTCTTTTATCGGATCTTTGGCTGTGGCTAGCCATGTTTTACCATCTTCAATAATAGTATTTGCATAATGCCCGGTCGAAATTTTATCAAAATCCTTGCCCCAGTATTTTTCGAACTCACCGAATTTAATAAGCCGGTTGCACATCACATCGGGATTTGGTGTTAGCCCTTTGCGGACAGCATCCAGCGCGTAATCCATCACATTGTCCCAATATTCTTTATGCAAAGGAACAACTTCCATTTTGAGTCCGTAATACTTGGCAAGCCAGGTTGTGAGTTCGATATCTTCTTCGGAAGAACAGTCCATAAAACCCTCTTCGTCTTTCATCCCGATCTGGATGTAAAAGATTACCGGTTCGTAGCCCTGCTCTTTCAACAGATGCAGGGTAACCGAGCTGTCAACGCCTCCCGAAACTAATGCTGCTATATTCAATGGATACTTATTGTTAGGCTGCAAAAATAGTACTTTTCCGAGAATGTAGTTCTGCCAATATATTTCCGGGGTCGGAAGTCGGAAGTCAGAAGTCAGAAGTATATTCAGCAAAATGCTCTATCCATTGTTATTTCAACTTGGCAATCACTTTTTGAAACAGGTTTCTGATTCACATATATTTCTTTTTTTAGTGCACGACAAACTTCCCTTTTAAGTATAGACTATCCCACTTCTGACTTCCGACTTCCGACTTCCGACTTCTGACTTCCGACTTCTGACTTCCGACTTCCGACTTCCGACTTCTGACTTCCGACCCTTTATTACAATTCCTTTAATTTGCCTAAAATCCAAATACTGTAATGCATTCTGGTTTGACATAATGAAACTTCTTGCTATTTTTTATAAAAATTTGTACTTTTATAGTGCTGAATAAATCTTGTGAACGTGAGATCTCAATGCATTCATACAAAAATCATCCTCCTGGCCGTACTGCTGGCATTGTATTTTTTCAGTAATTGTCAATCGCATACCAATCCGCCTATAACCATGAAAACTCCAGATACTTTACAAAATCGTCAGCCGGCAGTGGCCGGCAGTTTTTATCCTTCCGACCCTGCCGAGATTCAGCAAATGTTAAAATTATGCTTTGCCAAGGCTCCTGCTCATACTTCCGACAGCGAAGTGATGGCAATTATTTCGCCCCATGCGGGATATGTTTTTTCGGGTGAAGTAGCCGCGGCCGCTTTCAGCCAGCTTGATTCTGAAAAGGAATATAAAACCATTTTTATACTGGGAAGCAGCCATCGCAATTCATTCGCTGGAGCATCCATTTATAGCATAGGAAATTATACCACTCCGCTTGGAGCCGTTAAAACCGATTTGGAAATTGCGCAGAAACTGGCTACAGAAAACAAGGTTTTATCGTTCGATCCGCACTATCATAAGTCGGAACATAGTCTTGAAGTTCAGATTCCTTTTCTGCAATTTTTTCTAAAAAAAGACTTTAAAATTGTTCCAATACTTTTGGGAACACAAGATCCTTTACTCTGTCAACAAATAGCAAAAGCGTTGAAACCTTATTTTTCGCCTGAAAATCTTTTTGTGATCAGTACCGATTTTTCACATTATCCGGCATATAAGGATGCTTTTATTACAGATCATCAGATTGCTGATGCCATTGTTACCAACAATCCGGATAAATTCCTGAACGCGGTGGAGAACTGCACCACCAAGAAAATCGAAAACCTGTCAACAGGATGTTGCTCCTGGCCTTCAGTACTATCACTGATGTATCTCACCGAGGAAATGTCAGGAATAGCATACAAACAGGTTTTATACAAAAATTCGGGTGATTCGCAATACGGGGAAATGGATAGAGTTGTCGGATATTATGCTCTTAGTGTGTTGCAACAAAAATCGCGAACAATGGCATTGACAGATTCGGACAAGAAAGAACTTCTTCAGATTGCCAGGAATACGATTAAGACCTACTTACAGGAAAGCCTTACCGCATCTGTTGATAGCGAATCCTTATCAAATGCATTATTAAGTAAAGCAGGTGCTTTTGTAACATTAAAAAAAGCAGGTGAACTCTGCGGATGTATCGGCCACTTTGAAGCGGATAAACCTCTTTACAAGATTGTTCAGCAAATGGCAATCGCATCTGCTACACAAGACTATCGTTTTGATGCAGTAAATCTATCGGAATTGGAACAGATTAATATTGAGATTTCGGTGCTATCACCCATGCAAAAATTAAGCAATGTGAACAATGTCCAGCTTGGCATTGATGGCATTTATATCAAAAAAGGCAGCCGAAGCGGTACGTTTTTGCCACAGGTTGCCACCGAAACCCATTGGAGTCTGGAAGAATTCCTGGGTCACTGCGCCCGTGATAAAGCCGGCATCGGGTGGGACGGATGGAAAGATAAGGATGCGGAAATATACGTTTACCAGGCGTTTGTGTTTGGGGAAAAGGAATAACGCCAGCTTTTAAGTGGTTTGATTTTTAAAGTTCAGATGTCTGTCTGTAAATCCTTATGCCGGTCAACAAAATCAGGAAGGATCATCGCTGTATGTCCGTTCGCAGGATTTACTTCAAGCTTAATCCACAAAGTATGGGAGGGTAAAGTTTGAGATATTTTGTTTTGACCATGGTTATCGTGCTAAAAAGCCAAAGAACTTCCGTGTAACCAGCGAAAGCAGAGGCGTGACCCGATTCCCAAATTTGATAAAAGAGCTTGGGATTACATCTGCAATCCAGCTTTGGTGAGTAACAGAACCTATTATGAGATGCCTGGAAAGTTCTACTGTCTCACATTGATCATGGATGTATTCCATCGTGAAGTTGTAGTCTTTTCCAGAAGCAAAAACTTACGCACGGAAAACACGAGTGGATTGTTTACCCCGGTTGATAGCAGCCGGAATGGGCACAAAATATAAATATTATAACCCCCAATTCTTATTTTATCCGGATTATCCAAATGATAATGCTCAAAAGTTCGCAATTGCAGGATATATTGGAACCTTTTATGGCTAAAACGATTAATGCGGCAACATCATTACCACAGGCGGTTTGGAGATACAGGAACGTGGCTTCCTGATGAAACCCTTGCTACAAAACCTCCTGTTGTATACATTAACCACTATTTGTTTTGGCCTTGGTTCGGGGCGTTCTTTTTGTGCTGGTTTTTTCGTTCCATTAATTTACCATTCTTATACTAAGAGTTTGGGTCAATACTTTTATATTCCTTTTTTTATCCAAAGTGATTTGTCCTGTCAGCTACAGCCTGGCTGTTGATGCAATGACCAGGGGCGGATTATCCTATAACTCCCGTAAAGCCAAAACCAATATTAAAGAGTCGTTAAGGTGTATCTGGCAAATTTTCATATGATTCTTTATTTTACTTCATTGATCGAAGAATATTCCGATGTGCCGAACCTTAAATCAAAGGCGAAAATTTTGTTTCAATAAATATGCCGCCGTTCTGATTCTTGTGACAATCAGTAGGAGTCGGTTTATTTTAGAGGGGCAGCGAATCGGAATAGCTTGAATTATATAACAATCCAATCAATATTTTTTAAACCATCCGCTTATTTCCAGATTCTAAACGGAAAATCAGGCCGTTCATCTATTTCATTTTGCATTTGATGTAAGCGGGAATACTTTTGCTTCAGATATTTATTTAAAGAAATCCTATCGGCTCCGTTTTTACTCCCAGTAAACGAAATATTCAACACCTCAGAGGAACTGCTTTTGCAGCGTTCCTGCGGTAGCCGGAAATCCCAATAAATCAGACTGGATTAGTACTTGTAAAATTAACTAACCCTATTCGAAACATGAAGAATAGCCCATTTGTTCTCTCCTTTTACTTTATGCCTGTATTAACTTCTTGCGGGGATAATTCATCAGATTCAGATACAGAAGGCAGTAGTTTAACAGGCAGTTCGAGCCACAATACCGGCAAAAACTGCCTGGGCTGCCATTCTTTTAAAGCCGCCGGATCGGTTTACAGCCAGGCTCTGACATCGGTCTATTCAGGAGCAGCAATTAAATTTACATCTGCTTCCAATGGAACAGGAACAATACTGGCAACCCTAACCTCGGATAGAACCGGTAATTATTATACCAGCAATTCGATCAGTTTCGGTACCGGAAACCATGTAAGTGTAACGGAAACCGTGGGAACCGTATAGAATATTTCGTCGGCAGTTATCTGTGAAGCCAGTAATTTATGCCATTTAGGATCGGCTGCTTCAAAAGTGTAGACGGAATAGAAGTCTGCGAAGCTGTATTTCTTAGAGATAACACAGCCGTGCAAAATTTATTAATTTGAATAATTAATAGCTAAGAGAAAACAGGACTTAAAACATATTGATACAAAATAATTCCAGAAAATCATGAAAAACAAGATGAAAGAAAATTTAGCCATTTGCGATGCCAGTGTGCTGTTAAACACTTTTACCGGCGAATCCTTCCAGGCCAATGAGCTCGGGGTGATGATTATCGAAAAAGCCAGGAAAAACCACAGCAAAGCGCACATCGAGGAGTTTATTCTATCAGAATTTGATATCGATAGCGAAACAATGGAAGAACACCTGCAGGAACTCCTGGTTTACATGATGCATAATCAATTAATTGAAAAAATACCACAGGATTGATCTCGCCTGAATTGATATCTTTGTGCTATGAGAAAGCTTTACAACGAATGGAATACAAAACTGTTTTCGGGCAGAAAGATCCCTGTCATGCTGCACGTAGCTGTTTGGCTCATTCTTTTCATCCTGCCGGCTTACCTGCTGTTTATCGATTCGGGCAATGATGAATCCATTCTCAGAAGGACTTATATTCAGATATTCCTGTACGCTGTAATTTTTTATGCTAACTATCTTGTTTTTACACCTAAGCTTTTCTTCAAACACAGGAAACTACTTTACTTTGTCGCGGCAATTTCATTGGTGGTTATCGCAACTATTGTTAATGAATTAGCCTTCAAAGCATATGGTTTCAGAGGTCGGGATGCAAATCGCGAAATGGGGAAGTACCTTCGCCTGCAACCTCCGCCCGGAGTTCCGTTTATGCCGCGAAATGAGTTTGTCGCTGAACCCCAACGGCCATCCGCAAACTGGCCCTTGTATAATTTTATTATTACAACCTTATTCCTATCCGGATTTGGGTTGGGATTGAGCTTTACCGATAAATTCACGGAACAGGAAAAAAAACGGAAGGAAGCCGAAAAAGAAAAATTAAACAGTGAATTGGCTTTTCTTAAAAACCAGATCAATCCGCATTTCCTGTTTAACACACTGAATAACATCTATTCGCTGGTTCAGACCAGTGTTCCCGATGGACAAAAAGCGATCCTGCAGTTATCAAAACTGATGCGCTACATCCTTTACGAAACGGAGAAAGGCGACAGGTTCCTCAGCCAGGAGATAGACTTCATGAAGACCTATATAGAACTGATGAAACTCAGGATTTCGGACAAGGTTTCCATCACAGTGAGTTTCCCTGAAGACTTTACCGATGTGGCTATTCCGCCGCTTCTTTTTCTGCCTTTCGTCGAAAACGCGTTCAAACATGGAATCAGTTACCGTCGCCCGTCGTTTGTTAATGTTCAGCTGAAAACAGAGCCGGAGAAAATCATTTTTGAATGCAGCAACAGCATTGGAAATACCGGCGACGAGCTAATGAAATCCGATTCCGGCATTGGTCTTGAAAATGTAAAAAAACGACTGGCTTTGCTGTATCCTGACCGGCACAACCTGCAGGTATTGGAGACCGACACAACCTACCAGATCATTCTTCAAATAGACATTTCTTAATTTGCCGGATATGATCCACACTATTGCAATAGATGATGAACCGTTAGCATTAAATCTGGTAACAGGTTACATTCAGAAGACTCCGTTTCTTCGGTTTGAAGGTGGATTTGATAACCCGCTGAGTGCCATGGAATATTATGAAAATAACCCGGTTGACCTGGTATTTCTCGATATACAAATGCCTGACTTGCTTGGAACGGATTTTGCCCGGATGCTTCTGAACGGCCCCAAAGTTATATTTGCTACAGCGTTCCAGAAATTTGCCATCGAAGGATTTAAACTTGAGGCTGTGGATTACCTGTTGAAACCATTCGGGTACGAGGAATTCCTGACAGCTGCTTTAAAAGCACGTAAACTGATCGAATTGGAGAGCCTCAGAGCCAACAGCGTCGAAACTAACGAACAATTCCTTTTTATAAAAAGTGAATACAAAATCCGCAGGATCAATTTTGCCGATATTCTTTATATCGAAGGGATGAAGGATTACGTAAAGATATATCTGAAAAACGAGGCAAGCCCGGTACTTTCCATCAATTCGCTTAAAACGCTGGAGGCAAAACTTCCGGCATCAGATTTTATGCGCGTGCACCGTTCGTACATCGTGAATCTTAACCGGATTGAAACTATTGAGCGTTTCAGGATCGTGTTTGGGAATGTTTATATTCCTGTCAGTGACCAGTACAAGGATGTATTTCAGAAATTCCTGAACGAGAACTTCCTCTAGTGTCTGCAACCTTTAGTGTCTGTACACCCAACGGGTGTCTGACACTAAATTTCCGGGCCTTATTCAGAAAGTACTATTTCATTCGCCTTCAGGTGTCAGACACCCTGCGGGTGTGCAGACACCTGGGCCGATGCCAGCGGAAGTGTAAACACGAAAGTGCTTCCCTCTTTTAACGTACTTTCAACTTTGATAGTGCCTCCATTTTTAGCAACAAAATCTTTACAGAGGATAAGTCCCAGCCCGGTTCCTGTTTCGCCGGCAGTGCCTTTATTCATAAAATGCTGATCATATTTAAAAAGTTTCGACTGGCTTTCCGCCGAAAGTCCGATACCAGCGTCAATAACGGATATCTGCGCAAATCCTTCCGATCGGATCGATTCAATACGAATTTTGGTGCCGTGGTAAGAGTATTTTATCGCATTATTGATCAGGTTATGCAGCACCGAAATTATCATATTTTCATCAGCCAGTACCATTAAATTTTCATCAACAGTGCTTTCAATTACAATATCCTTTTGCTTGGCGACGGTTTGAAGATTATTCGCTGATTTGCCGCAAAGCTTTCCGATTGAAAATTGTGTCGGACGATATGTAATCATTCCGCTTTGCGAGGTCGACCAGGTAAGCAGGGTATTGATTATTTCAAAAAGATTGGTCGCTAATGTATGAATATCGCGGGTAAAAATCTTCTTTTCTTCTTCTGTAAGCTTATCATAATCAGATATAAGCAAATCGCTGATGCCATGGATAGAACTTAACGGGTTTTTAATATCATGTGCAAGTATCGAAAGGAATTTGTCCTTCGAAACGTTGAGTGAAATAAGTTCATCTCTTTGCAATTCTATAAGATCGTTTTTTACTTCGAGCTGCTCGTTGGCTTTTTTCTTTATCCGGTTCTGAGTTACTAATAACATAACCAGTACCGCGATAATTACAAGTATTGCTCCCAGAATATAGAGTAACAGGTTTTTCTTCGACAACTCAAGCTCCTTGTTTAAGTTTTGTTTTACAAGGTGTTCCTTTTCAACTTCCCGTTTAGCAATCTCATACTGATACTGAATCTGTGAAACTTTTTCAGTGGTTTCGGCATTCAGGATGCTATCATTTAGTTGTTTAGATTTGTCAAGGAATGAGTATGCATCTTTAAAGTTATTCCTGGCAGCATGATAGTCGGATAAAAACTCGTAGGCTTTTGCCAGCAGGTCTTTTGATCCGACTTCTTTCGCAAGTTTTTCAGCAGTGTTCAGGTGCTGGCCGGCTTCTTCGGTCCGTTTCATGTCAAGCATAATCTCACCCATATTCAGGTGATAGAAACAGATATGATACTGATCTTCTTCCTGTTTCCAGATTTTCAATGCTTTATCCAGGTATTCAATGGCCAGGTCATAATTCCCCATTTTTTTACTTGTAAGGCCAAAGTTAATATAGGCGGCAGCGAGGTAGGAATCATTACCGGCTTTCTCATATATTTTAATGGCTGAAAGGAGGTTCTCACAAGCCGGCTTATAGTTCTTCTGCTTTGCAAGTACAATGGCGATGTTCAACTCACAATCAGCGATTCCATTTTCGTTTTTCGTCCGTTTAAAATAATCAAGCGCTTTATTATAATAAGATAACGACATTGGATAGTTATTCATGCAATCGTGAACAATTCCAACATTCATAAGCGCTTTTGCCTGCATTGCTGAGTCGCCTGATTCGCCAAAAAGATGTTGCGCCCGCATCAGATTATCGAGCGATTTGTCGTACCACGACTTTTGCATATAAACCAACCCTATAAGCCTGAAACATTTTGCCGAATCAATTTTTTCCCCATGCTTGCTGATCATATCCAGAAGCTGATACTCTGTTTCTAACGCTTTGTCGAGCTCCGAATCGGTATAATATGCTTTTCCAAGAGCTGAAAGAGTTTTAATTTTTTCCTGGGGTGTCAGGGGTTTTGCCAGTACCAGCTTCAGGCTGTCGGCTTCTTTGCTTCCGGAATCAGGAAGAATATATGCATTACCCTGTACGGCTAAACCCACAATACAAACGAACAAGAATATGGTTATGCATCTGATATTTAAATGTTTATCCATATTGTGCGAGGGGATTATGGTTTTGGTAATTTTTAAAAGGTAATGCATATAGCTGAACACATGCAATTATTTTCATCAAATTTCAGAAAAATAATTCACATAGTAATATATGATTTGATAAAAACTTAGAAGTGCTATATTTTTTATATAATGGCAGCTTACTTATCAGGCCGATTCAAGATTAGCTCTATAAGAGGGTTAATTCTCTTAATTTATGAATCATTCGTGTGTGTCTTAGTGAACCTTTCGAAATAACTTCCTCAAAACGAAATTAGAATTTCTCTTTAAAATCAAAGGCTTCTATATAAAAAATCTCGTGATTGTAAGCAATCAAAAATATTTCGTCCCGTAGGGACGAGATAATGAAAAGCCTGACATATATTAGGTTAGCTCGAATCTGTAATTTCAATTGGAGATGTTATTTTGACATCTATAGTTAACGAGGGAAAAATCATATTTTGTTCTCAACGGACCAGTGAAAACAAACCTCTTTTAGTTCCAATATTGTCTTCCCGGAGCGAAAGCCCATAGGTGGCTGTAAAGGTGTACATACCTTCAGGACAGTCCTTGCCGCCAAATTTCCCATCCCAACCTTTAGCTACATCGTCAGTCGTAAAAATAAGTTGTCCCCAGCGATCAAATATATACATTTTAAATGTGGATATATTCCTTACCACGGGCCGGAACACATTATTTACAGTGTCGTTATCAGGTTTAAAGGCATTTGGGAAAAATACAGTTCCAAGGCATTCAGCTGCAGAATACAACAGGATTTCGGTTGTATCGGAATTTGAACAGGTAGTTGGCGATGTGTATGAATATACAATATGATGCCATCCTTCAGGTTCCTTGTACGGGAAAAGGCTATCTGCGGGATTACCGTCAACAAAATAGTTACCTCCCTGTGGTTCCCCGCCGGTAAGCTTGAAACCGGGAGCTGTATAGCAGATTTCCTGGAATGGCGCCAAGGTAACAACAGGGAGTGGTTCAAAAGTGACATCCCTATCAGTGGCAGGTCCGTCGCCACATCCTGCGTTCTGACCTTTTACTGAAAGTATGCCCTCTGTGGCATTTGGCGCAAAATTAAGTGTTGCGTTCCGTTCTGATTCATCAATTGTTGTACCTTGCCCCGTATAGGACCATGCGTAACTGGTCGAATTCGGATCGTTGGCTACATAAAAATCAAGACTGCCGGCAGTTCCTATACAATGTACGCTGTTGCCTGATAAGGCCGGGGTTCCGGGGGTTCTTTTTGCAACAAAAGTAACAGGTATAGTTTCGGACCAGGAGACAAACCACCATGAATTTATAGTTTTGTTGTTTCCAAATTCGTTATTCCAGGTATGGCAGCCGCTTGCATTTAAGCATCCTGTAGAGGAATTTGTTGTCCCGCTTATTTCGGAATCATCCCAAAAAATCCTTAATTGTCCACCCGCCGGCCGTATTTGACTTACTATATATCCATAATCATTGTTTTCGATATCGAAAATAGGTAAATGCGTTAGCCCACTGAGATTGGTTATAGTAAATGCAAGGGAAGTGCCATTTGCGACTGGTTTACCATAATTGTCATTACCATCCCAGGTAATGTGATTGTATCCATCGCCACCCGGATCAGCTTTTACATCGGCTATGATCTGAACATCTTCACCATCTGCGCCGGGATTTGGATTTATCTCGATAAGAAGTTTAACCGTTCCGTCTTTTTCAACTCTCAGACCAAAATCACCGCTCCCTGTTATACAATTGGTTGTTACATTAATTGGTAAAAAAATGCCTGATTTTGCCTTTTGTGTCGGGTAAACATTACTGTCAGGATCATTCAGGAAAATCTTGTATTGAAGGTAATTTAACGGCCCGGTTCTGGATTTCCGGTCATTTGCCAGGTCGCCGGTATTATTGCAACCGGTCATATTGCTGGAAATTGAAAATGTGCCGCCCCTGAAACCGTTACAGTCGATTTGTGTTACAATACTGTCGTCGGAAAGAACCATCATTTTCCCATAAAACCGTTCAATGTTGGAGTAGTTATCAGATCCACTCCAAAATTGCCATGCCTTCGACCAAACCCGACCATTTACTGCTTTTTGTGCGGCATTTACAACCGAAATATCAAAATATTCGAATAAATGCCTTGTGTCATCTGTATAAGGCAATGGATATTCGAATTCGAGGAAATAATCTCCGGTGGTTAACAAGGGTGGCAACTCAATATAATCATATCCTCCTGCGGCCGGAAACGGTCCTGCTACGGCTGCATTGTATGAAGAAATGAATCCGGAACCCGATGTTGGGACGGGAAAAGGGCCATAAACCGTTGTGCCGACAGGATTTTTTATCCTGTAAACGAGGCCGGGGGTATAATTACCCAAGTCCTTTCCAAAGCCAAACCTTATTGTTTCAGCTGTACTGGCAATTGAGATGTTAAGGCGTAAATCATCCGGAGCTCCGTAAAAAGCAAAGTTGCTCCTCGATTTATTGATACACAATTGCCCTTTCGAATTCGTGTGTGGCATTACCTGTTTGGTGCCTTCAGCAAAAAGCATCGCATTTGAAAAAATGACCACACACAATGAAACAGCTAAGCTTCTGAAAACCTTTCTCATAATAAACTGATACGCAAAGATACCGTAGTTAGATTGATATCATTGTATAAACAGAGAATGGTTTTGTTAAAATATTCATAAAAGAGCTGATGATATTGCAATTACACGTTTTGTAATATTCAGCAAAGGAAGTTTCATGTCCTGAAATTACAAATTCCAAATCCAAGGGAGAAACAATAGGATTTCCCGCCCCTGGAATTTGGAATTTGAATTTTGGTTACTTGAAACTTTACCCTATTTGTACCCTTCGTTATGCACGCTTTTCACTGCCCGTCCTGACGGATCATTCTGGTTGCGGAACGAAGCGTCCCATGCAAGCGCTTCGGGTGTGCTGCAAGCCACCGAAGGTACCGAAGGCACACATTGTGCCGCGGCATCCGAAGGAAAATGATCGGCAAAAATGGAGCGGTAATAATACTCTTCTTTTACCCGTGGCGGGTTAATAGGGAAGCGGTATTTTGCGTTTGCCAGTTGTTCGTCGGTTACCTGTGAAGCTGTGAGTTCCTTCAACGTATCGATCCAGCTATAACCAACTCCATCCGAGAATTGTTCTTTCTGGCGCCAGGCTATGCTAGCAGGCAGATAATCCTCAAAGGCTTTGCGCAGTATCCATTTCTCCATTTTACCGTCTTTTGCCATTTTATCTTCAGGATTCAGGCGCATGGCGACATCCATAAATTCTTTATCGAGGAAAGGAACGCGGCCTTCAACGCCCCATGCTGCAAGTGATTTGTTCGCCCGGAGGCAATCGTAGAGATGTAATTTCGAAAGTTTCCTTACCGTTTCCTCGTGAAACGATTTGGCATCCGGAGCCTTATGGAAATAGAGGTAACCGCCAAAAATTTCATCAGCGCCTTCGCCCGAAAGCACCATTTTTATTCCCATCGATTTTATAACCCTCGACATCAGGTACATAGGCGTCGAAGCGCGTATTGTGGTAACGTCGTAGGTTTCGAGATGGTAAACCACATCGCGCAAAGCATCAAGGGCTTCCTGTATGGTGAATTCAATTTCGTGGTGAACCGAGCCTATATGATCGGCTACAATCCGCGAAGCTGCCAGGTCGGGCGAGCCTTTCAAACCTACGGCGAAGGAGTGAAGCTGCGGATACCAGGCTTCCTGCAGATCGTGCGATTCGATACGGCGGGCGGCATATTTTTTTGCTATAGCCGAAATAACGGATGAGTCAAGCCCTCCTGAAAGCAGCACCCCGTAAGGAACATCCGACATCAGCTGACGGTGAACGGCTTCTTCCAAAGCTACACGCAATTCGTGAATATTGCTCTGATTGTCCTTAACGGCTGAATAATCTTCCCAGTCGCGCTTGTACCATTTACGCATTTCACCGTCTTTGCTGTAGAGGTAATGGCCGGGCAAAAACTCTTCGATGCGGTTGCAGGCACCTTCGAGGGCTTTGAGTTCCGATGCCACATAGAAATTACCGAACTTATCCCATCCCATGTACATGGGAATAATACCTATATGATCGCGGGCAATGAGGTAACAGTCGTTTTCGGCATCGTACAGGGCAAAAGCGAAAATGCCGCTCAGGTCTTCGATGAAATCTATTCCCTTTTCGCGGTACAGGGCCAGAATTATCTCGCAATCGGAATGTGTAAGAAACTCGTAGTCGTTTTTTAAGGTTTTGCGAAGATCCAGGTGGTTGTAAATCTCACCGTTAACTGACAGAATCAGTTTACCATCTTTGCTTTTTAAAGGCTGGCCGCCTGATTGCGGATCAACGATTGAAAGCCGCTCATGAGCCAGGATGGCTTTTTCGCCGCAGTAAATACCCGACCAGTCCGGTCCGCGATGGCGTATCTTTTTCGACATTTCAAGTACTTGCAACCTTAAATCCTGCGAAGCCGTTTTCAGCTCAAAAACTCCTACAATTCCACACATAAAATTTATTTTTTAAAGTAAAACATTACATCCACGGTTCGCACAGGGCAATAAAAAAGGCTTTCCTGTGAGGAAAGCCACTTATGATTTTTCAAACACAATACAGCTTTCCTAATCCGCCAGGGGATTATTAGTATTGAAAAGTGTATTATGATTTAACATTTTGCCTGTATTCGTTTGTGACCACAAAGATAATAAGAAATGATTATATACTGACAAAAATAATTTGGTCGGGGTAAGTATATACTTTTTAGAAGAAGCGCTCGTTGATGAATTTATGAAATTTCTCCTTGTAGTTTTCGGAAATAGGGATGTATTCCTTGCCAAAAACGATACGGTTGCGTTCGATGGTTTTGATTTTATCGAGGTTCACGATAAAGGAACGGTGAACACGCATAAATCTGGAGTCGGGCAGGTTTTCTTCGAGCGACTTCATGCTCATCAGCGAAAGTACCGGTTTTTCATTGTCTTCGAGACAGAATTTCACATAATCTTTTAATCCTTCGATATACAAAATGTTGTTGAACTCAATCTGGACCAGTTTATAATCCGCTTTAACAAAAATGGAAGTGCGAATTTCAGGAATTGTAGCTTTTTCAAAGTGCTCGAACCAGCGCCTGGCTTTGTTTACCGCATTCAGGAATTCAGGATAGCTAATGGGTTTCAGCAGGTAATCGAGCGCTTCCACCTTAAATCCTTCGAGCGCATATTGCTCAAAAGCGGTGGTAAAAATCACTTTTGGACCATCCTTCAGGCTTCGTGAAAACTCAAGGCCCGAAAGCCCGGGCATCTGTATGTCAAGAAAAATAATATCCACTTCAGTTTTATCCAGCATTTCCATAGCCTGGAAGGCACTGCTGCAACGTCCGGCCAGTTCGAGAGATGGAGTTTTCGAAACGTAACCTTCAAGCAAATCCAGCGCCAGCGGTTCATCGTCGACAAGTAAACAACGGATGGTCATAGTTTCTGATGGTATTTAATTAGCGTAAAGATCCAAGTCTCAAATTCAAAGGTACTGATTCCCGTGAGTGCAATCAATTTCTCAGTGGTCCTTAGTGGTCTTAGTGCCTTAGTGGTTGACTTTTAAAAGCATAACATTTTTCTCCGTGTTCCTCCGTGTTCTCCGTGCCTCCGTGGTAAAAGAAAAATTATTCCAAACCAATATTTATTGTTAAAGTCGAAATATAACTTTCGCCCTTTTCTTCAACATTCAGTTTAAAAGAGCCGGGATAAATCAGCTCAAGCCGTTTGCGCAGATTATTAAGCCCAATCCCCGATCCGCTTTTATCCGCTTCAGGTTTTGGAAAATTGCTGTTTTCGACGCGGCATTCCAGTTCGTTGACGCCAGTCATGCTTATGCGGACTGAAATATGTGAAGCCTCTGTAGGACTCACCCCATGTTTAAACGCATTTTCGACCAGCGAAATAAAGAGCAGAGGCGCAATGGTAATACTTTCGGCGGCACTCATAATTTCCGTTTCCAGTTTTACATGTGAAGGAAGCCGCAGGCTCATCAGTTTAATATAATTCGTTGTGAAATTGAGGTCTTTGCTCAATTGTACTTTTGGGTGATCGCTTTCGAACAACACATATCGGATCAGGTTACTAAGCTGGTGAACGGCATTTTGCGCATTTTCCTGGTTGATCGAAATCAGCGAATAAATATTATTAAGCGTATTGAACAGAAAATGCGGGTTAAGTTGGTGTTTCAGGTTATGAAGTTCCGATTCGATATGCAGTTTTTCAAGCTCTTTTTGCTCAGCCTGCGATTGGTACCATTGCGTTGTCATTCGAATAGCCGTTGATAACACAACAGTAACACTCATCGAAATAATATCGCGGAACAGAATTATTTGCCGCATGTTATCCCTGTGCGGAAAGTTTTTGAGCTTTTCAATCTGGGCATAATACGGATAGAAATAGATCTGTCGGATTAAATCAAGCAATACCAGGCAAACTACAAACAATAACAGGTTAGCCAGGAAAAACTGCCAGATCTTTTTATTGAATAAAAAGCGTTTTATAATCAGGAAGTAATTGGTATAAAAAACAACCATCAGCATAACTATCGGAAGCATAAAATCGAGATAGCGTATTATATTCCGTTCCCCTTCGCTATAAATGAAGATCATTGGGAAAAATAAAATAATTCCCCATATGATTATATGGATTGAGAGCTGGACAGAGCTGTTTTTTCGTGTTTCTGACATGGCTGGATTTTGAGCTATTTTCTTTTTTGATTTTGTGACAGGTGACTTGATTCCTTCCCTTCGTCGTTCAAGGTAAAGTTTGCGAATTGTATTTCACATCCGACATCGCACATCCAACATTCAACATCCTTTATTCATACCTGATAGCATCAATCGGATCAAGATTTGCCGCTTTTTTGGCCGGGTACCATCCGAAAAATACTCCCGTAAATGTACAAACTGCAAACGACAAAACAATAGACGAAGTTGTAATTACTATCGGCCAGTTGAGCATGCTTTTTATGACAAAAGAGCTTCCAACCCCAATGGCAACACCGATTACGCCTCCGACTATACTGATAAGTACCGCTTCAATTAAAAACTGGGTCAGGATATCAAGTCCGCGGGCACCTACCGCCATCCGCAAACCGATTTCGCGGGTACGTTCTGTTACCGAAACAAACATGATATTCATAATTCCGATACCTCCGACAATCAGTGAAATTCCGGCTATTACAGCCAACAGAATAGTCATTACAGAGCTTGTACTGCTGAACATGGTAAGCATTTCTTTTTGCGAACGTACATGAAAATCATCGTCATCGCCCTCCTTTATCTGGTGCTGAACCCGGAGTATTGCTTCCATTTCTGCTTTGGCTTTATCGCTTACATCTTCGGTTGTGGCCGAACAATAAATTCCGTTCAGATAGGTAATTGCCACTACACGTTTTTGAACTGTAGTGTAAGGGGCAAGTAAAACATCGTCCTGGTCCTGGCCCATTCCGTTTTCACCTTTTTCGGTTAATACGCCAATTACTTCGAACGGAATTTTGTTGTATCGTATCGATTTCCCGACCGGATCAACACCTTCTCCGAAAAGTTCTTCAACAACCGTTTGCCCGATCAGGCAGACTTTAGCCGCGGTGTTGATCTCTCTTTCGGTAAATATTCTTCCGCTTCCTATTCCATATTTGCGGATGCTGAGGTAATCCTGGTTAACTCCCTGCATGCCAACCGGCCAGTTATTAGCACCATAAATGGATTGGCCGCTGGCGTTTACCATAGGTGAAATGGCTGAAATATAGTTGCTTTGCGCTTTAAGAGCATCATAATCTTCGAGTACCATCGATTGATTGGCAGAAGCCGACATCCTGGCACCACCCGAAAACATATCGGCACCCGGCTGCACCATAATCATATTAGACCCCATTTTCGAAATCTCGTCCTGTATGCTCTTTTTTGAGCCTTGCCCGATGGCCAGCATTGCGATGACTGCCGCCACGCCGATGATAATTCCCAGCATGGTTAGCAGTGCCCTGAACTTATTGCTCACAAGGGCTTTAAGCGATATCCTGAATAAGTTTGTTATGTTCATGATTTTGTTTTTTTTTGACCTGATCCACCCTTCACCGGTGGCTGAGCGGAGTCGAAGCCCCGTGTGAAGGGTGATCGATTATGCTATATTTTAATTCTCAATTTTGTTGAAAATATTCCTTTTTTAAGTCGCTCTTCGCCTTGTCGCCCCTTCGCCCCTTCGCTTTACCTTCTCGTCTACTCAACCAACCATTCCTCCATCACTCTACCTCAACCTCCACAGGCAAAGCTGCCAGTGATTCAGCTGCTGATCCTATTTTTTTCCTCTTTTCGTCCCTCGTTATCCTTCCATCGCGAAGCATAATGCTGCGTTGACTGAATAAAGCAATATCCGGTTCGTGGGTTACGAAAGCTATCGTTTTCCCGTCGGAATGCAGTTGCTGGAACAACGACATTATTTCGTATGATGTATGCGTGTCGAGGTTACCGGTGGCTTCGTCGGCAAGGATAATTACCGGATCGTTAACAAGCGCTCTGGCAATGGCAACTCGTTGCTGCTGTCCGCCCGACATCTGGTTCGGCATATGATACATACGTTCAGCAAGTCCAACGGCTTCGAGCACATGCATTGATTTCTCCCTGCGCTCTTTAGCTGAAACTGCTGAATTGTACATCAATGGCAGTTCCACATTTTCGAGTGCAGTAGTTCGGGGTAGCAGGTTATAGGTTTGGAAAACAAAGCCAATCTTCATATTCCGGAGTCTTGCACGTTCGTTTTTCGACATAGTGCGCACCGAAATGCCGTCGAGCAAATATTCTCCTTCCGTTGGTGTATCCAGGCATCCAAGTATATTCAGAAGCGTTGATTTCCCCGAACCGCTGGTTCCCATTATGGTTACAAATTCACCTTGCTGTACAGTAAAGGAAATTCCCCTGAGTGCCAGCACTTTCTGGTCGCCAACAATAAACTCACGTTTCAGGTGGTCAACTTTTATTATGTCAGTCATGATATCGTATGCCGGGATTTATTCCGGCGTTTTTAAAAGTTTCATTAATCACTCTTTCCTTTTATTTTGAATTGCGGTTGTTAGAATTGGTCCTATCTCTGCTAAATCCCTTCGTCGTACTTTCGCCCAATCGCCCTTCGCCCCTCACTTTGTCGCTCCTCGCCTTGTCACTTTTTAGAACTCCCCGGCCGTTTAGGCATAAACGGACTGCTTGCCGTCTCTGCTTTTGCTTCCGAAGCTTTTACCTGTTCCATCGAAATAACCACAACCTGTCCTTCTTTTAGTCCTGAAATAATTTCCACATTGGTTTCATCGGTCATGCCGGTTTTTACCTGTACAGGATAAATGGAATCGCCTTCTTTAACCCAAACCGTTTTAACAGCAGGCGTTTCATCGGTTTTTATTCCACCATTCATACTTGTTTTCGGAGGCTGAACAACTTCTGTTACAGGTGCGGCTTTTGCTCCGCCTGTTGCAGGCTGGCTTGCTGTTGAAACGGGTGGTGCCATCTGAGCCATCAATGTGCTGTCGGGTTTAAACCTTAATGCCTTAGTCGGTACAGATAAAACGTTTTCGACTTCCTGTGTATAGGCAATTATACTCGCGGTGAGACCCGGTTTGAGTTTCAGATCGGGATTAGGAGCATCCACAACCACGCTGTAAGTAACTACGTTCGAGGTGGTGACTGCCAGCAACCTGATCTGTTTTATGGTTCCACTGAAATTATCATCGGGATAGGCATCAACGGTAAAGGTAACTTTCTGACCTTCCTTTACCTGTCCGATGTCGGCTTCATCCACATTGGCCACAACCTGCATTTTGGTAAGGTCCTGGGCAATAGTGAAAAGTGTTGGAGTGCTGAAACTGGCTGCAACGGTTTGGCCTTCATCCACCGCGCGGCTGAGTACAACTCCGTCGATAGGTGAATAAATCATGGTATATCCAAGGTTTGTATTCGCCCTGTTTACTTCCGATGTCATTTTGGCTAAATTAGCTTTTGCATTGCTATATTGATACAAGGCAGCCTCAAAATCGGTTTTGCTTACTGCCTGTTTTTCGTAAAGTTCTTTAATACGGTTGTAGGTAGCTTCCTGGTAAGTAGCGGCACTGGCTGACGATGCCAGGTCAGCTTTCATCGAAGCCAACGAAGCCAGTAATGGAGTTTTATCAAGTTCGGCCAGGAGTTGTCCTTTCTTCACAATGGAATTATAATCCACATAAATTTTCTTGATAACACCCGAAACCTGGGTTCCGACACTTACCTGTTTTACGGGTTCAACTGTACCTGTTGCGGTTACCGTATTGCTGATGGTAGCACGCGCAACAACCGCTGTAGTATAAGTAGTAACCGTTTTGTTGCTTCCCCTGAAGAAAAACCAGTAAACTGCCGCTGCTGCAAGCAAGCCGACGACTGCGAAGATTAGAATTCTGTATTTTTTCATTGTTTTTGGATTTTACTTGTTCGCTTATACTATTTTATTCGTAGTGTTTCTTATTAGCTGGAAGACGGGAGTCGGAAGTCGGAAGCAGATCCACTTTTGTACTTCATTCAATCTCAAACTTCAACTTATCTCGTTCTCTTAACTTCGGACTTCCGTCTTCGGACTTCCGACCTTTCCCTCCTAAAGCTCAATCGGCTTATTCTGATAAAAATCAAGAATTTTATAGTTCAGAATGGCAGTGTACTTTGCCTGAAGGTATTCCTGTTGAGCGGTTAAATAATTGGTTTTCTCGGTAAGCAGTTCAACCGTGTTTTTCATCCCCAGGTTGAATTGCTCCTCAACAAGTGAATAGCTGACTAAAGTGAATTTAAGCTGTTCGGAAGCGGCCTGAAAACGGCTCTGCGCCGACACAACATCCAGGTAAGCGGTTTCAACTTCAGTGAGCAGGCTTGTCTGAATTTCGGCATACGAAAGTTTCGCAGTTTCAATCCCTATCTGAGCTTTCGATATGGATGATTTTACCTGTTTTTTATTGAAGATTGGGATGTTCAGGCTGAGACCCGCATTCTGGTAAAAATTGTTTCCCAACTGGGTGGCATAGTTGTCGGTTGCCAGTGTGCTATGACCTGTTGCAAGGCTGGCGCTGAGCGAAAGGCTGGGAAGCAATCCTGCTTTGGCGATATCCAGATCAATGGCAGCAACAGCCATATTTACCTTGCTGTTTTCAACCTCCGGCATGGTGTTAAGGGCTGTATTGAAAACATCCTGTTTCACCGGCAATGCTTTTAAACCCTGGTTATCGTCAAGTACCGGGAACTTTACAACAAGCGTATCGTTAATACCTAACTGCAATAATTGTTTTAACTGAAGTTTCAGCAGGTTCAATGTGTTGTTGGCCAAAACCAGTGCATATTTATCCTTGCTGTATTGCGATTGAACCTGGGCGTAATTGCTTTCGGCAATATACCCCGACTCAAATAATATCTTTGCGCGCTTGTTTTGCGTTTCGGACGAGATCAGGGTGTTTTCGGCATTTACAACCGATTCTTTAGCATACAGGATTTTGAGATAGGCGGCAGTTATGGTAAGTTCCATATTATTTTCTGCTTGTTTTACGGTCAGTTCGCCCGATTTCACCAAAAGTTCCTTTTGCGAAATCGTGTTATTAAGTTTGTTGCCGTTGTATAAAACCATTTCCGACTTCAGGGAATAGTTTCCGGTAACGGACTGCTCCTGGCTGCTGCCCGTAGATGCCATCTGGTTGGTGAAGGATTGGCCGATTCCGCCATTCAGGTTGGGAAGTTTTTCAGCTTTACTTTGCTCAAAATTTACTTTACCGATTTCAACGGATTGCTGCTGCATTTTAATCTGGATATTATTTTCCAGGGCGTAGTTGATGCAGCTTCGTAAATCCCATTCTTTGGGTTTCTGCTGGGCGGTAACTGTTGTAGCAAAACTTATAAAGCCAAACAGAATGATGTACGATATTATGTTTTTACTTTTCATTAGCGTATTCTTTGATTTAAGAAAGCAAAAGTATACCAGTCATCAAATGCATAAAAATTATATATAAGTTAAGGGGGAGTTTATGGACAAAGAGGGGATATTTATCGACGAAACGGAAAGGGATATTATCATTGCAGAATTCGATCTTTGCTCAGATCTTAAGAAAATCATTCTTCGCAATGCCTCACAATCGTTATGTTAAATGATCCCAATAAAAGAATAGCTACCTTTACAGCTTAAATTTTAAAAACGAAGGAATGGCAGCTTTACGTGAATTAATGTTCAAAGGTTGGTACTGGTATGTGAATAACATCGACAAAAATGCGGAAGTGCTCTTTATGAACTACGGCTATACGCATCCCAATATGCCGGTTAACCTGGAGCCACATGATGAGCCCAACAGGTATTCCGCCCAGCTGTACCACTTACTAGGAAAAGCTACCGATCTGAAAAACAAGGACATTGCCGAAATTGGCAGCGGCCGTGGCGGCGGATTGTCGTACATTGTAAGAACCTTTTCCCCGGCAACGGCCATGGGAGTTGACCTCGATAAGCGTGCTGCTAAATTTTGCAACAAACATTACAAGCTCAAAGGATTATCATTTGAGCAGGGCGATGCCCAGAATTTATCTTTTTTAAAAGATAATTCCTTTGATGCAATCCTGAATGTTGAATCCTCGCACCGGTACCCAGATATGGGGCTTTTCCTGAAAGAAGTTCACCGTTTGCTGCGGCCGGGGGGACATTTTTTATTTACAGATTTTCGCTGGGATTGGGAAAAAACAGAACTGAAACAGCAGCTTGCCGATTCAGGATTGAAAATCATTAAGGAAGAAATGATCACCAATCATGTGGTGGACGCACTCGATGCTGACGATTCGCGCAAACGCACACTGATCAAAAAGCTCGTTCCCGGATTCGTTCACAAAGCAGCTCTTAATTTCGCCGGCACCATCGGAAGTAATACTTACAATCACTTTGCCTCCCGCAAATACGAATATTATAATTATGTTATGCAGAAAGCGTGATTTGTTAAACAGATCATTCTTCTTATGTATCCTTTGGCCGTCCGGGAATATCTGCTTCAATAAAAGCAACAACCCCTTCATGAAAAATGAAAGGGCTGCGCTACTATCAATCATGCGTACTAAGTAAATACAAGCTACTGTTAATTTTATTTTTGTACCAATCCATTAAGTCTTACTTTGAACTTAATGGAGGTTGACGAATACAGTGAGCTGGAAGCTTGTCCATCCGGAGATTGTGGTTTTGCCCCCATTCCTCCGCCAGGGGAACCGCCTGTACCACCACCACCTTTCCCGCCACCACCACCTTGATGCTTTCCGCCTCCTCCAGGTGCTCCTCCTTGCATACCCCCTCTTCCCGATCCATTTCCCTGCCCAGCCAAAGCATCTATATTGATTTTTAATCCAACAACAGGGTTATCCTTACTAATGTTGAAGTCTTTGTTGTAGAATGACTTTAAGGGTATTGCCAATTCATATGTCATAAAGCTTTGTTCATTCCAGTCAATAGCAGCCATTACACCTCTGGCATCACTGGTTAAAAATGTTCCGTTGTATGCAGGCAGAAAACCGCTTAAGGTTAGTTGCGGTTTTTGAAGCTGATATTCTTCAGCCAGGTTTATTCTACCTGGATTTCCCCCTTTTGTTATCTCCTGATTTTTACCATTGGTTATCGGTTTCTGGCCATATTTACCGGGTAGAGGAAAATTAACACAAACAGCCTCTTTGTTTTTTCCGGAAGGATCAAGCCAGATTTCCATTCCGGAACTCAAAATCTTCATCTGTATAGGCTGCTCCGTGGCACGAATACAGATATAAAGGTTGGTTTCGTCATTGGTAACATTATACTGCAACCCGCTTTCCGAATCACTGTATCGCAGGGGCAACGACCATTCAGATGGAATTCCGTCAACTACTACAGGTTTTGTTTGCCATGATGCCTGGTAAATGGTAGATGTACTATTTCCAAGTGTTTGCAGTCCGAATAAAAGGAGTGTTAAGCATGTCAGTTTTTTCATTGAGTCTTTTGTGTTATTTTAAAATCAAAATTTAGAATGTTGTATTTGTCACTTTACCTGAAACTGTAAAGCTTTTCTTAAAGGTTCCGCCCGAATAAGTACCTCCGGCATACAATCCATTTGTATTTGTACCGGTTGATGTTCCACCTGTGTAGATTGTATAGGTTGATCCACTCTTAAGACTTGACGAAGAGAATACAATTGAATAATAGCTTCGCATAGGCTTAAAAGTCACTAAATCGTTCCCACTTGCATCCTGAATATGGTACAGAGTTCCTGCTGCGACACTTGAAGAAGTGGTTGCCTTTACAGAATACTGCACCGAAGTTGTGCTTGGAGCCTGTGTCATATTCGAGTTAGTTCCTGAGATTACTAACAATCCACCTGAAACATTACAGGCTCCGTTATAATCCATCCCTACTTCGGGTGAGGATTGAGGACCATGAACGATAACAGTTCCACCCGTCATTACAATATTGCCGTTACTGTCGAGCGGATCTCCGGCTGATGAGTTCAAAACTATATTTCCGCCAAAGAGATACAGGCAACTTCCATCATTTGTTTCGCCACCGTTTCCTTTGGTGGCGTTAAAACTATCATCGGATGCCACAATACTAATATTTCCACTATTCACAGTAATGAAAGGGGCTTCCATTCCTTCGATCGATTTGATGATTGAAACAGTTGCGTTATTGATGGTTATTGAAGTTTCTGATTTTATGCCATCGTCAGCTGATGAAATAGCAACTGCACCATTATTGATAGTCACAGCTCCGTCACTTTTAACTGCTTTTGCTTCGGCATAATCGCTTCCGGAAACCAGGAATTTGGCACCCGTTGTTGTAATATTAACTGTGAGCGAATTGTCTGCATCACCAATCGTGAAAGTACCATCCGAGGAAATTCCTTTTCCCCCGATACCGGTACTGGATGCGGTAACCGAACCTCCCAATAAGCTAATATTACCATCGGCAGTAATGCAGGTTGCATTGTATGAGTCAACTATACCTATAGAATTTGTATATTTTGCACCGGCACCGGTAGTTGTGATATTTATTGTTCCGCTTTGCATTATCACATTTTTGTCGGCAGATATACCTTTCCCGGCTATCCCCGTGCTTTTAATGATAACGTTCGCTCCGTTTACGGTGAATGAACTGTCGCATTTAATCGCAGAGCAATACGAAGGATCGTATCCTGAACCCGATGCCACCAGAACTACAGAGCCCGAAGTGTTAATTGTGATTGAACCTCCGCTCAGCGTCATGTTTTGCTTCGACTTTAGCCCTTTCGACTGGTTGCCGCTCACGGTCACCGTAATAGTGCCGCCTGAAATAACCATAGTGCTGTCGCTGGAAATTCCTTTTACATCGGCAGCGGTATTAACGGTGGTGACGCTACCTCCGGAAATACCGATGTAGCCGGTTTCACAATCAATTCCATCGCTTGTGGCAGTTACATTCAGTGTTCCACCACTCATTGTGAAATAATCATTGGCATGAATTCCATCTTTTAATGCGCCTGAAACGGTAATGGTTCCGCCCTGAATATCGATATAATCATCGCTGCAAATGGCGTGTTTCAGGTTGCTTTTTACAGTCAGGCTTCCCGTTCCGGCAAATTCAAGCTGGCCTTCGCTAAAAAGTGTCGACTTCTGATCTTCCGTACTCGTAGCGTAAGCACTGCCATCAGTTAGCGAGTTGATGGTGCCTGCATTCAAAATTAAACTACATTTTTTAGTCGTCTGAATATTGATAGCTGGTCCATTTGCATTGGTTATATTCACACCATTCAACAGAAGATTGAAGCTGTAATTGCTGTAGACTTTGAATAGTCCATCTGATGTAGTGCCACTCAGACTGTAATTAACCTCATTGGTTTCGGAAGTGGAGATAACCGTTACATCCGCTCCACTTACAGCTACCGTTACCCCGTCGAAAGCGAGTGGATTTATCACCGAAACTGAAGTTCCTTCATAGTTAACAAAAATGGTATTGGAATTTTCACCGAACGAAATGCTGTCAATTTCCGAAACCGGGTATTGTGCTAAAGTATTTTCAATACTGAAATAAGCTGTGGAGCCATCAGCACTAAAGTACATGCTATCGGTAGCCGAAATCAAGGCACCCAGGGTAATCTTATCCGATTTGTGGATATACATTTTTTCCTGCGCAAACAATGCAACAGAGATTATCAGGCAAAATAAAAGGAGTAAATTTCTTTTCATAATTTAATAAATTTAAAGGCCTGGCCATTTAGCGTAAGCAGGTAAAATCCTTTTGCGAGGTTACTTACATCAATGGATAAGCTTCCCGCTGAAACCTCTTTGTTCAATACCATTACACCTTCCATCCGGTATATCTTAACAGTGGAAATACCTTCAGGAGCATTCTTTAAATTAATTACATTTTCAGCCGGATTTGGATAAACTGACAGTTCTCCAGCTGTTTCAGATAACGGCTGATCATCAATTCCTGTAATAGCATCTCCAAAAAACAATTTGCTGATGTTTGTTAAACTGTACGAATCCGTTGACCCACTGGTATATGTAAGCAGCAATTTTCCACCAGGGAATGTCATGTTTTTTAATGTCGACAATGGCTTGGCTGCCTCTTTCCCATCAATGGTTTTGATTACCAGATTCTGAGCATCAGCTTCTAATGAGTTCATTCCTGCAACCAGAATGAGCAATGCTAAAAGGAGTTTCTGTTTCATATTATTGCTGATTAATTGGGTTCAATAATTTTGCCTGTAAGTTAAGTTGCTGTGCCTGATCATCTACCTTATGGGTTTTATTCCTGAATAATTCTCGTCCTGATATATTGGTCAAGCTTATTGATGTATTGATCTCTAAGGGTGATTCGTTCATTTCCAAGAATTACCTGGTTACGTTCGAGTGCCTCTATCTGACTGAGGTTAACAATAAACGAATGGTGGATACGCGAGAATCTTTCTTTTGGCAGCTTTTCCTCCAGTTCTTTCAGACTCATTAAAGTTTGAATTGGCCTTTCAGAATCAATTACATGAATTGTAATGTGGTTTTTAAATCCTTCAATGTAAAGTATTTTATCAAGTTGAACTTTTACGAGTTTGCTTTCCGATTGAACAAAAAGCACAGATGTTACTTGTTGTTTATTCAAAAAAATGCTTTTCATCAGGATATGGTCCTGGGCCTTCACGGAAGCTTTCAGAAATTCATTATAGTTGAATGGCTTAAGCAGGTAATCAACGGCATCCACTTTAAAACCTTCGACAGCGAATTCCTGAAAAGCAGTAGTGAAAATAACACGTACCTCCCGATTCAGCATACGCGATAGTTCCATACCGGAAAATTCAGGCATCTGGATATCGAGAAAAAGAAGGTCTATTTCCCCGAAACCGATATATTTCAATGCCGTAAAAGCATCGGAGCATTTTTCAGTCAACTCAAGAAAAGGCGTTCTTAAAACATACCCTTCCAGCAGATCCAGGGCCAGAGGCTCATCATCCAGTATCAGGCATTTGATCTTTTTCATTTTATAACAAAAACTAAAAGTCTTAATTTCAGTTAGTTTGCTTTAATTTTACGTGGCTGGCAAAATCAATTTCTAAAAAAAGAAAGGAGTGAGAAGTTCCCAATCAAACCAGCATACCACGGGCGGAGTCTCTACTCTCCGTTCTTCTCACTTCCTTTCCTTCGCGCAACCAAGCAACAAAACCAATTTTAATATTTTCTCTCCCCCCCGACCTGAAGGTCGGGGCAATGGATCTAAAGACCGGGGCAATGGGTCTAAAGACCAGGGCAATGGATCTAAAGACCAGGACAATGGATCTAAAGACCAGGGCAATGGGTCTAAAGACCGGGGCAATGGATCCAAAGACCGGGGCTAATGATTAATTTGCAATTACTTCAAGGTACGTTGTATCACTCGCCATTCCTGTAAAAACGCCGAAACCATTTTTTATCAATGAAACCGGGCTGGTAATGTTATTTGAATTCACTTCTGTTTGTGCGTAAAGATCCGCAAATTCATTATTCACCTTGAAAAGTATTATCCGATAGTACCCAAAGAAATTCAGGTTGCGGGTACTAAGGCGGGCTTCCGATGTATTTGTTGGCGAAATGCTTGTCGTATCTGACAGATCGAGGTACACTGAGCGGTAATTTATAAAGTCCCTTGTAGTTTCCATATACTGGATCAGGCCATAATAGTAGCTCTCATCAGCGTTATACCAGCTTAGCGTAAGATCAGCCGGTGGTGCCGATGGGATACTGCTACTAGTGATGGTAATGCGATCCATATAAATGATATTGGACGAAATGCTAAAACCCAGAGGTTTATCCGGAATGATGGTTGTGGAGGAAACAGTATCCGAAGCATACAGGAATTTCAAAACATATGATTCTCCGGGCTGTATTCGTTTATCACCAAGCGCCAATGTATAAATCCCTATACCCGTTTCAGAGAGGTCGGTTCCATTAATCTGGAGATGCAATCCACTGATAAATTCAGTAGCGGCTATAGTATCATCCGAGAATGGAAGTATTTTAGTTACTTTAATCGTAATAATGCTATCGCCGGCATACAGGTAAGATTCCACTATGGGCAGATTATCCGGTGTGATGGGTGTGTTGAGCTCTTTACTGCACGAGGCAAGTAAACCTATCATCAACATCATTGCTGGTATAACTGTTTTTTTCATTTTACCTGATTTGAACTGAGAGTGAAATATTAGGTGTGATACCCAATAGATTTACGTTGGTTTCGGTAAGGCCTGTTTCGTCAACCGAAAACTCCTTATACCATACGTTTGTATGGTTATACACGTTGAACAATGAAAACCCTATAGATCCCTTGCCGGTTTCACCCATATTTATATCGTATTTAATTGCCATGTCAAGACGCTGGTAATCAGGAAGCCTGGCCGCGTTTTTACTACCCGGAATAATTACGGATTGGGTTGTTCCATCAGGCATGGTAAGAACATATCCCCCGATAGGTTGTGTGTACGGTAAGCCGGTTGAATATACCCATGTACCTGATAAAGTCCATTTTTTAATTTTATAAATGGCTACCACTTTAAACTCATTTTTAACATCCTGTGACGCGCTGAAGTATTTATCCCCGTAAACCGGGAATTTGTACCTGGTTTCGGATAGCGTGTAGGCAATCCACCCGCTGAATTTCCCAAACTTCTTCTGAGCCATCAGGTCTATCCCACGTGTGTAGCCATTTCCTTCATAAAAAAGGGATGAATAATCAACACTTTGACCAAACGTATGCGAAAACCGCAAGGTGTATTCCGTCAAACCCGTAAGCTGTTTATAATACGCTTCGGCATCAAACAGGTAATCCTTGGTTTCGTAACTTGTGCCGGCAATGTAATGGATAGATCGGCTAACGGGAATGTTTTCGCCGTTGGAAAGAACCCAGATCTCCCGACTTCCCGATTGAATATCTTCCCGGATAATGCGGTTGGCAAACTGGTAGTAAACGCCTGTTGATGCCTTTAACTTTAATTTTTTCGTCAGTTCGTACGACCATTGAAACCTTGGCTCAATATAGGGTTTCCGTGTGTTGGTGTAATACGACAAACGCACGCCCGGCATGATGGTCATTTTCTTGTTCAGCGGATTGAGCCTGTCCTGAACATATCCGGCTATAAGATCTCCTTTGTCGATCATATCCAGAATAGAAAGTGTATCATTCTGAATATAGTTGTAGTTAATATCGTAATGGTTGTATTGAGCGCCGAATTCAATCTGGTTCAGGCTATTCCATTTCCACTCATTGTCTGTTTTAAACGAAAAATCCTTCAGCACATTCGTTTCCATGGAACCGCTATTGAAACTGCTGGTTGTACCATCAGTAAGCACAATTGTACGGGCATCACTCCGGTTTTTCGAATTGGAATAATCCGAAATCGAAAGCAGGTTATTGGAATACAATTTGTCGCTCCATTTCCGCGACCATTTTGCGCTGCTACCCCAGTTTCCCCATTTGGTTAGGTCGGTAATACCCCCGCTCATACTCATACCTCCTCTGCTGTTGCCCATGCTGCGGGAATTGTCGAAATAATCCTGTCCGCTGAAGAAGGAAACAGAAACGATATCCCTGATGCTGAAATTGTAAGTAATCTTAGCATTGAGATCATAAAAATAGGAAGTAGGTTGTTGCTCTGCAACATTCTTGCCCATACCGCCGGGGCCACCACCTATGGGAACAGGGTTTGTAGTAATGTTATCCTGGCTGAATGAGTCGAAGAACTTCTGATACAAAAAAGTTTTAAATGAGCGCCTTCCTGCAATGAAAACCGAACCTTTGCCTTTTATAGGGATTTCGGCATAAGCATTAAATGCGATTAAACCGACATCAACGCCCGCATTAAATTTCTGATCGTTACCAGTCTTGCCGATGATCTCCATTACACTCGAAAGTCGTCCGCCGTATTTTGATTCGAAGCCGCCTTTATAAAGCTGCACTTCTTTTATCGCATTCGGATTGAAGGCGCTGAACATACCAAAAAGATGTTCCTGGTGGTACACCGTAAAACCATCGTAAAGGATCAGGTTCTGATCGGGAGTGCCGCCACGGACATACAATCCTGCTGATGAGCCACTGCTTCCACCAATACCAGGCATAAGCTGGAATGTTCTGAAAATATCTTTTTCGCCAAGGCTGGGAAGTTCCGCAATCTTGGCAGGAGCCATTTTAATTATGTTATTGCCTTCCGAGGCTTTTAACAAATCTTCCCGGTGCCCGTTAATCTGTACTGCATCCAGTTGCGTGGCAATCGGATCCATCAGGATACTGATATTATTGACATTGGCATGAGGGCTAAGGTAAAATGTCTGCTTATAATAGCCCAGGTAAGTTGCCATAATGGTACAGGTATCCGATGGAATCTTAGGTAAAGTAAAATATCCGTCAACATTGGATTGGCAGCCCTGGGTGGTGCCTCTCACAGAAACGGATGCAAAAGGCAAGGGCTCACCGCTTAACTTATCTTTTATGATTCCGGTTGCGGTGAAACGGAATTTTGTAGGCTTACCTTCATATTTCAGTGTTGCTGACGACAGTTTACTGGCATTCAGGATTGATCGCAGGGTAACATGAAATACACTGTTGGAATCAACGGTATAACCAAGAATAGTATTATCACGGAAAACAATCTCAACGGCCCGGCTTGCAGGCGTTTCAGTGAAAAGATAATCGAATTTCTGATCTTTTGCCTCTTCGGGGTTGTATTCGATGGCGATTTTGTATTTGTTTTTGAAATCATCCAATACTTTTACCAATGGCGTTCCCCAGTAGTATTCGTTAATTTTAATTTCAACAGGAACCTGGGCTTTTGTAACCCCCGGAGCAGCAAGTAAAAGCAACAATGTTAATACACAAGTATTCGTTCGAAGGTTTAACTTAAATAACAAGGGCATATTAACAGGTTTTGACAGTAAGTTTTGTACAGAATATTTCGTGAAGGATTTCCTGCCTTAACACATATTTTTTTGCGTATTGCATATCCAGTCTTTTTCGCAGGTTTTCGAGCCCGATGCCTGAACCACTTTGATCTGCGTTGCTTTTGGGATAATATGTATTCTCAACAGAAAGAATGACAGCTCCACTGTCCAGAAGCAATTCAACATGAACAAACGATGGTTTGCCGGAAGAAATTCCATGTTTGAAAGCATTTTCAATCAAGGGTATAAACAAGAGCGGAGCAATCTCCCATGCCGGCAACTCATCAGGAAATGAGGCATTTACTTTCACATCATCTCTCATCCTTAGCTTCATCACATTGATGTATTGTTGCAGAAACTCTATTTCCTTTGCCAGGGAAACTTTAGGCGAAGTAGTCTCATACAAAAGGTACCGCATCATTTTCCCCAGACCGTGAACACCCTGTTTTGCCTTTTCCTGCGATGTGTCGATAAGCGAATAAATACTGTTAAGTGAATTAAAAAAGAAGTGAGGCTGAAGCTGGTACTTAAGGTGTGTCAGTTCAGATGCAAGTCGCTGGTTATCGATTTCCTTTATTACGGTTTCGGTCTTTAACCATCTTTGAGTGGTTTTAATAGCCAGGCTGGTAATTACAGGGATAAAAAAAGTTGCCGCAGAGCGAAAGATAAATGGAAACTTAGATGGCCTGAAATGTTTGCCTTGGGGCGGAAACATAGGGAAATTGGGTTCCGGCCTTGGCATCATGTCCATCACCAGATTGTTCAGTAAGGCAAAAATGGCAATCAGCAAAATATTGATGCCAATAAAAGCAATCGTCTTCCGGTTGAATAAAAAACGATTCAGAAGAAAAAGGTAATTAACATAAAACAATATTGCCGTCCATAGTAAAGGTAACCATGATGTACGGATCAGAAAATCATTATTTACATATTCGTTACCTGAATACAGGAACGGAAAAGAGAACAAAACTGTCCAGGCCAGCAGGTGTAAGGCTATACCGAGAGCTTTCTTTTTCCTTGAATCGAGAGTCATAATAGCGGCAGGTGTAAATAATCAAGCTGGAAGTCGAGCAAAATGCCCAATAGCCATATTGAACCGGGTGCAAAATTGAAGCAAACGGTTTTTCTGCCAAAATGAAATATACAGTTGACCGCTTTTTTCGTTTAAATCGGTTGATTTTACCCATCAAAGCATGCAGTACCTGGCAATTTTTAAAATCAGACAGAAATCAGATGGTAATAAAAAAGCAGGCCATGAAGCCTGCTTTTTGTTGAAGAAAAATGGAATAGAATTATAATCCGCTTGATTTGGCGAAACTATTACCTGCCGCCAGCCGGACAATTCTCGCGCAAAAATTTCGAACTGATCGTTTTCAGGTGTTCGCGGGTGCCTTCGCCCTCGTATATTCCATGCGAACGCATCGGGTATGCCATCATCTGGAAAGGCTTATTAAAACGGATTAATTCATTAATCAGCTTTTCGGCATTGGCGTAATGAACATTGTCGTCGCCTGTACCATGGATATAAAGCAGGTTTCCTTTCAGATTTTTAGCATACGTATAAGGTGAACCAGCAATGAAATCAGCGCGGGTTTCCTGTGGAATTCCCATATACCTTTCCTGGTAGGTGTTATCGTAGGCAAGCTGGTTGCCGACAGCGGCTACGGCAATACCGGTTTTGAAAATTTCAGGATACTGAAACATCAGATTGAGGGTTGATGAACCTCCGCCACTCCAACCGGTAACAGCCACGCGGCTTGTATCGCAATACGCCCATTTAAGCACTTCCTTTGCGCCCATGGCCAAATCGCGGATATTAACGATTCCTATCTTGCGGTAAATGGATTTCCTCCATTCCCGGCCCCGTGGTGAAGGCGTTCCCCGATTATCAACGGAAACAAAAAGGTATCCCTGGTCGGGAATAGCATCACCAAACTGGGAGTTCCGGCCTACTCCATACTGATCCATAACCGTTGATGACCATGGTTCGCCATACACGTAGAAGAAAACCGGGTATTTCTTCGTTGGATCAAAATCTTTAGGTTTTGCAATCCAGCCATCGAGTGTAATATTGTCTTCGGTAGTCACTTTAAAGAATTCAATCTGCTTTCCATACGGATCTTCCTTCAGATTCTTGGCTATAGATTTGGTTTCATCCAGCGGTTTCATATCTTTCAAACTAATCCATTCCGAAGCAGGCATATACAAATGGCTCGAAAAACTATGCCTGGCCCACTTTCCATTCGGAGACATAACGTAATTGTGTGTTCCGGGTAAATCAACAGAAGTCAGACGTTCAGGAGTTCCGCTGCCATCCAGGCTGGTACGGTAAAGATAACGCTGGGTATAATTATCCGGTGAAGCGGAAAAATATAAATATTTGTGTGTTTCATCAGTCAAATTCAACCGGATCACATCAAAATCTCCTTTTGTGATAAGAGTTTCTTTACCATCCATTCCTATTCGATAAAGATGCCTCCATCCGTCCTTTTCGCTGGCCCAGACAAAGGCTTTTTTGTTTTCTATCCAATCCCAGCCTACATTATCGCCACTGTTCCAGCCGGCTTTTATGTCAATCCAGGCGGCATCGCTTTCGGCCCATAATTGCGTACATACTGTGGTTTTCGAATCAGCCAGGAGAATATTGGTTTTGTTCTGTTTGCGGTTCAGCTGCTGAATGATCAGCTCTTTGTGATCCACCCATTCCATCCTGACGAGGTAATTCTGGCGGGGATCGCCATCAATTTTCATCCATTTTGTTTTGGCGGTAGCCAGGTCAACCACACCAATTTTTGCTGGCGAAGGATCTTCACCGGCCTTCGGATATTCCACAGGAACTGTAAATGAATAAGTAGAATCGGTAGTGTTGAGCATCAGGTAATTCCGAACCTTCGATGCGTCGATATTCCAGAAAGCAATGCTTTTCCCGTCAGGGCTCCAGCGAAAACCATCCCGGCACATAAGTTCTTCGGCATACACCCAGTCGAAAGTGCCATTGATACTGCGGTCGCGGGTATCAAAAGTTAGTTGCTTAATCTTTCCGGTTAAAAGGCTCTCTGTATAAATGTTGTAGACAACCTTGTTTTTCGATTTATCCTGGTATACGTAAGCAACACTGTGGGCATCCGGCGAAAACTTGGCATACATCAGTCCATCCTGACGGAGACTTTTACCCAGCTGTTTTAATGTTCCTGTTTTAGGTTCATACGACCATACTTCGCCGGTAGTTTTGTGATAAACCGTTATGGTATTAATCAAAAAGAGGCATTTATCCTCCTTAGTGGACCATTGAAAAGAACTGAGTTGCCTGGGATGAATGCTGTCCTTTGGGAAAAGTTTTTCGGCGTCAATCAGCGTGGTTTTGTTCATGGAAGGCAATTCCACCTTCACTATTTTTCCTTTTTCCAGCGTGGTGTAACTATTTCCATCCATTGACCAGTTCATCACCCCGCCACCCATAGGTTGCGAAAAGGATACACTTGAAAAAGCAAGTATTGCCAGCAATAGTAAGAATCTTTTATTCATAATATTTTTAGATTTTAAATCGGGGCGCAAGATAGCAATTATAGGTTTTCAAAACTGAAAATACCTTTCATAATAAAAATGACCATCAAAATACAACAGCCATTTTTTTAATTTTAAAACATAAAACAAGCTAACGCACAAACTGTTGCGCGTAATATTTAGCTGTAAGCTTTTCACCGGTAGCTTTCTCGATCATTTCGTTCCAGCTATATCGCGCGCCAGGATTAAAGACTTTTTCTTTGAAATAATCGCCAACTTCCTTTTTCCCAAAATAGCTTTGCCCGAAATCTTGCGATTTCAAAATTGTTGCTGCCAAATAATGGTTAAACTGTGATGCCAGTAACTCGCCCAAAAGGTAATTGTGGTAATAGCATGGTGAAGTAGCAATATGAATTTTGCTGGCCCAGTCGGGTTGGTTTCGATGGGCCGGACGTTTGATCATCTGGTATTTTTCAACAAGGTCCCACCACAGCGTGTTCAGATTCTGGTCAGGATTTTGGTACAACGCCTTTTCGAAGCGGTACATCACTTGTGCCCAGCGGCTGAATGTCAGTTGTTCGAGCCTAAGCACTTTGAATCCTTCGGCTGCAACTTTATCAGCATCAACTTTATCCGTGAGTTTCATGTCAACCAGGAACCCGGCATTCGATGACATACGGCCAAAAAACATGGCAATGGCTTCGGTTGTGAACGTGTGAGCCGGATTGCGAAGAGTGAATGGCAACAGCTGATCAATATACTTATCGTAATTGGCATGCCCGAATTCGTGCAACATGGTTCCCATCCAGTTTTGATTGGGTTTGATATTGCAAAGTACTCTCACATCACCCTGGTTATCAATATCAATGCAATAGGCATGCTGATTCTTTCCGGGCTTTTCATAAAGATCGCTTTGAGCAAGCATATCTTTGATATCAAGACCAATGCTCAAATAATAATCGATAGTCAGGGTTTCAATATTCCGGTTCTGGTAATATTTGTCGAGATCGATGCTGTATATTGCCGGCGGTTCCTGGAAAAAGCGGTTCTGGTAATGCCAGGGCATCAGTTCTTCCACATTTACATTATCGCGTGTTGACAGGTAAATGTCTATTTCACTTTTTAACCCGGTAAAAGAATCACGGGTCAGGTTGTCGAGTTCATCAAACAAGGAACTTATCTCTTCAGGATCCTGTTCGCTTAGTTTCAGGCTCATTTCGTGATAATTGCTGAAACCAAGCTGTTGGGCAATTTTGTTACGTTTTTTAACCAGACCTATAATATCCTGTGCCACAAGCGGACCGATGGCTTTGTGACCTTCCCAGGCTTGTTTCAACTCATCGGAATTGGCGGAGGTTTTCAACACTTCTTCTACTTCATTGTCACTGAGTTTTTTGCCGTTCACATCAGCACGGAAATTCGAATATTTTTGCTCAATTTCAGTCTGCATCGATATAACACTGTTCAGCAATTCGGTATCAACCTGGTTGCCAAGATAAGCATCGTACATCACATCTAGCTGTCGTTTCAGCAGTTCGTCAGTAATAGCACCCGAATCTTTAATCCGTTTAAGGATAGCAAAATCCTCTTTATTCGCGAAAACCTTTGTGAGCTCAATATTTAGTTCTTCCGATTTCTTCCAGTTTTCTTCTTTCCCGCTGATGGACGCAGTCCAGTAAGCCAGCGAAGACGCTTTGGTAAGAGGTTGAACAACGGATTCAAATTTATTTATAAAGACAATTAGTTCTTTTTGCATGGGGTTTATGATAAAGTTTAAGAGTTCAAAGGGCTGCGCCGTTCAAAGTTCAAGGGTTCAACACTTCGGCTTCGCTCAGTGTGACACACTTCGACTTGCTTCGGCGAAAGCTCAGCAACCATCGCTCAGTGTGAAAAGGTTTCAACAGGACCATTTTCTATTTTCCATTTTCTATTCACTTCATTTCAAGGTTCAAGGGTTCAAAGGGCTGCGCCGTTCAAAGGGCAGTAAGTGGTGGTTGCTGAAGACGGGTGAGCGGTGGCTGGTGAGCGGTGCCGAACCAAGCCGAACCCCCGAAGCAAGCCAAAGTGCAGAGGGCTGCGCCGTTCAAGGGTTCATAATTCAGGATGCAAATCCAAGATTCCACCGCCGAAAATTACTTATTCATTTCTTATTTAATGTTATGTGTTTTTCATTTCTTAAAATGAACACATAACATTAAACACTAAATATTAAATGAAAAAGTATTAGAGATGATTACCAATCCGGCATTTTTTACTCAATATCCCAGGTAGCTCCGTCCTTCGTATCCTTAATACTTACCCCGGCCTGTGCCAAAGCATCCCGTAGCCGGTCGCTGGTTGCCCAATCTTTATTGGAACGCGCATCGCGACGAAGGTCGAGAATAATGTTCATCAGGTTACTGATTACCTGGTTGCCGGCTTGCGGATCATTTTCGGGTAGCAATCCAAGAATATCGAAAGTAAACGTATGCATCATGGTTCTTAGCAGGCTGATATCATCAGCCGTCAGACTTTCTTTTTTATCATTCGCCGAATTGATAATTCGCGCGCCTTCAAAAAGGTGGGCAATCAGGATAGGGCTGTTGAGATCGTCGTTCATGGCCTCGTAGCATTTTGCCTGCAATGCGGCAATATCAACCGTTGATTTATTGGCCGGAACCAGTTTTTCAAGAGTTGCAATGCTTTTCATCAGCCGCATAAAGCCTTTCTCCGAAGCCTGCAGCGCTTCGTTGCTGAAATCAAGCTGGCTGCGGTAATGTGCCTGAAGGATAAAGAAGCGCACGGTCATTGGGCTATAAGCTTGCTCCAGCGAAGGATGGTTCCCTGCGAAGAAATCATCAAGTTGAATGAAATTACCCAAAGATTTGCCCATCTTCTGCCCATTGATGGTGATCATATTATTGTGCATCCAGTATTTGGCCGGAGTTTTATGATTGCAAACAGTGCTTTGCGCAATCTCACTTTCGTGATGCGGAAAAAGCAAATCCATACCTCCGCCGTGAATATCAAACTGCTCGCCGAGGTATTTGGTGCTCATGGCCGAACATTCGAGGTGCCAGCCGGGAAAACCATCGCTCCATTCCGAAGGCCAGCGCATAATGTGTTCGGGCTGGGCCTTTTTCCATAAAGCAAAATCAAAGCTGTTGCGTTTCTCATCCTGACCATCGAGGACGCGTGTGTTTGACAAAAGATCTTCAACAACACGTCCCGAAAGGATACCGTAATTATTCGTCTGGTTGTATTTTTCAACGTCAAAATAAACTGATCCTTTGCTTTCATAACCCATTCCGGCATTCAGTATTTTTTTAACCATGGCAATCTGCTCAATGATATGGCCTGATGCGCGTGGCTCAATGCTAGGCTTCAGAACATTAAGCTTATCCATGGCAGCATGGTAGCGATCAGTAAAATACTGCACCACTTCCATAGGTTCAAGTTCTTCAAGCCGTGCTTTTTTGGCAATTTTATCTTCGCCTTCGTCAGCATCGTTTTCGAGGTGGCCAACATCAGTAATATTACGCACATAACGCACTTTGTATCCCAGGTGGCGCAAATAGCGGAACACCAGGTCGAATGAAATTGCCGGGCGGGCATGACCGAGATGCGCGTCACCATAAACGGTTGGTCCGCAGACATACATGCCTACATGTGGGGCGTTAAGCGGAACAAAAAGTTCCTTCTGGCGTGATAAGGTATTGTAAACGAATAAGTTGTTTTCCATGCTGGATTATTTAGCAGGGTGCAAAGGTAGGGAAATTAAGGAATTGAAGGAGTTGGCCAAATTAGTAGCTTAAAAAAGGTTCAAAACAATTTAGAGTTGAACGAAAAGATTCTTATTCAAATAACCACTTCCACGTTGGAAGAAACTGAATTTGACATTCCCCAATTTGCAATGTTTCTTCCGAGTCAATCGTCAAAATAAGACCTGTTTGCAGATTATAAGTATGCATTGCATCCAGCAGTCCATTTATTTCACGTTGTTTTGTCATTTCATTTTCAAACGAATCGCACACTTGAATCGCTGCAGTTATATTAAAACCATTTCGAAGAACAAAATCACATTCCACTTTACTCTGATGATAGAAAATTTCTAATCCACGCCGTTTAAGTTCAATAAATACCAGATTCTCAAGCAACCGGCCTCTGTTTTGTGAAAAATTAAATCCCAGTTTAAGAATCAACGCATTATCCACAAAGTACGTTTTTTTGGGATTCAGGATTTGAGATTTCAATGAAAAGTCAAATCTTGCTATTTGAAAAATCAGGTATGTATTCTCAACAAAATGAATATAGTTGCTCACTGTTGTCGGGTTTTTAACTCCGATAATACCAGCAAGGGACTTATTGGTGGACAGTCTTGCCGCATTACTGGCTAAAAAATAGACTAATTGAAGCATCTCCTTTTCGTTGGTAAGATTATTCCTAACCAGAACATCTTTGTATAAAATCGATTCGTAAAGTTGCTTCAGATATAAGTCCTGTTTTGTTTCCAGAAACAAAGGAATACCGCCCTCCAGCAAATATTCCTGAAAAAGGCCGGCTATTATTCCTCGCTCCGAAGTGGTAAGGATTTTGTCGGAAGGTATTTTTTTTCGCTTATATGCAATATATTCCTGAAAAGAAAACGGGAATAGTTCGAAACGCAAAAACCGTCCAGTGAGGTGGGTTCCCATTTCACGACTGAGCATCATTGCATTGGAGCCGGTAAGAAAAACCTTGAGTCCGGAATCATAAAGTCTTCTTACAAAACGTTCCCAGCCCGAAATGTTCTGTATCTCATCAAAATAAAAAGTTGATTGCTCCCCATACATTTCAATAAATACTTCGTGTAAAAGCTGGAAATGCTCAACACTAAAGTTCAGCAATCGTTCATCGTCAAAATTGATAAAGAAATCCTGCTCCTTTTGTTTTGTTCGGATTTGTTGTAACAGAACAGACTTGCCACATCTGCGAACACCTGAGATAACCAGAATTTCATGAGCTGTAATAAGTACCTGAGGAACCTTACGTTCTACCTCTAAAGCAACGGTGTGTCGTACTCGTTGTTCTTTAATTACAACTCTCAATATTTCTTTCATTGTATCTTGCTTTTTTCAGAACAAAGATACTATTGTTCTGTTTGAAATGTATCTTTTAACCATTATTATTCTATTTGTAAAAGATCTTTTTGTAGCCGGTTATCGTTTATATGATTTACAGAGAGGTGCTGGCTATTCTTTCGGATGGGGGAAGTCGTAAGCGTTCAAAGCGTTAAAAACTTTTAAACTAGCAACTTCCTTCTCCGTTCAATAATTTATACTAAATTTTTTTTGTAGCTATCCCACAATTGCGGAATATAGTTCAATCGCCCTGCTCACAGCAGCCAGGCAGCAGAGGAAGGTCTGGTTTTTCGGGCCGAATATTATGCCTATACCAGCTCTTTTGATTCTGTAGTTAGAAAAGAATATTAGATATATTTGTAATTGAAAAAACATAAAAGATATTGGAAGGTACCTGAGTTGAAAAAACAAATCAAGAAATAGAAATTACTCAAATGAAGAAGTAAAAATCCGTCTAAATTCATGGAATAAGACTTTAAACTTTTATATGAAAGGGATTATCTTAGGCTTCGTAGTCTTTTTGACAATGTCCAAACTAAATGGACAAGAAATTAATATTGATTGCAGTTGGGATACCTTATATGCAAAAAGGATTGAGTTAATTCCTTTGCCAATGTATTTTGATTGCTCAGGATTAATAATTAATAAGCAAATTGCTTTTATACCTGCTCCACAAGAGGTGAATGAAGTTTTGCCTAAAGAACTAATTGAAAATATTGACATCAATCAATATAACCTATTTATAAGAAGTTGTTCAACATCCGGATGCAAAACACCTTCCGTTAAATGTCGTTTGTTTAAAGATGAAACTAAGCAAGAGACCTTTCTTGACATAAACATACTTGAATTTGGTTTTTGTAAAATAGCACGACCAATTATTATTGCATTCCTGGTTAAAAAGGAAGACTGTCCTCAATTGAACAATATTTGTTTTACCAAAAACAATACGGAAAAATGAAATACAAAATAGCAATTCAATTTATTCCCGTTCTATTAAAAGGCCTGGGTGCTGAAGCTCATAGATGTCGTTAGTTTTTCTTAACACTAAAAATTAACCAGGTGTCATCCTGAAGCTGTGATCCAACATGCAGAGATTTCCATATTTAAGACCGTTAATAACTTTTAAACTAGCCACTTCCGTCTCAATTCAATAATTTTTACTACCTTTGTTGGTAGCTATCCCATGGTGAATGGGATTTAGTTCAATCGCACCTACTCAGAAGTCAGGTTCCCCGCTACGTAACGAAAGTACGGTAACAGAGCGCCCAAACACGTAGCAGTTTAGCGCCCGGTTTTACTATCTAAGTATAATATATTACTTTATAAAACGATTGAAATGGATAAAAAACGACTCCTCGACTTATCAAAAGCTGATTTACTCGAAAACCAGGTATGGGAATATTGGATGGCTGATAATGTAGAATACGTAAGGGCTTCGGATAAAACAGAAGTGCATGAAGGCACTAACAGTACTCACATCGTACTTACCGACTTTTTTTTCAATAACAAGACAAAACATATAGGTTTCTGTTCGCCACACGACTCGGGCGGCTTGGATTATATTCAGCCTGTTGTATTTTTCGATAAAGGACAGGTAGAGTTTTACAAGGAATCGGACTGGACAGAATCCGAAAAAAATAAAGCTTTGGTAAAGCTTGGGCTTGCCTGGGGAGATGTATTCCCGGTTCTTTATAAATCAAGGGTTAAATTCGACAGGAAAATACTCGCGGGTGTGCTGAAGAATTTTAATGAGGCAGAATAGTCTTACTCTCTGAAAAGCGTTCTGAACAGAAATGATTTATGACTATGGTTTGCAGATAATCGGGGGTTTTGTACTCAAACAACATCCAAACACCAAAGTATAAATAGAACTATCCGGAAGTGATACAATCGAATCTTTCGAAAGAAGACATGAGCTCTGTTTTAAGCAAAGCTTTTAAAGATAAAACTTTATTCAGCCCTGACGACACCGCGATTCTGTTTTATAATCTCAACTTTATTCAGGAGAAAATCAGCGACCTTCAGAATCTGTTTCCTGAATCAGCCTTACATGCCATCGCGGTAAAGGCGAATCCGCTGACAAAGATTCTTGCTAAAATGCAAACCTTTGGTGTTGGAGCAGAAGTAGCCAGTTTACCTGAATTTCACCTGGCCGAAATGGCCGGATTCGCTCCCGAAACCATTGTATTTGATTCTCCATGCAAAACTAAATCTGAAATTGAATACGCTTTAAAAGCCGGAGTTCATCTGAATGCTGATTCTTTTGATGAACTCGATAGAATTGGCGAAATTCTGAAAACCATACGATCAAAAAGCATCGTCGGAGTACGGATAAATCCACAGGTTGGCACAGGAACTATTAAATCGACCAGCGTTGCGGGCGATATTTCAAAATTCGGCATCCCGGTAAACGATAACCGGGAAAAAATAATTGCCTGCTTCCTGAAATACGATTGGCTTACCGGCGTTCATGTTCATATTGGCTCTCAAGGTTGCCCGGTTCCGTTGGTAATTGAGGGCATCCGAAAGGTTTTAGATCTGGCTCTTGAAATAAATGAGCGTCTAAAACTGAATTCGGCTCAAAACCGAATTGAAACTTTTGATATTGGTGGCGGACTTCCGGTTTCGTACCATCCCGAAATACAACCCGTTTCGATGGAGCAATACCTGGCAATGCTTAAAACTGCCTGCCCTGAACTTTTCAATGGACAGTTCAGGCTGATTACTGAATTTGGCCGGTATATTTATGCAAACTCAGGGTGGGTTGCTTCAAAAGTGGAATATGTAAAACGGGAACCCGGCTACACTATCATCATGACACATGTAGGCGCCGATCTGTTTTTGCGAAAAAGTTACAACCCCGCTGACTGGCATCATCATATCACGGTTGTTGACAAAAACGGCAACCTGAAAACCGGAACCGATGCGACAAAATATATAGTAGCCGGGCCCCTTTGCTTTGCCAGTGATGTAATCGCGCGGGATCTGGAATTACCGGTTGTGGAAGAAGGAGACTATATTCTGATTCACGATGCAGGGGCATACACCTTGAGTATGTGGTCACGTTACAACAGCAGGCAAATGCCTAAAGTGGCTGGATATTATACTGAAAACAAGGGTTTTGAAATCCTGAAGGATAGAGAGACCAAAGAGGATTTATATGAGTTCTGGTCATAACCATCTTTGGCTGGTTACGACATTATAATTCAGGTATTAAATCATGTCGTTTTCTCAATCTTTATTTCCGCATCTAGAAAGGTTCTTGGTCTTGAAGTCCATACCAATCTCAAATTTTTTGTACGTTTGCCAAAATTCCATTTTATGCTAAGAAAACAACGCATTCCCGATTTAGTAGTTATAGCTGTATTAGGTCTATTACTTGTATTGCTGAATTATACCGGGAATATTGGAATCATGTCCGATTACCCGTTTATCTTCCTGCTGGTAATGTACTTTATTGGCCGGGCAGTAACGGGGTACATCATTAATAAGTATATGGATAATGGAGAGGGAAGAGTGCAGTTGCAAATTCGTAAATCGCAGATCATCATTCGTAACACTTCGGCTGGCTTCGGCTTCGCTTAGCCGCCGTCGCTCAGTATAAAATCATCAATCCCTCATGCTAGAGTACGAGCCTAAAATACTGCTTGCTTTTGCTGAAACCCTGAGCGGGAACCAGGAGATATTCAACTGGCTGATGCAAAACGGGTATCCTGAGCTTGGCGCTTTAAGCATGTGTATGCGTGGCAGCGAAGATGCTTTTGCATGGCTGATGAAAAACGGGTTTCCGCATTTCGGAGCATTCGACCGAGCTGTCGACGGAGATCCGAAAGCATTTATATGGTTGCATAAAAATGATTTCCAGCTGTTGGCAATTTTAGCGGAAGCCTGCAACGCCAAACCCGAAGCTATAGATTATTTAAACCGGAACAACCTGCCGATTTTTCTGCTGATTGCCCGCAAGTTTATTGCTTTCCGTGATAATCAGACGTTTGATCATCATAAAAAACATTTTTGAAATTTGATTTCCAAATAATAAACCACAGCCTGAATGCTGTATTGAGGGCTATCCTATTGTTATTATTACAAATCATCTAATATGGTTTTTCAAGTGAAGAAACTATTGAATAAATGACAACAAATAATTAATTTCTTTATCTGAATTATTCTCTTGTTCTGATTTATCGGAGCAACTCTTTTGCAGGCCGGGCTTTCAGCTTACCTTCTTTTACAAGGTTCAGCGTTTCAACAGCCTCTTTAAGTTCCAGTAAAACCTGTGCTTTTTCAGGCGCATTTATAGGGTTTTTCAATTTGTAAGGCCGGTTAAATGCTTCCTGAGAGACTTTAAAATATGATGAAAGCAGGCGGATGATATCCTTAGATAAACCTTTTTTATAGTTTAAAATATCTGAAACTAAGCCTTTACTCACGCCTAATATTCCGACTAGGTCTTTGGCTTTTAATTTATGATCTTGCATCAGTGAGTGAAGCAATGAAATTGGGCCAACTTCATTCAAAGTGGAATGCTCATCATCCCATTTTTCTATTAATAAGGTGAGCAATTCAATTTCATCCAGGTCATCTGGTTTATTATCAGAACGTTCCATCATCCTTGACAATTTATTGCAATATTCCCAATATTGTGTTTCAGATTTTATGATGGTGTACATTAACGTTTTCATTTCGGGGGAGATTTAATATTCATTCACAGTAAATTGTTGCCCAAGCTTACAGAGTTCATCGTATTGAGCATGGGTGCCAACCCAGCAAATAAAAAGATGAACATAAGTGGCTCCAAAATGATATTGACCAATCAAACGGTAATTATTACCACCAATGTTAAAAACTACTCTGTTACTACCTTTACCTAATATATCCGCTGTTCTAAAAGTGAGTTGAATATCAGAAGAAGTGAGCCAATCAGCATACTTTATCGCTGTTACCCAATTCTCAAAAGCACTTTTACCCGATGCGTGGCTATCAGCAAAACGCTGGATCGTTTGTTTTTTTATTAAATGAATTTTCATACAAAGATATATTAAAAAATATGAGGTTCACAATACGTGAACTAAATTATTCGAAAAAAAACCACGGCCAGAATTTAGCCGTGGTTTCGTATACGAGTGGTTAACTAAAGAGTGTTTTTTTATCCGCATTTGCTGTAACCGCAAACGGTACATGTCATACATCCTTCTTTGTAAACAATGGTGTTCTTCTCGCTGCATTGCGGGCAGTGGTGGCCGGTTTGTGTTCCGTCGGGAATAAACTTCTTCAGACCACGGATTACGCCGTTTTTCCATGTGGTAATGCTGTCGTTATCGAAACTCAGGTTATCAACAAGTTCAACCACATAAGGCAATGGCATTCCGTGCCTCAGTATACCAGAAATAAGTTTTGCATAATTCCAGTAATCTTTTTTAAAGGAACGCGACAGGCCGCGGTGAGTTACACGGTAACCGTAACTGTCCTCGTATTCAAAATCGTAACGGGCCGAAGTTTGTTCGTTGTCCTTATGACGGATGACCCACCCTTTTTTCACATAGTCGGGAATATAGAAATCGGTGCTTTTCCCGGTAAATATTTCGTACGGTTTATTATTGAGCAAACCAACAAAAGCAATCCAGCGTTGATCTTCGTTCATAAAGCGGACCACTTCAACTTCCAGTTCTTTGGGACGCGGAGGAGCTTTGGTTTCCTGGAATTCTTCAATTTCTTCTTTCTTGGTTTCGTTGCTGATCAGCACACCCGAACGGGAGCCGTCGCGGTAGATGGTCATGCCTTTGCAGCCACTTTCCCATGCCGTGAGATATACATCACTAACCAGTTCTTCGGTAGCTTCGGCAGGCAGGTTAACAGTTACGCTGATTGAATGATCCACCCATTTCTGAATGGCGCCCTGCATCTGAACTTTGGCAACCCAGTCAATATCATTGCTGGTAGCTTTGTAGTAAGGCGATTTTGCGATAATGGGTTGCAGAACTTCATCGGACATTGAAATGGCATTTTCCATATCGTACCCATTGATCCGCATCCAATCGAGGAATTTAGGATGGAAAACGTTGTATTCTTCCCATGCGTCGCCCACTTCGTCAACGAATGAAACTGTTACATTTTTGTCGTTTGGATTTACCTTACGGCGGCGGCGGTAACTAACCATAAATACAGGCTCAATACCCGATGTGGTTTGAGTGCAGATACTTACACTACCGGTTGGGGCGATGGTAAGCATACTGATATTGCGGCGTCCCTGTTTTTCCATTTTGGCATACACCTCAGGGGCAGCTTCGCGGATACGGTTCATCAACGGATTGTTGCGTTCGCGTTCGATATCGAAAATAGGGAATGCACCACGTTCAGCAGCCAGGTCGGCTGATGCGCTGTACACCTCAATAGCCAAAGTCTTATGAACGTTTACACTGAAGCTGGTGGCTTCGTCGGTTCCGTAGCGCAGATTCAATGCTGCAAGCATATCGCCTTCGGCTGTGATGCCAATACCGGTACGACGGCCCTGCAGTGTTTTTTCGCGGATTTTTTCCCATAGAATTCTTTCGGTACGCTTGGTTTCTTCGTCCTCAGGATCGGAATTGATTTTTGCCAGAATTCCATCTATTTTCTCCATTTCGAGGTCGATAATATCGTCCATGATACGAAGCGCAGCACGCGAATGCTCGGTAAAAAGTTTCGCGTTGAAGGTAGCATTGGTTGTAAAAGGATTTTCGACATAGCTGTATAAATTGATTGCTATCAACCTGCAACTGTCGTAAGCGCAAAGTGGTATTTCGCCACAGGGGTTTGTAGATAATGTTTTAAATCCAAGGTCAGCATAGCAATCCGGAACAGATTCGCGGATAATGGTATCCCAGAATAAGATTCCAGGTTCAGCTGATTTCCATGCGTTGTGAATGATCTTATCCCATAAACCACGGGCACTGATTTCCTGAACTTTCGTGGGATTTGCTGAATCAATCGGGTATTGCTGGTTATAGCTGGCTTTGCTTTTTACCGCGCGCATAAATCCATCGTCGATTCTAACCGAAACGTTGGCACCGGTAACTTTGCCCTGCTCCATTTTAGCATCGATGAAGCTTTCGCTATCAGGATGTTTTATAGATATTGACAGCATCAAAGCACCACGGCGGCCATCCTGGGCTACTTCGCGGGTAGAATTGCTGAATCGTTCCATAAAAGGAACTATTCCGGTTGATGTGAGCGCACTGTTTAAAACGCGGCTGCCTGAAGGCCTGATATGTGACAGGTCGTGGCCAACTCCACCACGGCGTTTCATCAGCTGAACCTGCTCCTGGTCCACTTTCATAATACCGCCATACGAGTCATGATTCCCATCGCTGCCAATTACAAAACAATTCGAAAGTGACGAAACCTGGAAGTTATTTCCTATGCCAGCCATCGGGCTTCCCTGGGGAACGATATAACGGAAATTGCGGAAGAGTTCAAAAAGCTCTTCCTCGCTCATTGGATTTGGATATTTCTTTTCAATACGGGCTACCTCAGATGCAAGACGATGATGCATATCATCAGGGGTAAGTTCATATATATTCCCATCACTGTCCTTCAGCGCATATTTATTCATCCACACACTTGCAGCAAGCTTGTCGCCCTCAAAATATACGGTGGCGGTTTCCAACACTTCTTCGTGGGTGTATGCTTTCATTGTTTTGCTAACTGGTTTTTCAATAATTTGTTGAGTCATTAATACGGGTTCAATTTCTGGAATGCTTACAATTTCTGGTTCTAAAACCGGTTCAACTTTTTCAGGCTGTTCGATTCCGGGTCGTTGGCGCTGCTCGAGTACTTTACCATAAAAATCGTTTTTTACACCTTCTTCAACTGAAGAATCGATCTGTGAAAAAAGATTAACATCCATTTTGTTTCGCGTTCACTGTTAATAATAAAAAGAATATCCTGAAAGCCAACGGTATCATTAAAATCTTGTGGCTGAAATCAGGATTTACAAATTTACACTATGCTTATGGTATTATTCAAATACAGTTATTAACAAAAACACTGTTAAGAAGTAGTATCTATCTGTATATGTGATGGTTAAACCCTTAATAAGTATCGAAACCCTTGGTACCATTGGGTTTTAGAAGGCCCGTAAATAAAGGGATGTAAGAATATCAAAATTAATATATAAATACAAGGCGAAAAGATGGTATTTGTTTTGGAGACAATATAGCATGTAAAATGTGGGTTTGTCAACAATAAATCGGATATAATAATTTATTAACTATCATGTTTCCAGATGAGTTTTGTACCAAAGCCAAGCCGGTTATGAGTCATCTTTATAAAATCAGGTTGTATGCTCCAAAGAACAAGTTTTTTAAATGCCGCAACCGGAAATTTCTTCAGGTAGGCATTAAGTGCAGTCTCATAAAGATCAGCACTCAATTCTGCTGACAATCCGGTAAATTGTATTCCCTGAATTTTTCCTATCATGGTAGTTTCTAATGCAATAGCACCAGAAACAAGGGGCTGTTTCATCATTTCATCCACGTGCCGGGTGCCATGATCGGATGTAAACACAAACAGATTGAGTTCATCGATAAAAACATAAAAACAGGTGCAGGTATACGGAATATTGTTAGCCGCGGTTGCCAGGGTAAAAATATGATGCTTGTGTATAAAATCGGTTATTCGTTTTTCAGGTAGATTCATCTGTTGTAAAACCAGGTTATTTCGTTTTTTTGCTTTTCCCCTCAATATACGTTGCAAAGGCTATGCCGTACCACGACATTTTAAATTTTGTATTCACGGTATCTTTGTCAGGTAAGGTAAATGAAAGAAAACAGGGACATCCGGAATTTTTTCACTTGCTAGAATAATTGACCCTACAAACAACTTACTTAGCGCCAATCTTCTTTGTTCAAGTGTCAGACACCCTTCGGGTGTGCAGACACTTATGCGGGTGTGCAGACACTTAACAGAGGGCAGACACTTAAAAATCGAGGCTGAGAGAAATATAGAAAACCCGGGGTTGAACCGCCTGGTCCTCAATACCCCACGCCCAGTCAGCCCGAAGGAAATATCCGAAGAGTGTGCTACGTAGCCCAAAACCATATCCCGCGATAAGCGGATCTTTCTGCACTTTAACGGTAATATTGAGCGGTTCGCTGGTAATTGTGCGTGTATAATAAAGATTCTCTTCGGCAAGTGGATTTAGACCCTGCCAGGCTGAGCCTATATCCGTAAATCCGACAACCTGGAAATTATTCAGAAATTCGGACCTGAGCGGTTTATTCAGGAAATACCTGAAAACAGGAAATCTCAACTCGGAACTCAGCAAAGCAAATGTATTGCCGCTGCGGGCATTCTGCTTAAATCCGCGCATGCTGGTAGCAAGTGTCTGAAAAGCATAATTCTGGGTATAATCAATCTGGTATTCGTTGTTAAACTGGGGCATCAGCCAGTTATCCACACCACCCATGTAGTATAAAAGTTTATTCTTCCCGAAAGAAGTGCTCCCGGCAAAGCGGTTTGCCCAGATAAACGAACGGTGAATGCGTGTATAATTGCGGAAATCGAATCCAAGAACAATCATATTAACCGGCTGATTCTGGACGAGCTGGTAATATTCGGCAAAGATTTTATACCGCAGCCCCTGCAACAGGTTAATACCTATTTCGCGTGTATTGTCATAAACCAATTCCCCTTTTGCAATAGCCCACGTATTGCCCGGAGCAGTGGAATCGGCAGATGGCTTATCATACGCCAGAACAAAAGGATGGTCATACTGAAGAGAAGTCGTTCCTTTAAACGCCAATATTTCGGTAAACGGATAGGTTAAAACATAATGCAGTTCATGAATCCTATGACGAACTACAAAAGAATTGGAATATGAAACATCAAATCCAGTCCGGTGAAAATATAATTCGCGGTCGACACGATGTTTCAGGTTAGCAAATCCAAATAAATATTCGTTATGTGTCAGGCTTGCGTTTAAACGGACACCGCCCAGGATACGATAATCCTCCAGCAGGTCGGTTCCTCCCACCATAAAGAGCGCATTGGTAGGAGAATTCTGATATATTGGGCCCGAATACCCAAGATAAGGTTGATAGCTCAGGTTGAGATATGAAAAATCAAGCTGGCTTACCAATTGGTTAACGGAGTATTCAACATTATAGTTTCGGGGCCTGGGAAGCTTGATAATATCGTTGTTACTTCCGGGTTGTAATACATTAGACCTGTTAAGTGTTGTTTTTCCCGACAGTAAATCATTTGAAATCTGATAATTATTAATATCAACACCTGATGAGTCCATTTTTGCAGGAGGAACATCATTTTCGTAAACGGCTACAAATCGTTTACGCTTCACTTTTGTCTCAGGTTTTAACTTCCGGATGGCTTCATTTTCTATTTCCTTCAGTGCTTTTGCTTCAAGCCCTAACATATATTGGGTTTGTCCCAGATTTTGAACCGGGCTTACCTGACCTACCGGAATATCGCCTGAGTAAATGTGAAATTTATTATCTTCAAAAACCAGTTCAGTGGTCTTCCGACCTATATAACTAACATCCTGGTTAAGAACAGAGCGCGAATAATTGGTGAGAGGAAATGTATTTGTATAGTAACGGTAATGTACCGTGGTATCAACATAAGCAACCGTGCTGTCGAATTTTGCGGCATACCGGTTATAAACGCCATTGGCGTCGCTGAGGTAAGTAAAGTATCCAGGACTATAGGAAACAGGCTGAATTTCGTTGGCGAGTTTTGTTTTTGTAACCCGTTTAAGCAGGGTTGAACCTTTATCAAAAATAAACAGATCATTGTTTTCCATTCCATCATAGGAACGGAGATTTTCTTTCGTAAAACGTATGGTATCATCGGGCCTGTTAGAGCTAAATATAATACGGTCGCTTTTCCCCAGGAACCTGGGGTTCAAATCGTTATATACATCAAATGTAACAGGTTCGGCTGTTTTGGCAGCAATGTTGTATACATAAATGTCGGACTGTCCATGCTGTACTGCCGACATTGCAAATGACCGTCCATCGGGCGAATATGAAAAATCAAGAATTTTCTGAAAAGTATAAAGGTTCTGATTTTGCCACTTACGGGTCTCTTTATCATAATAATAAAGATAAAGCAAACCTTTTTTTTCAATGATCATAGATATTACATTTCCGGTTGGGTGCCAGGCAAGTAAAGGATAGGAATAATCAACCTTCTCATCGGTACGGTATCCATGTTTGAAGATACGTTTCTGTTTCCCGCCTGCCATATCATACAGATAAACCTTGTATAATCCTTTATCGTTAACAGAGTAAACAACCTGATCGCCATCAGGACTAATGCGTAAATTGTCGTATACCTTGTCCCGCTTCATCCTGAAAGGAATCTTCGAATTATAGGGACTAAATACCTGCTTATCGGTTGTATAAACCTGTTTGTACCAATCGTACCATTCCTCTATAACTTTCTTGAACGAGATGCCCAACACATAAAGAAATCCACTTTCAACACTGCGGTTCACCCTGGTCATGTAGGCAATATTGGCAATATTTTCTTCACCATATTTTTCGGAAACAAACCGCCAGAGTGAATGCCCGGCCAAAACCGCATCATCATCAATCAGGTGGTTGAAACGCTTGTATTTCTCACTCAGTATTCCATCTTTAACCTTGTTGTCGAGTTCTGTATCCCAGTTGCGGCTGTAATAGGAAACCAGCCCGTCAATATACCATGAAGGCAGGTTAATGAGCGTGTTATTTTTTACCTGCGAGCCTATTGATCCGCCATAGATAATATTTTCGAGCAGCAAGCGGGTTATGCCACTGCGTATCTGTTTATCGAAATGATTGAGGTCTCCGTCGAAATACAGAAAAACTTTAGTGCCGATAACATGTGTGATTCCACCCGTATTGTATTGGGTATTATTCATTAACCCAATATTGCTCTGTTTGAGATCCGAATAGGTATTATAAACTATAAACTGGGTTTTTTTATCCAGTGTAGCCTGAAGTTGTTTCTCAATTTCAGGAATATATTTCCCGGCGTAATCGGCCGTGTGCTGAGCAAGTTCTTTCCCGTTGAGATAATAATACACATCAAGATTGTTAAACCGGAAATATGTCCAGAGGAAATCGGTATACTGAACACGGTTTTTCCCGAAGCTCATCTGCGACCCGTTATAAAACTGAGCCGAAGCAGAAAGTGAAAAACCACACATAATCAGCATTATGCATGCCAACCTGCCTGTTTTCACTTTTAAACCTATGGTACTAATCTTCATGTAAATGAAACTACTTTTCAACCCGCTAAAGTAACAAAAATCCGCGGTTCATTGTTTATAGAAATCTAATGGGTTTATTGATAACTTTATCGCGTCAAAATTAATATAACTATGATTCAGAAAGTAAAGAGATTTGTATTTAATTCGTTTGGTGTAAATACATATGTTTTAATTGACGAAAGCGGACAATGCCTGATAGTTGATCCCGCCTGTCAGTACCATAAAGAAGAAACAGAGTTGCTTGAATATATTGCCGGAAACCATTTGAATCCTGTCGGAATGGTGAGCACGCACTTCCATATCGACCATATAATTGGCAATACTATAATCTGCAATACGTTTAACCTGAGGCCACAGTGCCATAAAAGCAGCCAGCTGTTATGGGAAACAGCCGCAGAATTTGGGGCCGCGTTTGGGATAAAGTTAGAAAACATGATCGTTCCCAAAGATTTTGTGAGTGAGGGTGACAAAATAAATTATGGTAATTCATACGTTGAAGTTTTATATACACCGGGGCATGCTGATGGCAGTATTTGCCTGGTAAATCATACTGAACGTTTTGTAATAGCCGGCGATGTCCTTTTCCGCGACAGCATTGGCCGCACTGACCTGCCAACGGGTAGTTTTGATGTGCTGTATCAAAGCATCACGACTAAATTATTCACTTTGCCCGATGACTATATTGTATACCCGGGCCATGGTCCGGAAACTTCAATAGGGTATGAAAAAATGAATAATCCGTTTCTGCATTGATTTTAGTGAAATGCGACTGAGAGACAGAGAAAAAAGAGCCTGATGGATGCGTTTTACGTGCTGAATTCTGATTAATTAGCCCTTCCGGAAAAATAAAACTTGTAACTAATTTTGCATGCATGAACTTTATTGACACTCATTGCCATTTATACCTTCAGGAATTTGCTGACGACCGGCATATTGCCATTAATCAGGCCATTAACGCCGGTGTAAATAAAATACTTTTACCCAATATTGATTCCGCATCCTGGCAACCTATGCTGGAATTATTTCGACAATATCCGGATACTTGTTTACCCATGGCCGGCCTCCACCCTACTTCGGTGCTTCCCGAAACTATTGAAAATGAAATGGATGAAGTGAAGCGCCAACTCGAAACCGGTGACTATATCGCAATAGGTGAAATAGGAATAGATTTATACTGGGATAAAACGCACCAGGCTTTACAGGAAGAGACTTTCAGGTACCAGATCCAGCTTGCAAAAAAATATAAACTGCCTGTTGCCATTCATGTGCGGAAATCCTTCGATGAAGTCTGGCAGATATTAAAACCGGAAATCAGTCCTGATCTGCATGGCGTTTTTCATTGCTTCCCCGGCGATGAAGCACAGGCCTGGCGTGTGATTGAAGCAGGTTTCCTGTTAGGAATTGGCGGAGTGGTAACATTTAAAAATTCGGGTTTACAAAAAGTAGTTGCGGCAGTTAGCCCCGCGCATATCATTCTCGAAACAGACACTCCTTTCCTGGCACCGGCACCTTACCGCGGAAAGCGGAATGAGCCGGCATACATTCCAATAATTGCAGAAAAAGTGGCCGAACTATGTAGCATGAGTGTTGAGGAGGTGGCGGAAATTACGACGGGAAATGCATTTAGGCTTTTTAATTTGTAGTTTTAGAATAAAAAACTCCCCCCGGCCCCCTTCTATGTTGTAAAACAATAGGCTGGGGATTTATTTTTATTTTTTTTATCTTTGTATGGTAAATCAGAAGAGGAAGTGAGCTCTGCTGGAGAGCAACTCACCAGCAATAAGATTTATGACGGTGAAAACACCAGAGAAGACCTTTCAAAAAGAGAGGTCTTTTCATTTTAGTGGTTTGATGTATTCTTCGTCTATATGGCTCAACAAAACTCAATGTCAAGATTTCTCATACGCTCAATGAACGAAAATCTATAAAAACAACCTTCTATCAGCAGAACCGTTACTAAAAACCGGGCTGCAATGCCTCGTTTATTTTTTATAAAATGTGAGCTACGGTCTCTCCTAGTAGCAGATTCTTTTGTTCAGAACTGCAAGGGGCCGGGAGTAGTCTCACTTTTGATGTTGTTTTTATAGAGTTTTGTTTTATTTGACAACTGAACAGACATAGGGTTGATTGTTTTTTAATACAAATCTGATCCGGCTGGTTAATTTTCTTGCAATCCTTATAATTGCTTTATTGGGTTCCATCCTTTTGCAATAATCGTGGTAGCATTTGTTTAATGCCGGGTCAAGTCGTGCTGCCATCCAGGCACTTTCAATAATGGCAGTTCGAAGCACACTGTGTCCACGAGGGGTGATATTCCCGATCACTTCATGGTCCCCACTGGAATGGGTAGATGGCACAAGACCAATAAAGCCGCAAAGCTGATCAAATGTGTCAAACCTATCTATTGTTTCGATTTCTGTCAAAATGGCCATGGCCGTCAGAAGACCAATTCCAGGTATGCTGCGCAATAAGTCATGATGAGTTTTGTAACGGTCTGTTTTTGCCAGTTGCTGTATTTGTTTTGTTGTCTGAAGAACTGATACACGCAAATGACGGCTTTGCTCTAACAAAACGTTTAATGATGCCTTCCCACTTGGTTCGCTCATGGCAATATCTTCCAGCCATTTATTAAACCGGTTTGACCAGTGTGTTTGAGGTTTACTAAATGTTTCGGGAAATTCTATACCGTGAAAATACAAGAATGACTTTATCCGGTTTTTATATCTTGTCAAATCTTTCACCAGCGTCGCCCTTGTGCGAACAAGTCCCCTGTCTTCAAGTGTTGGTAAAGATGGAACATAAATCGGATTTAAATCGCCATTGCGTAATGATCTGGCAATCTTAATACTGTCCCTGGTATCATCTTTCATTATAGTTTCTTTTCCTGTTGTTGGTATATCCGCAGGATTAACAACAATTGAGTTGATACCAAAATTAAGTAGTTTATTGTGAATCCAATATCCACTATATCCAGCTTCATAAGCAGAGTGATAGGTTCCGCCCGGAAAGGTTTTTGTCAAATAATGATATAAAACTTCCGGTTTGGGCGGTTGCGTAAACGTCTTATGGGTAAGCCTTTCTGTCATAATTGTTACCTTCCAATCTTTTAAATGGACATCAAATCCAACATAAATATTCTGCCCATTGAAATCAATTTTGTTACTTTGTGTCTGCATAAGTCTGGTTTTTTATGGTTTATAGAATGCTATCCAAAACTAATAAATTTCCAGACTTGTGCTAATTTTGCAAACATAGGGCCTCTCTTCACGAAGAGAGGGGGTGACTCTCCGATCTAAATTTGATTTTAAACCCTTTTTATATTAAACCCAAATTGACTTAAAACCTGATTCTCCCCTAACGCACCCCCTCTCTTTCCTTCAAAGAGAGGGGGCAGGGGGTGAGTTTTTTAATTCACAACATCCTATCTTTGCCCAGAAATGAATTTACATAAATAAATCATGACCCCAACACTTCTTATCATCTACACCGGTGGCACCATCGGAATGGTTATAGATCCTTTAACAGGCGCTTTGCAGCCATACCCGTTTACAGATATTTATAAACTGATGCCTGTATTGCGCAATTTCGACTACAAACTGGAATCTGTTTCTTTTGATCCGCTAATCGACTCTTCAAATGTAACACCGTCGTTTTGGGTAAAGCTAGCCTTCGTTATTGAAGAAAATTATGAAAAGTTTGATGGTTTCGTGGTCCTTCATGGCACTGATACCATGTCGTATTCAGCTTCCATGCTCAGCTTTATGCTGGAAAATCTGAATAAACCTGTTATTTTCACCGGTTCTCAATTACCCATGGGCGTAGTGCGTACCGATGGACGCGATAATTTCATCAATGCCATCGAAATAGCTGCTGCACGGATTGAGGGGAAGCCTTTAGTTCCGGAGGTAGCTATCTATTTCGAAAACAAACTGATGCGAGGCAACCGTACCAGTAAATTCAACGCCGAAAACTTTAACGCCTTTTTATCCGGAAACTACCCTCCGCTGGCAGAAGTAGGAGTGCATATCAGGTATAATACTGAAATGATTCTGAAACCCAACCACCAAAAGCTGAAAGTCAATAAAGAGTTGGATAATAGTGTGATCATTCTGAAACTTTTCCCTGGTATTGCTGAAATTGTAGTAAAAAATGCTTTGAATATCACCGGTCTGAAAGGTGTTATCCTCGAAACTTACGGTGCCGGCAACGCACCGACAGATACCTGGTTTATTGATGCTTTAACTCAAGCCATAACTAAAGGAATTATTATCTATAATGTTACTCAATGCAAAGGCGGTGCTGTAGATATGGGAAAATACGAAACCAGTATGCAACTTGGCCAGATCGGTGTGATTGGAGGTTACGATATTACCACGGAATCGGCTATTGCGAAAATGATGTACCTGCTTGGACAAGGATTTAAAGGTGATGAACTGAAAAACCTTCTCCAACAGCCATTGCGTGGGGAGCTTACTGTGTAAGCTGTCGTTTAGTTTAGGCCATTTCTTTTAAATATCGAACAAGGAATGTCGATTTTTGATTTTCGAAGTTTCGCTAAATCAACGATTTCCATCTTAAATCGCAAATCGTTAATCCTTGTTCTTAAATCTGTTAAGCTTACCTTAATGACATTGCCCTTGCGGGGTATGTATTGGCAATTTACATTAATACTTAGCCGGCAACTGATTCCAATTTAGAAAACATTTATGATCCTAACCGGACAATTTGGTTTCAAATTGAAAAAAGGCTTACGTTCTATCCAGCACAAATTGTGTGTAAACAACTGTATTTATGGTCATTATAAAGTTTGGCAGTATTTTTGTACAAATAGTAATATCATTATTGATTTAGAATAATATTTACTCACTAAACTATTTACAGCCTTGGAAACAAATTCAGTAGCAAGAAATCAGAACAGCATGCGGTCGCAGGTTGCCCGCAGCAAAGGCACCGAATGGATGGTGTCCAGTTACAACGCATGGCAATTGCGTTCTCCTTTACCTGACATGCCCGAAAGAAATTCCACATCTTTAATGCCGTTTGTTCGCAGAATGGCTCTAAAAGAAGGACAATTCAACAGTATTATGACAGTTTCTTACAGATCGCTGTTATCAATTATTGGATTGTTAATGTCGGTTAAAATCAGGTAAAGCTGCCGCAAAAGGATTAGAACAACTCCTCTTTGCGCTTTGAGACAAATGAAAAGATTTTGCGTGGGAATCTCACCTACTTACAACTAAGCAGGTTATTAACACAAAAAAAGGAGGTCTTACTAAAGGCCTCCTTTTAACTATTTGTCTGATAATATTAACAAATTTACAGCGGAATATTTCCGTGCTTTTTTGGAGGATTAGTTTTGCGTTTATTTTGAGTCATTTCGAGTGCCTGTATCAGCTTGAAACGGGTCTGATGGGGATAAATTACTTCGTCAATATAACCCTGCTCGGCAGCTTTATAGGGATTGGCAAAGGTTTCACGGTAATCGGCAACTGCTTTTGCACGGGCTTCATCACTAAGTTTGTCGCGATGTATGATACTTACAGCTCCATCAGCGCCCATTACAGCTATTTCTGCCGATGGGTACGCAAAATTCATATCTGCCCCTATATGTTTGCTACTCATTACATCATACGCTCCGCCATAGGCTTTACGGGTAATAAGCGTGATTTTGGGAACAGTAGCTTCGGCAAAAGCATATAATAACTTTGCGCCATGTTTAATAATACCACCAAACTCCTGGGTAGTACCAGGCAGGAAGCCCGGAACATCAACCAACGTGATAAGCGGGATATTAAAAGCGTCGCAGAAACGCACAAAACGAGCTGCTTTTACAGATGAATTAATGTCGAGTACACCGGCAAGAGCCTGCGGCTGATTGGCAACAATGCCAATACTTCTTCCACCGAGACGTGCAAATCCGATAATTATATTCTGCGCGTACAAAGGCTGAACTTCAAAAAAGTTGTGATTATCTACCACTTCCTTTATCAGTTCTTTCATATCGTAAGGCTTGTTCGGATCTTCCGGAATAAGCGTATCAAGTTTTTTATCGCTGCGATTTATATCGTCGGTAGTGGCTTTGAAAGGGGCATCTTCCATATTGTTGGATGGAAGATAGCTCATCAATTCGCGGAGCATCATCATCGCATGTTCGTCGTCGTTGGCCGTAAAATGAGCAACACCGCTCTTGCTGTTATGAGTGATAGAACCACCCAGTTCTTCTTTGGTAACTTCTTCGTGGGTAACAGTTTTAATAACATCGGGACCGGTTACAAACATATAGCTGGAACCTTCAACCATCATGACAAAGTCGGTAATGGCAGGTGAATATACAGCTCCACCCGCACAAGGGCCTAAAATGGCGGATATCTGGGGGATAACGCCGGAACTCATAACATTACGGTAGAAAATATCAGCATACCCGGCAAGGCTTTCAACACCTTCCTGTATACGGGCACCTCCCGAGTCGTTGAGCCCGATTAACGGAGCGCCCATTTTTAACGCCATATCCATTATTTTTACAATTTTGTCAGCATTGGAACGGCTCATTGTACCACCAAAAACTGTGAAATCCTGTGCAAATACATACATCAGGCGGCCATCAATTTTACCATACCCTGTTACAACACCATCGCCGGAAATCAGATTTTTCTCCATACCGAAATCGTGCGAACGGTGAACCACAAATTTGTCGAGTTCAACAAATGTCCCCGGATCAAGCAAGTCGTTAATACGTTCGCGGGCTGTTTTCCTGTTAGCCTGGTGCTGACGATCAATGCGGTCCTGACCGCCACCAAGTTCGGCAACGCGGTTTTTTTCTTCCAGTTTTTTAAATTTTTCTATCTGACTCGACATTCTTATAATATTAACGGGTTCAAAAGTTTAAGGGTTAATTGCCTTCGGCATTCAATAGCTCAAATGGTAAAGGGTTAAAGCGTTTCTGTGATTTTACATCCAACATCGCAAATCCGACAACCGACATAATTTATTCCTCATCTTCAATCACAACCAATACCTGGTTTCCATCCACTGTATCACCTTCAGCCACGGGTATTTCGCTAACTATACCAGCCTTTGAAGCTTTGAATTCACTTTCCATTTTCATTGCCGAAACTATTATTACGGTTTGGCCAACTTCAACAGCATCGCCCACTGCAACAAGAATCTTCACGATTTTTCCGGGCATAGGCGAACGGATTATGTTGCTGATATGGCCACCAGCAGCATCATTGCGACTACGGATATACCTTGATTCGGCATCCACCACTTCAATATCGTGGGTGAAATAAAAGGTGTTTACGGTGTAATGTTTGGGTTCGCTGCCTGGCACCACTTCAATATTGTATGACCGGCCTTTGTAAAGAACCGAATATTCAGCAGGGCCAACTTTGACAATGTCTACGTTGAATAATTCATCGTCTACAGAGATCATCAGTTGGCTGCCATCGCGGCTTATTTCCTTAACAAGGGCTTTACGGCCTTCTATGTTAAGTTCCAGTTCCATTGTATGTCTTAGAGGCATTTTTCTTGTTTTGCAGGATTTACTTAGGAGAAAATTAATGATAAAGCTATGGACTTATAACCTCCATGCGGCCAGGCGTCGGCCAAACTCTTTCCAGTCGCTGCCATGGCGTGATGATTCAGGCGACATGGTTTGTTCAATATCATGCAGCTTCGTAGTATAATCGACAAAAGCAGCAATAAGTGCCAGGTTTTCACATTCGAAAGCACATTCAGGTTCTTGAAGCAGAAAGTCAATGTTGTCTTCGATAAAATGAGTATTGTATCCCCCTTTACGGAAATCAGGCGCATCCATTATGCGTTCGAGGAATTTAATGGAAGTTTTTACTCCGCTGATCTTGTATTCATACAATGAACGGCGCATTCTTTCTATAGCTTCCTCGCGTGTTTTTCCCCATGCAATCAGTTTGCTGATCATAGGATCGTAATAAATAGGGATAGTATAACCTTCGTACACATATCCATCGCAGCGCACTCCGAATCCAAGAGGTTCGGTGATATGTGTGATGGTTCCGGGATTAGGCATAAAGTTATTGTCGGTATCTTCAGCATAGATGCGGCATTCAATAGCATGGCCACTCTGGTGCAGATCTTCCTGGGCAAATGGTAATGGGTTTCCTTCGGCAATGCGAATTTGCTCACGTACCAGATCAACACCAACAACCCGCTCAGTAATAGGATGTTCAACCTGGAGGCGGGTATTCATTTCGAGGAAGTAATAGTTGAGATTATCGTCCATGATAAACTCAATGGTTCCGGCTCCTTCGTAATTAGCGGCTTTGGCGGCAGCCACGGCATGAGCACCCATTTCGGCACGTACTGCCTCCGTCATAATAGGTGAAGGTGTTTCTTCAACTACTTTCTGGTGCCGGCGCTGAACAGAACATTCACGTTCGAAAAGATGAACTGTATTTCCCTGCCTGTCGGCAAGAATCTGAAATTCGATATGGTGTGGTGAATCTATGTATTTTTCTATATAAACGGCATCGTTTCCAAAAGCTGTTTTAGCTTCGGAGCGTGCGCCACGTAAGGAACTCAGTATCTTTGATTCTTCTTTAACCAGCCGCATCCCTTTTCCACCACCGCCAGCTGATGCCTTTATCATGACAGGAAGACCAATCTGCCGGATGGATTCGAGCGCTTCTTCTTCACTGGTAACCGCATCAGTGGTTCCCGGTACAACCGGCACTCCAGCTTTGATCATGGTTCGTCGGGCTGTAATCTTATCACCCATACCCATGATAGCTTCCGGTGATGGGCCAATAAAAATTATTCCTTCTTCCTTACAACGGCGCGAGAATTCAGCATTTTCGGAAAGAAAGCCATATCCGGGATGAATAGCATCAGCACCAGATTGTTTGGCAACTTCAAGGATTTTGTCGATTTTAAGATAACTTTCATTGGATGGCGAAGGGCCAATGTGATAAGCTTCACCGGCATACCTCACATGCATGGAAGTACGGTCAGCATCAGAAAATACGGCAACGGTATGTATGCCCATTTCGCGGCATGAACGGATAATACGCACTGCAATTTCGCCACGATTGGCTATCAGCACTTTTGTAATTGGTTTTATTTCCATTTAAAAGTCTTGAATGATAAACTTATAACAACCGGATAAAGATAGCTGATATCACAATCAACTTGTATGAAAAGCAGTTTATGTTTCAGCCAAACCGGCTGCAAATATAGGCAATAATTTGATATATGAAAGTAGCTAAATATGAGGGGTCATGTTTTGCCGGAAGCAGGAATTCTCTTTCGAAATACTGCTCCTGGTCGTGCAGAGAGCTTCCTACACAAAATCTAAATTCCAAACCTTAAAATATGATTTGCAACTAATCAGTTCAATTAAAGTATTGACAAACAAATATCTGCCACTGATTTCACAAATTTCACAGATAAATTTGTATTATTTAGCTCAAATTTAATTTAAAAAAACTGCTGTAAGCAGATAAAAATCTGCGTAATCTGTTGCTAAAATAGCTTTTAAGTAGACTGATTAGTTACTATGATTTTAATGAAAGTTCCGGGAAAACGTTTTTTGTATTCCCGATCTACCGGATCAAAGTAACGGTTCCCGAATTTCCACCCCACAATTTTTCACGGTTTCCTATATCGGCATTTCGCCATACGGTTCCATCCCTGAAAGTGGCTGAAATTTTCCATGCATATACTCCTTCCCTGCAAAGTTCACCCTTGTAAGTCCCGTCCCAACCTTCAGCAGGAGAACCTTCGGTAGTTATCTTATCAGAGCTCCATAAGAGTTCTCCCCAACGGTTAAATATTTCGGCTTTGTATGATATTACATTTACGCCTACCGGTTTCCATATACGAACTGCTGAATCAGCTCCGACTGCAAGAGCACTTGGTACCCAAAGGCCTTTATACATCATTTTATACACAACAGATGATGAGTCAGAGCATCCATAATCATTTGTTACGAATAAATGTATCTGATAATCACCATCTTCGTTGAAAGTAGTGACCGGAGATTCCAAAGTTGAAGTTTCACCGTTACCGAAATCCCAGAAATATTCAACAGCTCCCAGTGATCCGTTTTCAAGTTTAACCTGTCCCTGTATATTTTCATGGTTTTCTTTCACTTCAAACACACTTAGTGGTGACGGGACAACAGTAACATTGGAAGTTATACTATCAGAACAGCCATTTGTGTTAGATACGGTCAGAATAACAGAGAATAATCCGGGAGAATCGAACGTAAAGGTTGGGTTCTGTCCAGTCATTGTTCCAATGGTATTGAAGCCGTCTTTAATAACCCAATTCCAATTAGTTATAGGAGCAGGCAAAGCCTCTGAATGATCAAAGAAATAGGTAGGCATTCCATGACAGGCTACGCTGAAATTAAAGTTTGCTGTTGGACTTGGTGGCGGATTAATTACGACGACCGCAGCAGCAGGTGAAGTACAGCCTACATCATTTGTAACCGTAAAGTTGTAAGTGCCTTCAACCAATCCTGACAGGGTTGTGCTTATGCCTGTGCCTGATATTGCACCCGGATTAATGATCCAGTTTCCTGTTGGTAATCCGGATAAAACAACACTCCCGGTGTTTGTAGTACAGGTAGGCTGGTTTACAGTTTCAATTAATGGCACAGATGGCGTTACAGGTGCTGCAATAATTATTACATCCGCTGAAGCATCAGAAGTACATCCCGCTGAAGTGGTAACTGTAAAGTTATAGGTTGAATTAACTAAACCATTAATTGTAGTCGTTGTACTATTTCCGGCGATTGCACCTGGATTTATTATCCAGCTTCCTGCCGGCAAATTGGATAAAACAACACTCCCGGTGGATTGGGAACAATCAGGCTGAGTGATAGCGCCCACTAACGGAGTTGCCGGAATGTTATTAACAGTCAGACTATAAGTGGCTATTGCTGCTGCACATGGAAGGCCTAAAGGATTATCAGTTGTAACTGTAATGATTACAATTTTACCAATATCGCCTTCAGCGGGAGTGTACGTAAATGCAAATGGTGATGAATTCGCTGCAGAAGGAATTAATACACCAGCTCCATCAGATGTAATGGAAACTGATGTTGCGTTACTGAATGTATTTCCGCTGATACTTACCGGACTTGTACCACAGGTACTTCCGCTTGTACTGTTAACTGTAACTACCGGCGCGTTTACGCATGCGCACGACACGGTGAAACTATTCCCGGTACTAACACACCCTGCCGTATTGGTAACAGAAATTGAATGACTTCCATTTCCAACGCCGGTAAATATTGTACCTGATTGATATGTACCACCATCCAGACTATATTCCAGATCAATACCAGTTGGGCTTGTTACTGTTACAACAGCATTATTAAACCCTAAGGAGCAGTCGATAGTTTCCTGAGGAATTGCCGGTGTTGTGGGTTGATCATTAATAACCACATCGGCCGAGGCTGCTGATACGCATCCGTTTGCATTGGTAACGGTGAAGCTGTAAGTACCTTTTGCCAATCCACTAATAGTGATGGTGGAAGTGTTTCCTGCAATGGCACCCGGGTTAATGGTCCAATTGCCGGTGGGTAAGCCGGTTAGATCAACACTACCTGTTGCGAGGGTGCAGGTGGGATGCGTGATATTGACAACGAAAGGAAGCGAAGGTATTTGTGAGACCGTAATGGTAATATCGTTGGAGGCTACCGGTGTCGGATCGGCACAGGCTTCGCTGGATATAACCATGCAGCTTACTATATCGCCGTTGGATAAAGTACTGTTGGTATACGTATCGCTGTTGGTGCCGGTATTGGCTCCGTTAAGTATCCATTGGTATGTCGGTGTTGTTCCCTGGCCGGTAGCCGAAGCGGTAAAGGTGACCGTTGTCCCGGTACAAATCGTGGTCTGATCGGCAGCGATGCTCAGGGTTGGGATAATGGTGGAACTTACCGTAATGGTAACAGTGTTGGAGGCTACCGGTGTCGGATCGGCACAAGCTTCGCTGGAAACTACTGTGCAGCTTACTTCATCGCCATTGGCCAAGGTGCTGTTGGTATATGTATCGCTGTTGGTGCCGGTATTGGCTCCGTTAAGTATCCATTGGTATGTCGGCGTGGTGCCCTGGCCGGTG
>JAURYB010000009.1 GCA_030654075.1 Bacteroidales bacterium | reverse complement strand
AATGACCACTAAAAAGCTCACCTCATCTTCAAAGTCTTGTTCAACAACAACCGAATGACCACCGAATGACCACCGAATGACCACTGAATGACCACCGAATGACCACCGAATGACAACTCAAAAACTCAAATTTTCTCCATTCCCTTGTTCAACAACAACCGAATGACCACTAAAAAGCTCACCGCATCTCCAAAGTCTTGTTCAACAACAACCGAATGACCACCGAATGACCACCGAATGACAACTGTATGACCACGAATAACCACCGAATGACAACTCATTAATCTCAATGGACTTCAAAACTCAGTTTTCAACCACCGAATGACCACTCATTAAACTTATACCCTACACACCTCAATCTTCAACCACCGAATGACCACCGAATGACCACCTAACTACCGCCTGATTCCAATCATACTAACCCAATGAACCCTGAAACCTTTAACAAATATTTGAATGATCCGACTCTGCTGAATACCCAGACAGTGCGCGAATTATCGATTATGGTTGAAGAATTTCCTTATTTTCAGGTTGCCCGGATGTTGCTGGCAAGGAATCTATACAATATCCAAAGCGAAGCATATCCACTCTCGCTGCGCCTGGCAGCAGCTTATGCCGGCGACAGGAGGAAACTGAAAAGTCTTATTGAAGGCAATCCTGAAATAGCTTATACTGCACCGGAAATTGAATTGCAACCAAACACGCAAACCGAACCTTCGGAATTAGCATCCGGGAGTGAATCTGATGGTGAGCATCCCGAAACGGTAGAAATTAAAGAAGAAGTTTTATATGAAACACTTGTTGAATCTCCTGCAGATCAACCTGAAAATACAGTATCTGCTGAAATAAGTGATTTGAAAATTAAAGATATAGGGAGTGATGAAGGAAACGACTCTTCTAACGCAGAGGTTGAAGTGAATTTGACGGATGAAATTGACATCGAAATTCCTGTCGGGATAATGAATGAACAACCATTGGTTGTAATTCGCAATCCATTGATCGACAATATCTTTATCCGGCTTAGCGCGGTTCAGATAACCGAATCGGAAGTGCCCGACGCCAGTCTTTCTGATGTAGATTCAGAAATAAATGAGATTACAGACAAGAAAGTCACAACGCGTAATGAATTAGTGGAACGGTTTATTCGTGAAGAACCCCGGATTAGCGCACCCAAACATGAATTCTTTAATCCCGAAGAAATTGCCCGGCAAAGCGCTAACGTTCCTGAGGATATGGTAAGTGAAACACTCGCAAAGATTTACGAGCAACAAGGGCTAAATGCAATGGCAATAAAAATTTATGAAAAACTCATGTTGCTTATTCCCGAAAAAAGTAGTTACTTTGCAGCCCGAATTAATGAAATTACAAATAAGCGTAAGTAACACATTTATAAATACATAAAAATCAAGAAAGTATGAATGCTTTTATTTTTGTTTCTGTTTTGATCCTGATCGCTTGTGTGCTCATGATACTGGTTGTTTTGGTTCAAAACTCAAAAGGTGGTGGATTGGCATCAAATTTTTCATCATCCAACCAGTATATGGGTGTTCGCAAGACTGCCGATTTTCTTGAAAAATTTACCTGGGGATTAGCAATAGCAATGTTTGCACTTTGTTTGTTTTCGATAGTCGTTATTCCTCGTGGTACAAGCAAGTCGGGTAAAGCTGATACTGAACTGCGTGGAAATATTGATGAAACTACTCAGCCGGTTCAGGATTTCCAGGCTCCTCCTAAAGAAGAGAAGTAGAGTTACAGAGAAAAATATTTTATCGGATGTCAGAATGTCACGTGCATTCTGACATCTTTTTTTTTATACGGATTTATAGCACTTTATTATTGATTTAATTTCTATTTGCTTTAATAACAATACATTTAAAATCAGTATTTTGCAAAATCTGCTAATGTGGCGTTAACTACTGCCATTTATCAGTTTGGCACGGATTATGACATTAGACACATCATTCAAAGTAAATTTATTCAATAGTTAAACATAAAAATTAAATCAAAAACATGGCACAGGTAAATGTAAAGCCTTTGGCCGACCGAGTATTGGTTGAGCCGGCAGCAGCCGAACAAAAAACAGCAGGTGGTATTATTATCCCCGACACCGCTAAAGAAAAACCACAGAAAGGCACAGTTGTAGCCATCGGAAATGGTAAAAAAGATGAGCCACTTACAGTTAAAGTTGGTGATCAGGTATTGTATGGCAAATATTCAGGTACTGAAATTACCGTAGAAGGCAAAGATTACCTGATTATGCGCGAAAGCGATATTCTTGCTGTGATATAATTATTAACATTAAAAAATACTTCAGAGATGAAATAGCCATGAGCGAAATATGTCTCATCAAAAGAGATAATTATTCTCATGGCGTATTCCATCTGACCCGTAACAAATAAAAAAATATACAGATGAAAGGCAAAGAAATATTATTTGAAAGCGAAGCCCGCGACCGGATGAAAAAAGGTGTGGATGCTTTAGCAAATGCTGTTAAAGTTACCCTCGGCCCAAAAGGACGTAATGTAATTATTGAAAAAACATATGGCTCACCACAGATTACCAAGGACGGTGTTACTGTAGCCAAGGAAGTTGAAATGAAAGACCCTGTTGAAAACATGGGTGCACAGATGGTTAAAGAAGTAGCTTCAAAAACTGCTGATGTAGCCGGCGACGGTACTACAACTGCAACCGTTCTGGCACAATCCATTATCACAACCGGTTTGAAAAACGTTACTGCCGGTGCAAATCCTATGGATTTGAAACGTGGTATCGAAAAAGCAGTTGCTCTGGTTGTTGCTGATTTGAAAAGACAATCAGTTGCTGTTGGTGACAGTATTGAAAAAATCCAGCAGATAGCTACCGTTTCGGCAAACAACGACCAAACCATTGGTAAATTGCTGGCTGAAGCTATGGAAAAAGTTTCAAAAGAAGGTGTTATTACCATCGAAGAAGCTAAAGGTATTGAAACAACTGTAAAGGTTGTTGAAGGTATGCAATTCGACCGTGGATATATTTCACCGTATTTTGTTACCGACGCCGAGAAAATGGAAGTCGTTTTCGAAAATCCCTTGATCCTGATCCACGATAAGAAGATCAGCAGCATGAAGGATTTACTTCCTATATTGGAGAAAGCTGTTCAAACAGGACGTCCTCTGCTTATTATTGCCGAAGATGTTGATGGAGAAGCGCTTGCAACATTGGTTGTAAACAAAATCCGTGGCTCACTCAAGATTGTTGCTGTTAAAGCTCCAGGTTTTGGTGATCGCCGTAAGGAAATGCTCCAGGATATCGCAATCTTAACCGGTGGAACTGTTGTTTCAGAAGAACAAGGATACCGTTTGGAGGATGCTGACCTGAGCTACCTCGGACAGGCTGAAAAAATCAATATCGATAAAGACAATACCACTATTGTTAGCGGTAAAGGTGCAAAAGAAGGTATCGTAGCACGTGTTAGCCAGATCAAAGCACAGATCGAAACTACAACTTCTGATTACGATCGTGAAAAACTTCAGGAGCGTCTTGCCAAATTAAGCGGTGGCGTTGCTGTTATTTATGTTGGTGCAGCCAGCGAAATCGAAATGAAAGAAAAGAAAGATCGTTTCGTTGATGCATTGCATGCTACCCGCGCAGCTATCGAAGAAGGAACAATCCCTGGCGGCGGTGTTGCTTACATCCGTGCTATTTCGGTACTGGAGAAAGTAAAAACAGACAACCAGGACGAAGAATTAGGTATCAAGATCGTGAAACGCGCTCTCGAGGAACCACTTCGCCAGATTGTAGCTAATGCAGGTTTAGAAGGTTCTATCATCGTTCAGAGAGTGAAAGATGGTAAAGATGATTTCGGTTTCAATGCCCGTACCGAAGTTTATGAAAACCTTTACACTTCAGGTGTTATCGATCCTACCAAGGTGGCACGTGTTGCGTTGGAAAATGCATCTTCAATTGCCGGAATGTTACTCACCACTGAGTGTGTAATCTTCGAACCTAAAGATGATAAAGAACCATCTATGCCAAATCCTGGTATGGGCGGTATGGGCGGAATGTACTAAGCTGCAACCTCTCTTGTATATATTGCTTCAAAGCCCTGCTTCGGCGGGGCTTTGGCGTTTAAGGCAGCGAGATAAACAAAAGCACGGAATTGTATTAACCTGTACCAAATTTCGAATTATAACAGCTAATTATGCGGAACCTGCACAAGGATCATCACTATATTCATATACATCACTATGGTCATAATTAGAAATAGTAAAAGCAATAAAGTATAGGTTTCGATACAACAAAAAGTTGGAATGTTCCTCCTTTTTGGGTTATCCCTTTTCAATATTGAAGATTCTCAATTGTAATAGTAATACAGCAAGTATTGAATTTCACAAATGACCAGATTTATTGTTTCATTAAAAGTTAAAGCCCTGCAATTTATTGTAGCAACTTTAGTTTCTATGAATTTTAACCGCAAAGGGCACTTAGGTTTACGCAAAGGACGCCAAGCCTGATTTGTTATGAAAAAACTTTGAGCGCTTTACGAGATCATTGCGCACTTTCGCGATAAAGAACTTCAGAATTTCATTTTTTGTTTGAACCTATGGCTTTTTAATCCATAGTGGTTTACTTTTTTACTTTTTTACTGATTACGAATGGAACCTCATCCACAATATCATGCCTGTCAATTCCGATATCCTGCATCGAAAGGGGATCTTCAACAGGTTCGAGGTGAGTAAAAACCGTAACCGGAGCATCAAAAAGATCGCGGATATTTCTTTCAATCTTTTCAACCATATCATGACCTTCCTGTATGGTCAGCTTCCCGGGTAAAAGTATATGAAGAGAGATGAATTTTCTCTGGCCGGCTTGCCTGGTCATAAGAGAATGATATTCGAGATGTTGATCTTTGTATACATCCAGAGCTTTGGTAATTTTTAATCGTTCATCTTCAGGAATAGCTGAATCGAGCAAACCCAATGCCGAGCGACGCATAAGCTGGTAACCTGTCCATACGATGTTTAACGCAACACCAATAGCGACAATGCCATCAAGAACAAGCCATCCGGAAATCTTTACAATGGCAATACCAATCAATACTCCAACCGATGTGTAAACGTCAGTCATTAAATGTTTCCCATCAGCTTCGAGCGTAATGGAATGGTTTTTCTTTCCGTTTTTTATCAGAATCAATCCGACAGTCAGGTTTATTGCTGAAGCGCCTATGGAAACAAGGAGTCCAATTCCTACATTCTCAAGAGGCTGTGGATGAATTATGCGTGGAATAGCTGACCATATAATGCTGAAGGCCGCAAGCACAATCAAGCCGCCTTCTATAGCACTGGAAAAATATTCTGCTTTATAATGACCATAGGCATGTTCTTCATCGGCAGGTTTCTCAGCCAGAGTAATCATAAAGAGAGCTACTATGGCAGCAATCAGATTCACACCCGACTCAAGGGCATCAGAAAACAAACCAACAGAACCGGTAAGGAAATAAGCAAAGAGTTTAAGCGCGATTGTCGCCACTGCTGCAGCAATTGCCAGATAGATAAACTTCTTGAGTGAAGGGGATTGCATTATAAGGCTGGAATTTGAATTTAAATTTCAAACTTACAATTATTTTGGATTGTATCCAATTTCTAAAAGCGCAAAGATAATAACTGACGTATGGAGAGGAAATAGCCCTTTGAGAAAGGATAATCCTGGTCTTGAACAACGCAAATCAGATGACGGAAACGCTTTCATTGATCTGCATATCCATATCATGAATATTAAAGGTTGGTTGAGAGGAATATATCATCATTACAGTAAAAAATGATTGCAAGGTTATCTGTATGAATACCATTTTAGATACAATAGAAGGAACAACATAGATTTACTCCTCAAAAGGATGGTCTTGAACTACCCCGTTCGTTTATCTACAAGCCTTTCAGAGGGATAACTAAACGCCTGGCCTATACCTGTAATGTTATTTCAGGGTTCTGGATTTCAATTTTAGCGCATAACAATCCCTGCATCTCACTGTATATTTTCTTATCTTCTTGATTCATTAATAATCATGTAAGGCACACGTTCTTATTTGTCTGCCAGTTACCTGGCGCCATTTTTAAACCTATCTTCCTTTTTAACAAGTCGTTAACATTTTTTAACAAAACTCTTTCTATATCTTTACATTTCGGATGGGTGCAGATGTCTATTTGTAATGAATATAAATTGTTGTTTTGCGTCGGGGAAAGCATATTTGTTCATTAAATTTGTCTTAACAATAAATTAGATTGAATTTATTATTGAGTTAACTTGCTTCAAGAAATCGAATATTCTTATTGAATTGGCATAAAAATACTGTTTAGTTTTAATGAAATTAATTAGAATAAACCTTAAACTACAGATATGGAAAATTTGAAAAAGCAATTCGGCACAAAATCGCGCGAACCTACGTTGTCCTTGTTAATTACTGCTTGACATTTTTTTGTAAATATCCAGATTATTATAATGTGGAGACCAGCAACCACTATAAAAACGGGGCGACTCTGAAAAGCCTTATGAGTAAGAAAAACTTAATACATTAAAAAATGAAAAAGAATATACTTCTGATTGCCATGATTCTTTTAGTAGGTATAACAACAAGTTTGTTTGCTCAAAAGGACAGAACACTTAGCAACGGGTTTAGCGTTAATCTTATAATAGGATTTCCTTCAAGTAACTATGCATTAACAAGTGATGGGAAAATGGATGGTTATTCTATGTTGGATAGTGATATTATGGGGAGTGATTATAAATTAAGTAGTCTTTTTGGAGTTCAGATTGGTAACCGCTGGTACTTTAAACCAAAGGAGAAATATGGATTCGGACTTATGGTAAATTGGCTTGATTTCGCAATGGGTGTCAAGTCCGGTACTATAGATGGCACTGAATGGGCAAGAGCAGTAATTGATTTCTCATTCCTGGAGGTAGGTCCTGTTGGAACCTTTGTATTAGCCGACAACCTGGCGCTCGATGCGTATTATAATCTGCGGCCAACTGTGCTTTCGAGTGCGACTGTTTTTACCTCTTCCGGTGAAGAAGATTTCACTTATGCCTATGTTGGTGTAGGGGTATCACATGCAATCGGAGCAGCTGTCAGGTATAAAATCTTCAATTTTGGAATGGAGTATACCCTGGGTTCGATTAACAGTAAAGGAACATTTTCCGGTTCATCTAGCGATGAAACATTGGATGATCAGAAAAATATGGTTAATAGTTTCAGGCTTAAGTTTGGTTTGAAATTCTAACCTGCACTGATTTAAATAGAATAGCCAGGCACATTTTACCTGTCAGTAACTAAAAGAGAGAGCCAGAAATGGTTCTCTCTTTTGGTTTAATTAAAGTAGACCTCTTAATAGGTATACAATTTTTAACAGTTTTGGCTTCTACTTCTGAAATAAACATCTATTTATATTCGATATAAATTATTGACAAGCGGATCAAAAGCTTGTTTGTTCATTATATTTGTACATATATAGTATCAAAATAAATTGTCGGCTTTTCTTATTTCTCTCCAGATTATCCCTTGTCGTACTTAGTATCAAAGGAATATGATTCCTGGCTATTTCGAGTAATAGCAGTTATTCCTTCCCGGAGAAATCAAATTAAATTTCATCCTTTAATTTTATAGACTAAAGACTATGAGACAAAAATTTATTTTTTCCTTAGCGATTTTCATACTGATGATTTGCTTTGGTTGTGAGAAAAATTCTGACGATTCTTCTGTCGATTTAGCTGCAAATTCAACGGGTGTATATTCAGGCACCTGGGTTATAGTAGGTACTGGCCAGGTAGCTGGAACCTGCGAGGTAGTAAAAGCTTCAGGCACTTCTGTAAATTTAGTTATGACAGCTGGCGGACAATCAATTCCGACACTGCCAGGTGTAAAACTTAGTGATGGCGGAAGCGGTATAATAAAAATCTCATACACTGATTCCAGTGGCACACTAAACGGTACAATTCAGAATAAATCATTATCATTTACCATAAAAGCAGGAACCATAACAGAGACGTTTTCAGGAACAAAACCGTGAGATTGTAGATTGGAAGATTTTGTTAGGAGGGGGTGACTTCAATTCACTCCGTGAATACTAAGAATGAACGTAATTGCTTTACCATTTAATTTAAAATTCATGCATTATGAAACCTGGAATTTTGCTTTATCCATTTGTACTATCAGGAGTCATTTTACTGTTTTTTACTGCTTGTAAGAAAGATGATGGTAACAACAATATAACTGTTACCGATATCGATGGTAATACCTATCAGACTGTAACTATCGGTACACAAGTTTGGATGACGGAAAACCTTAAGGTTACCAGATTTAACGACGGCACACCTATTGAAACGATAACCAAGAAAAAATCAACCGGATCATGGCCAACTCCCCGATACTGCTGGTATAATAATGATTCCGTAAGCTATAACAAATATGGGGCCTTATATAATTTCAGGGTTGTGCGCCAAACCTATCTGGTGCCACTGTATATTGCGCCAAAAGGCTGGCATATCCCTACGGACGAAGAATGGAATACACTGATTTCATTTTTAGGCGGTGAAAGTATCGCAGGCGGAAAGCTGAAATCAGTTGGAACTATTGAAGGCAATACTGGGTTATGGCGAAGTCCGAATGCTGGCGCGACTAACGAAAGTGGTTTTTCCGCTCTCCCTGGTGGAATGTGTGATGATCTTAATTCCTTTTCATCATATTATGTCGGATACTATGGCGAATGGTGGTCATTGAGAAATACTCAGTATCCGTCATCTTTCATTGTGGGCTCATTGGCTACAAATGTTGCCTATAGAAGTTCAGACATCTCTTACAATAGTGAATTTAAAAGTATCCGATGCATTAAAGATAGAACAGAATAATCAAGATTAATTTTTGGCTGAGTACTACTGAAAAACCAATTTAAATTAAAATAGTTTAAACCTTGAATTTATGAAAAGCAAACAGATTCTTACCATAGCAATTATTATTTCAATGATTTGCTTTGGTTGTGAAAAAGATTCGGATACTCCTTCCGCTGATCTTTCGGTTAATGCTGTGGGGTTGTATAGTGGCACCTGGGTTGTAGTTGGTCTCGGGCAGGTGTCAGGAACCTGCCAGGTTAACAAGGTATCAAGTACTTCGGTAAATTTAATTATTACAGCCGGGGGGCAAACCATGCCAACATCACCTGACGTAAGTCTGAGTGATGGCGGAGGTGGTAAAATAATGCTCACAGCCAGTGATTCAGAGTGCACAACAAATGGCAACGTGATAAACAAAACCTTATCTTTAACCTTAAAATGCGGAGCTATTACAGAAACTTTTACTGGTACGAAACCCTGAAATTTGGATTTTAATTTTTGTATCACCAAATCAATGGACACTCATCCAAACAATAGTTTATAGGTAGGATTTTAGCTTTTTACGAATATTTTGATAATGAATAAATCAGCGGCCGCCGAAAAGCTTTTCAGAGTAGGTAAAATCTAAATTCAATACATTATGAAAAATCTATTCAAACCTTTCATTGCAATTCTTCTACTAGGCCTTTTTGTTGACGGATGCAAAACAGACGAAGACGAAACCGTTAAAAATTATTTTAAATATGACGGTACCGAATTTATTTTATCGAAGGGGTTTCTTGAAAATTATGGAAAATATTCTGCTGATGAAGGGTATAATATTGATTTAAGCCTGCTCTCGTCAGCTTTTACCATCTATGAGAAGGATGGTGAAGTCGATATGGTTTCAGGTGTAGGGGATGCCCTTTATTTCGAGATTTTTACTTCTCTTCCAGATAAATTGGATGTTAGGGATTATATATATGACGGAACCGAATCCTTTGCTGCCGGGACTTTTGACTTGGGGGTGATTGGTATGGGTTTTAATATGGAGACTGAAACCGGATCAGTTTTTGATATTTCCGGGGGAAAAGTGAGTGTGACAAATAATGGCAGTGAGTACGAGATAACGATAAACTGTACTGCTTCAAACGGCAAAACCATCACTGGATATTATAAAGGACCCCTGAAATATTACAATTACGACACGAAAAAGAAGTCTGTGGTGAAATCTTCTAAAAATAAATCGGTCTACAGATTTTAGAAACATCCTTAAGTGTATCGTCCTGAAATGCATTGACAGAATTAAGCAAATAAACCGTCAACTGTAAACGGGACGATACGCGGCTTCTTTTTTTTGGACCTGCGTACTTTCTATATTTAAGCCAGAATCACATTCATGAAAGCAAAAAGAGCAAAAAGTATTAAATTAATCAAAATGAAAACTTCAATACTCCTAATAGTTATCGCGTTATCAATTAATGCATTTGCACAGGATAGCAAGCCAAACACCGGAATCCTGCATCATAATACTTTATCATTTGAAAATAACGATTTCAGAATAAATAACGATAGATTACCATTATCCGGAATAAATTCCAACAAGTTCATGGAAAATAATATTAAACATCAGGATTTTGCACAACAGTCATTAATACGGAAAAATGATAGTATCTATTTCTGGAAATGGGATACACTCATTAATGGAAGGAGGATTAATTCAAAAGAAATAAATTTTTGTTATGATGCCAATAATAATGAGATCAGCAGTTTATTGCTAAAGTGGGATGGAAGTACCTGGGTAAATTATTGGCGATATTATTCAACCATTGATGTTTCTAATAAATTGACTAACGTTTTGACACAAAATTGGAATGGAAATGATTGGATAAATTATATGCAAACAAAAATTACTTATGATGTAGAAAATAATGCTACGAGTTATGTTTACCAAATATGGGATGGCAATGCCTGGATGAACTCAAGTCAAGTTAAATTTACTTATGATGCCAATAATCGAGGATCAATTGAATTATTCCAAAAATGGAACGTCAGTGGTTGGTTGAATGATTCTCAACGTATATATACCTACGATGCAATGGGTATTAATACAAGCCAATTAAACCAGTTCTGGGCCGGCGGTGTTTGGAATAATGGATACAATGTCATTCTTACTTACGATGCCAACAACAATAATATAGGTGATATAGTCCAATATTGGTATGCAACTTACTGGAAGGATGTTGGACAGAGCATTGTTTCCTATGATGCCAACAATAATAAAACACGCAATTTATCTCAAAAATGGGATGGAAGTACCTGGGTGAACGATTACCAAAGAACATATACCTACGATACTAATAATTTCAGAACAAGTTACACTTTCACAGATTGGAACGACGCATCTAAAATAACTCGTAACGATAGCACTGCATATTATTACCATACTGTTATTACCGGCATAAATGACTTAAAAATAAGGGGCGAAAATGTTTCTATTTATCCCAATCCCTGTAATGGAAGGTTTACCATTAGCAGCGAAAATAATATAAGCACCATCGAAATTTACAATTTATCCGGTAAACTTATTTGTTCTAACTACAATGTAAATCATCAAACCTCGGAAGAAGTATATTTATCAGGCTTTGCCAAAGGAATCTATTTTTTGAAAATATTTGATGGAACGATATGCTTTAACAGAAAAGTTATTGTTAAATAAGTTATCGTAAACCATCCTTTTCAGGTTAACTTAGTGTCTTCCCTTGAATATGAAAAAAGAGAGAATCATCTCTGATCCTCTCTTTTGTTTAACCAAATTAACCAAACAATATTTTACAATACAATTCCTATAGTAAAGCTCAACGCTTTTGAACGGTATTCGGTAGGCTGCTGTTGAATTTCCGACATACCAATATCATACCTGAGGTCGAAACAGATATCTTTTTTAAAAACAGGTGTCTGGAAACCTATGCCAAGCGTTGCGCCCCAGTCGGTGTTCTTGCTGTCGTTAACCGGCACCAGAGAAACTCCTTCGTTGTTGTCGGAAACCCGCGTCTGAGTATTCAAAACAAAAGCAGCGTAAGGTCCGCCATTAATATAAAATACTGAACCCGATTTGTTCAGTAGCTGGTCATTCCTGTATTGAAAAAGGACCGGAACCTGAAGGTAATGAAGCATAAAATCGGTTTTGACAGTAGTGTTTAACTCAGTTGTTTCGTTGCTGCGGCCTTTGCGTACATAATTCAGTTCAGGCTGTATGGAAAATGACTTGATAACCGGGATGTTAGCAAAAACTCCTCCTGTGTACGAAAAAGTCACTTTGTTGTCCTGGTAAAGATTGCCCTGATCCGAAAAGGTTGTGGCGGCGAGTCCGCTGCGTAATCCGAAGTTGATCTGGGCAAATGCCGATGTTGAAACCAGCGTAACGGATGCTATTAAAAGCATAATTGAATTCTTTGTTTTCATGATTTTTTGTTTTTAGATTGTTGTTTTTTTAATTGTTATTTATTCGTGTTTGAAATTTCTTTGCTTAATCGGCTTTTTGATACTGCCCCGCTTTATTTGGTAAATGGCTTCTGTTATTTTATTTTTTTCTATTCTTTTATATCTGGTCTTGGGGGAGACGCGAGGCATCGCGTCTCTACGTTTTTAAATCCCTAAATCCTAATCCCCAATCCCTATTTTTTGACGAATTTCCCTGTACGAATGTGATGCCAATTCACTCCTCAGATGCACCGAATAATTAACCTGGTATCCATACGTTATGCAGACAGTAAGGAAGTATACACCTGTTTGTATCCAGAGTGACATAATTTCTTTCCTTGTTTCGAAAATGGTAGCTCCCAGCGAGTTCATTTTGATATACCCGAAAATGGCGTTCGATGATGGAAATATCTCGCGCATTGCCAGCCACACCGGGCTGAAATTCGAAAGTGGCCAGATAATTCCGGATAAAAACAGTAGCGGTATCGACGTGAAAAGGTAGAGCATCATTGCGCTTTCGCGATTTTTGAAAATCACCGAAAGAGTTAATCCCATAAAGATGCTGGATAATATAAATGGCATTATCAACGCGATAAGTTCAGTAAAATCAGCCGATTGCCCATACCCGAACCATTCCGGGATCATACCCAGCATATATATGCACAGCAAAGCATAAATGGTGAAATAGGCAGCAGCTTTCCCAATTACCAAGCGGAATGTTCCCATTTTTTTGCGATCCATAGGAACCAGGGTGCCAAAAATATGACGTTCGCGTGCGGTCCCGGCAAGTATGCCAATAGCAATGATCAATGTCTGTTGTATGATCAGGATCAGTGCTGCAGGAATACCATAACTTGCAAAACCTCCACCTTGGTTTGCCATGGCGTTATCAACCATTTTAAAAGGTTCGGCAGTTATCTGGGCCTGGCGCTCTGTATATCCTTCGTTCATCAGGTTATTGATCTGGATTTTATGGCCTGTTTCGAGTGACACGAAACTGGCTCCTGTCATCAACGCTTTATAGTAAAGGAAGAACTCCATATCGGCATAGGCCGAAATTGTTGTCTGGCGCTTCATGGCTATATCCTGGCTGAATGTTTCCGGAATCTGAACTATACCTCTTACTTCACGGTTTTTGAACATCATAATGGCTTCTTCCATCGAAATACTGCTGGTAGCCACTTTCAGATCAGGAGTGGCATCCAGGTCACGGGTAAACTGGCGACTATCAGCTGAATGCGAAAGGTCAACAACTGCTATCGGCAGGTCGCGGACTACTTCCGGATAATAGATAAATGAATACAGCAACGGGTAAATCAGGGGAACCACAAAAATCAGTATCATTACTCCCACATCCGAAAATATAAGCTGGAACTCACGCATCCAAATCCTGAATGTATTGCTGAATCCTTCGCTGATCGGTCGGAAAATATTTAGGTACTTGTTTTTCATTTTATTCGTATTACTTTCTTTGTGTTCTTAATTTTTCTCTTCGCGTCTTCGCGTTAAAATCTTTTTACCGCAAAGGCGCAAAGGGTAAGCAAGGTGCGCCAGGGTTATATTATTTCAGGTTATGTCTTATGGACGTTTTCAATAAAGGTTTGATAGATCAAAGCAGATTTCAATCGATTGATGATTGTTAATGGCAGCAAAAAGAACAGCATCAGGTAGAGGTACGATAGGATTGAATACCTTAGTTCAAAACCGGCAAGTATCTGGCTTTGAAATATATGCATATAATGCCTTACCGGGAAACCACTTGCCCAATATTGGAATACAGGAGGCATGGCTTCAATCGGGAAGGAAAATCCACAAAGGGTAAGTGCAAGTATTCCATAAAAAGCAGACAGGTTAAGTGAATGTCGCATCATAGGCAGCAATCCTATAAAGAAAACTCCTATTGCCTGGTAAGCCATCACAAAAAGCAACGAGCCAAGCATCAGCCACCCAAGGCTGGTATGCATAGGTATCTGCATCACTTTATACAGCATGAAATTCTGAAACATCATTACAATAAAGAAAATCACTGTATAGGGCAGGAGTTTGCCTGTAATCGCGGTAAAAATCGATTTTTCGGAAAGCCTGAGCCATTCGTGCGATGTTTTTTCCTTTATTTCAATACCAATGCTGTAAACAGTCATTAACAGGATAAAGAGTTGCAGCATAATTGGCAGCACAATGGTTGAAATGTATACCGAGTAATTGGCTGTAGGATTAAACAACTGGTGCGTGCTGAGTAGGATCGGCTGTACCTGCGACATAATGTAATCTTCAGGCTGACCCATTGCTTCGCGTTTCTGAATGTTTATACCACCTGACAAAGTGTGAAGAATCAGCGTTAGATCGTTCTGCATCAATCCGCCGGCAATCAGAAACCCGTTTTGATAATAATAGCTTATAACTGGTTGCCTCGAAGCGAGGATAGCGGATTGAAAGTTTTTGGGAATGACTACAAACCCGTAAATATTACCTGTTCTCAATTCCGACATGGCCTCAGTTTCCGATTGCAGGTTTTCTGTTACTTTGCTCAAAGGAGTAACATCAATATTCCTGGCTACTTTACGCGAACCGGAAGTCTGGTCAAGGTCAACTATCGCGATCGGCATTTTTGTCGGAACACCTTCTTTGAAAAGTGAAGCGAAAAACATAATAGATAGAATAGGAAGTACCAGCACCACCAGGATGTACAGCCCCCGCGACGACATGCGGTTTACTTCCCGCACTGCAACTTTCCAGATATTTGTTAGTATTGATTTCATTGGTATTTTATAAATGTAATTGCTGTTTTGATCGAAGAGATTTGATGGTTGGAAGTTGGAAGACCGAAGTCGGAAGCTCCTGAATCCATCATTTTACTCTGACATTTTTATTTTTCTAACCGCTGATACATAACTCCCTTTGCTTTTCTCTCTTCTCCTTTCTCTCTTCTCCTATCTCTCTTCTCCTTACTCCTTACATCTTACATCTTACACCTTACACCTTACTCCTTCAGCTTCCCATAATCCACCATCACGCTCATCCCGGGCCTGAGTCCTTCTACCTCGACAACCGGCACTGCGCGCACTTCGAAGCTTTTAACATCAAACCCGCCATTGGTTTTCGTAGCCTTAAAAGTGGCATAGCTTGCCATGGCTTTGATATAGTTTACTTTAAGTTTCACTGATTTGTTTTCCAATGCGGGAACTACAGCATCCAGTTCTTTCCCGACTTTAATATTTGCAAGCAGGTCTTCACGAATATTGAAAACAACCCACATATCATTCAAATCAACCACATTCATAATCGGTGCACCGGAGCCAACCAGTTCGCCTTGTTTTGGGAAAATATCTGAAATTTCGCCGCTGATAGGTGAAACCAACATGGTTTCCGATAAATAGGATTCCACTTCTGAAACAGCGCCTTTAGCACGATTCACCATTGCCAGGGCTGCAAGCTTATCTTCTTTTTCAGCACCGTTGATAGCCATATCGTATTGCGATTTGGCTGCTTTCGAAGTCGCTATAGCTGCCTGGAAATTGGCTTCGGCTTCGTCGCGTTTTTGGGCTGGAATCACACTTTCGCTGTACATGTTCTGAACACGCTTGTAAGTTATATCAGCCAGTTTCACTCCGACTTCAGCTTTTTGCCAAAGTTCGTATGCGCCGGCGATCTGTTCAGCACGAGCACCTTTGTTGGCTTTCTGGTTCTGGGCGTTTGCAGCGTCTTCCGCGGAGGTTGCCTGCATCAGTTTGGCATTCAATTCCGGACTGTTGATCAGTACCAGGGTATCTCCTTTACGTACAGTCATTCCTTCGGACACCATGAATTTGTCGATACGGCCCGGAACTTTACCCGACACGCGTACTTCGGTTGCTTCAGCCTGGCCTTGCAGCATGATGGATTCAGGTTTCAGTACTATCCATCCAATAAAGCTTACTGCCGCTATTACCAAAAGCAAGGTTGAAAATGCGATCATCATGCCTGAATGTCTTTTGTTTATTGTTTTCATTGTGTTATGAATTATTGTTAACTTGTTAAATTTTAGACAATTTCTATTTTTGGTTTCTGGTTTCAAGTTTCTGGTTTCAAGTTCTGATATCCTACATCCGCCATTCAACATCCGCCATTCAACATTTTTACCGGATATTTGAAAATACAAGGTTTCCTGTGGCTTTGTAGCATTCCAACGCAGCCTGGCGTTGTGCGAAAACAGCCTGCAGGTACTCGAGTTCGGCATTCTGCATTTCGGTTTCGGTTGCCAGTCGTTCGGTGATATTTATAATGCCTTCGTTATATGATTTCCGGGCAAGGTCGAGCGCCATTCGGGCTGCCGCGCGTTGTTTTGCTTTATACGCAACCTGGGAAACAGATGACTTGTAATTTGTCGAAACCTTGGTTTGATTTAGTTGAAGCAATTCCCTGGCTTCCTCCCTGGCGTTTTCCGCTTTCTTAACTTCCAGTGTAGCCTGACGAACTTTCGCTGTTCCGCCTGAACGATCAAAAATCTCCCATTTAAAACCTGCGCCTACCATGAACGTAGGGCCTAAACCGATATTATTGATTTTCATATCCATCGGAATGGGGCCGCTCATATTTGCATCGGCTTTGAAAATATTATCATAACGGACCGAAGCCAAAGCCTGAACTTTGGGCAGGTAATTCGATTTCTCCGATTTAAGCATGTATTTCTGTGCCTCCACTCCGGCAGTTAGAGCTCGTAATTCAGCACGGTTAGTTATATCCGTAACTGTATCGGCATATATCAGAGTCCTTAAATCCGGATCAATCATTTCGAAACTGCCGGCTGGTTTACCTGTAAGTTGTGATAACTTTTGATGAAGTAATGTTTTCTTGCTGTTGTATTCCGAAATTCTGGCCTGAAGGTTAGCATCGGCTACAGCAATCTTTAAGGTATCAAACGAAGTGGCAAGACCGTTTTTTAAAGCCGTAGTGGCATATTTTTTCTCAGCTGCCAGCCTGATTGTAGACTCATCGAGTACGTGTTTCGACTGGTTCATAAGTGCAAGCTGATCATAATATGTTATCACATCGCTTATTACATCCGATTTGCTCTTATCCGATAAGGCTTCCTGTGCTTTTATTTTTTCGGTCAGAGCTTTAGATATATTCGGAACCTGGCCACCACTGTATAAAAGCATTTTCGCCGTCGCGTCAACGCCAACATAATTTCCATAAAAACTTCCGTCAAGGTTATTGGATATCGAAGGAAGCGTCATCCCTTGCTGAACCATTAGTTGCTGCAGCTTGGTGATTTCGTTTGCTAATCCTGCCAAATTCGGAAACATGGCCGGGAAGGTAGGAGTGGCCATAAATTCCTGGAGTTTCCCAAGGCTTTCGAATCCATCGATTTCACCAATTTTTGAATTCACCGAGGAATAAGCAAATACATATTTTCCGCCCAGTTCCACTTTTGGGATATAAGCAGAACGAACGGCTTTTTTCTGCACTTCGGTAATCTGTTTATCGATTTCTTTTTCGGCTACTTTGCGGTCCTTGTTTACCGAAAGACTGATAAGCTCTTTCAGTTCGGGCGATACCAGCAGTGTTTGTGCATTAACCTTGCAAAGTATGGTGCTGAATGCGAAGGCCAGAATCAGGAATAGAATTCTTGTTTTCATTTTATTCGTATTGTTTTTGTTTTCAATTTTAAGATCGGAAGTCGGTTTTAGGAAGTTCTGACTCCAGGCAGATAATCTTGTTTTATTAATTCAGTTAAAAATTTGATTAATAGTACAATCGACTAAAAAAGTAAAAAAGTCGAAAATAGGACAAAAAAAATCAGCGCTTCATTACACCATGAAAAAGAATATGGATCAAATGATCGAGCCTGCTTTCCAGGTCTTTTTCTTCCACTCCCCAGAACAACGGAATCTCCATACCCTTGAGAGCTGTAACGATTGCGATAGCTGCAAGAGAAGTGTCATCAATTTCAAACATCCCATTTTCAACACCTTCCACAAGAATACTTTCCATCATTTGGATTTCTTCCTGGTCGTATTTCTTCCTTATTTTTTCGATAAAATCGAGGTGACCCAGGAAATCATCTTTTATGGCGCTGTAAAAGTTGGCGAGTTTTTCCATCGATCGCATACGCACTAATACGTGAGTTTTTAATTTTTGGGCAGGCGTGTCATTTGGATTTGTGGCTTTAATGAGCTCCTGTTTAAAAATCTCAGCTTCCTTTTCAACAACTGCCTGGAAAATCTCTTCTTTACTTGCAAAATAGTAATAGATAGAGCTTTTACCTTTGCGACTGGCAATAGCAATCTCGTCCATCGTGGTTTTTCTGAAACCGAACCTGGAGAAAATATGGCGGGCCACATTTACAATTGCCTCTTTTACTTCGTCTTTATCAAGCATCTCTTCAAACTTTTTAACCTAATAGTTCTTGTTTGAGGCTGCAAAATTAATACGGCGAGTTACAAAATCCTAATTTATTTCGACTAATTTCGTCGAATGGTCGAAAAATAAATCTTAATTAACAGTAAATTAGAGAATTATTGTAAATATATTTTTTGGCTATTCAGAACAATATGAATAATTATTGAAAAAAATGGAGAACAAAACCCATCACGATAGCAAAAATCAAGTATCCAACACCCAATCCTATTCCTATATGTTTGTAAAATTGTTTTCTGTTTTTATAGTTTGTTCTGTTTTTAAATAGTGTGAGTAATCCCAACGGTAAATTTAACGCTACAGCAGTTATCAGTCCGGGAGTATAATTAAATGTGAAGATCGCTACAGTTATGTGAGGGATTATTACATTGAGAACCAATGCTGATGCAATTGCCGTAGAAATAAAAAGATAAACAGTTGGTTGTTTTGTCCGCAAAGCGGTAATGAAAAGGATGACTACAATGATTGTAATTATCGAAACTGCCCACAAAAACTGATTGCAACTTGCTGGTTTTATAAATAATACCGGGCTTTGAAACGGATATTTACAAATTGAAATCGCTTCTTCCAGATTATGAAATATGAATGTAACAATCAATGCTGCAAATGCCGTTCGAGCTGTCAATCGTAAAGTCATTTCCTGATATGTTCATTAGTTGGTCAGTATTCAAATTTATATATTTCTATGACAGAAAAAAGCAATAGCTCAAAAAAAGCAAGAGGCTCCCGTTTGGAGCCTCTTACGTACCAGCTAATTAAAGCTAAATTATTGGATATTAGTTAATTTACTATTTTCCATTTTCTATTTACTTCTAACAACTACACCAAACCCTGTGCCAGCATAGCCTCCGCAACTTTTACAAATCCACCGATATTGGCTCCTTTAACATAGTTAATGGTTCCGTCAGCTTGTTTGCCGTATTTTTCGCAGGTGCGGTGAATATTAATCATGATGGTATGAAGTTCCTGGTCAACACGTTCGCGGGTCCAGTTGAGGCGCATGCTGTTCTGCGACATTTCCAGTCCGGAAGTAGCAACACCACCGGCATTGGCGGCTTTACCCGGTCCATAAAGGATTTTGGCGGCAACAAATAATTCAGCGGCTTCGTTTGTGGATGGCATATTGGCACCTTCGGATACAACAAAACATCCGTTTGCAAGCAGTGTTTTAGCATCAGCTTCCAGCAGTTCGTTTTGTGTGGCACAAGGTAATGCAACATCACATTTTACGCTCCATGGAGTTTTACCTTCTACAAATGTGCAGTTGTATTTTTTTGCGTAATCGCTTATACGTCCGCGTTTTATGTTTTTAAGTTCCATAACATAAGCGAGTTTAGCTGCATCAATTCCATTCGGATCGTGAACATAGCCGTTCGAATCGCTTAACGTAACAACTTTGCCTCCTAATTGAGTAACTTTTTCACAAGCGTATTGGGCAACATTTCCTGAGCCTGAAATAACAACAGTTTTTCCCGCAAAACTCTGTCCGCGGGTTTTCATCATTTCTTCGGCGAAATAGGTACAACCGTAGCCGGTAGCTTCGGGACGTATTAAACTGCCTCCCCATTCGAGGCCTTTGCCGGTTAACACGCCGGTGAATTCGTTACGGATACGTTTGTATTGTCCGAACAGGAAGCCGATTTCGCGGCCGCCAACTCCAATATCACCAGCCGGAACGTCGGTATCAGGCCCGATATGACGTTGCAATTCCGTCATAAACGATTGTGTAAATTTCATCACTTCATTGTCGCTCTTGCCTTTCGGATCGAAATCGGAACCGCCTTTACCGCCACCCATGGGCAGGGTTGTAAGGCTGTTCTTCAACACTTGTTCAAAAGCAAGAAATTTGAGGATTCCGAGGTTTACGGTTGGGTGAAGTCTTAATCCACCTTTGTAAGGACCGATTGCACTGTTCATTTCGATGCGGAATGCCCGGTTAATCTGGAATTCGCCTTTATCATCGAGCCAAGGAACACGGAAAATGATCACACGTTCCGGTTCAACCATGCGCTCAAGAATACCCTTATATTTCGGGTTTTCCTCAATAAAAGGCATGAGAGATTGTACAACTTCCTTCACAGCCTGATGAAATTCTACTTCACCGGGATTCTTGGCAATTACTTTTGCCATAAACTGTTCAACCTTTTGGTCAATAATGTTGTTTGACATAATGATTAGAAATTTAGTTGTTAAATACAATATTTTAATGAGGCAATATTAATACTATTGATATGAATAGCAAGTTTTTAGTGCTATTTTTACTTGCAGATAAGTGTCTGATTTGCAATAATATGCAATACATCTAAATTAAATAAGTATTTTACGTATAAAATTAAGTGAAACACTTAAAATAAGATTTATTTGAATCATTTGTAAATACTTAAGGAACAGCCGGTTTTAGCTTTTTGTTAAAGCAACTGTTACCTGAAACTGGTGTGAATTAAATCTAAAACCGCAAACGTTTTCGCGTCATTTTTTTAATCATATTTGTTACAGCTTTTTTCAATAAATAAAACATAGAATGACTGAAGAAAACGAAATGCTGAACGACCCGGGAGAAATCAGTAAATTGATTTTTGAACGTACCGAAAGGCTCAAAGAACTGGCTGCGATTAACCAGACGAATGATATTCTGCGCGAAGGAAAACCTATTGATGAAACCCTACAGCAACTGGCTAAATTATTGCCTGCTGCCTGGCAATATCCTGAATTTACTGTATGTCGCATTGCGTTTAAAGGGAAAGAATATACGTCCCCGGGATTTCATGAGTCGAACTGGCTTCAACGGGAATCGTTCGAATCAATTGATGGCGGTTTGGGTTATATTGATATTTTTTACCTGAAGGAATTTATCAGGTTAGATGAAGGTCCGTTTTTAAAAGAAGAACGTCACCTGATCAATAACCTGGCAAGTGCTGTAACTGGCTACCTGAATAGCATTGCTGCCAAGGAATTGTTGAAGAAATCACGTACTGCTGATAAAGGTCGATCATCGGAAAAACTGCAATGCGAAATCCCGGTTAACGGGAAGCAATTGCTTCAGCGTTTCCTCAATAAAAACAATTCGGATAGAGATGTTTACCATGATTTGTGTCCGTTTAAAGTCAAGGAAATTTTATTGGTTGCCAATCTGTATGATGCGTATACTATTGAAAAGGAAGGCCGTTTCTCGGAGTATGTTCTGGGTGAATATCACCAGTTAAGCTTAACCTCAGTTCCCCGTATTACCGGTGTTTCATCTGCCGAAGAAGCCCTTATACAACTTACCGCGAAACATTATGACCTGGTGATCTTTATGGTTGGAGTTGATAAAACACTTCCTGTGAGTATTTCAGGCCAGATCAGGAAGGAATTCCCGTATATTCCCATTTTTGCCTTGCTGAACAATAATTCCGATGTGGCATATTTCAGTGCTGTGAGCGAACGGTTTAAGGCTATTGACCGGGTATTTGTATGGAATGGCGAAAGCAAGGTGTTTTTTGCCATGATTAAGCTGTTGGAGGATAAAATAAATGTTGAAAATGATACACGGGTTGGATTAGTAAGGGTATTGCTGCTGGTTGAAGATAGTCCTCAGTATTATTCGCGGTATCTGCCTCTTCTATATGGTATTGTCATGGAGCAAACCCGGCGGATCATTGATGATGTTAGTACGGATGAACTTTATAAAGTTTTGCGTTTGCGTGCCCGGCCTAAGATTTTACTGGCGGCCAATTACGAAGAAGCTCTCGAAATTATTAATGATTACGACGATTTTATGCTTTGCCTTATTACGGATGTTAAATTTAACCGGAATGGTAAGGAATATATGAACGCTGGTTTTGAGCTTGTGCGTCATATACGCGAATCCAATGTTGATCTACCGGTAATAATACAGTCGTCAGATCCTGAAAATGCTAAGCAGGCTTATGATCTGAGAGCCACTTTTATCGATAAAAATTCAGAAAGTTTATCACAGGATTTCAAGAGTTTTATTACTCATTACCTTGGTTTCGGAAATTTTATATACCGGGATAAAGCCGGGGAACAAATTGCCATTGCTAAATCGCTTCGCGAATTTGAGAACAACCTGCGAACCATTCCCGATGAGTCACTTATTTATCATGCCCGCATGAACCATTTTTCACTCTGGTTGATGGCCCGGGGCGAAATACAGGTAGCGAAAATTCTGAATCCGGGGAAAGTCAGCGATTTTAAGAGTCCTTCCGAGATGAGGGCTCACCTGATTGATGTAATCCGACAATTCAGGAACGAACAGGACAAAGGCAAGGTAATTCCGTTTGAGGAATCAGCTCTTCTCGACGAACACAATGTGGTTACTCTAGTGCCTGGATCGCTGGGGGGGAAGGGGAGAGGTCTTGCTTTTATCAATACGCTGATTTACAATTATGATTTTAACAAACATGTTCCTGATATAAATATCCGCTCTCCGCGTACATCCGTAATTGGCACCGACGAATTTGAATATTTTATCGAACGAAACAGGATTAAGGAAAAGATTACTGATTTTGAGAATTATGCTGAAATCAGGAGCATATTTACTTCGAGTGTTCTTACTGATACCTTAATACGAAGGCTCAGGGTATTACTAAAACTAATAAATAAACCTATAGCTGTGCGTTCGTCGGGGATGTTTGAAGATTCTCTTTCGCAACCTTTTGCCGGTATTTTCGAGACTTACCTGTTGCCAAATAATCATCCGGATATTAATGTACGACTATCACAGGTAATGGATGCGATAAAACTGGTATACGCTTCAGTTTACTCGCCTGAAGCTCGTGGATATATCGAAGCTATAAATTATAAGCTCGATGAGGAGAAAATGGCCATTGTTATCCAGGAAGTTGTTGGTCATCAATATGATGATGTGTTTTATCCTCATATCAGTGGAGTGGCCCAATCCTATAATTATTACCCGTTCGCTCATATGAAACCCGAAGAAGGATTTGCCGTTGCCGCTCTTGGTTTAGGGAAATATGTAGTGGATGGAGGCAGCGCTTATCGTTTTTCGCCAATTTATCCTGCCGTGGAAATACTGACTGCAAAGGATTTATATAAGAATTCGCAGGTGAAATTCCTGGCCGTTGACCTGGCAAAAAGTGATGTTAACCTGCTTGAAGGCGAAATGGCCGGCTTACGCGAAATGGATATTGATGTTGCCGAAAGCCATGGGACAATGCGCCACCTGGCATCGGTGTATGACAACGAAAACCAGCGACTCATACCCGGAATTACAACTCCCGGACCCAGGGTCATCAATTTCAGCAATGTATTGAAATATGATTACTGCCCAATGGCAAAAACCATTGAAACTGTTCTTGATATCGTAAAAGAAGCTATGGGTACGCCGGTTGAGATTGAATTTGCCATCGACCTTACAAGGGATGCTGATTATAAAACCACTTTTTACCTGTTGCAGATCAAACCACTAATAGGGGCTGAGCTCGATTACCAGGTAAATATGGACGAGATAAAACGAGAAGAGATTGTTATCTTTTCTGAAAAAGGAATGGGGAACGGATTAGTTGGTGATATCACCGATGTTATTTATGTTGATAAAGATGAATTCGATAAAAGTAAAACCCAGGAAATGGTTCTTGAGATTGAAGAACTCAACCACTTGATGCGTAAGGAAAACCGTAAATATATTCTAATTGGCCCGGGGCGTTGGGGTACACGCGACCGATGGATAGGAATACCTGTCAACTGGCCGCAGATCAGCAATGCAAAAACCATAGTTGAAACCAGCCTCGAAGGATACCCGCTGGATGCTTCTTCAGGATCACACTTTTTCCATAATGTTACATCAATGAATGTGGGTTATTTCTCCGTACAGCCTGAAACAGGAAACAGCTTTATTGATTATGAATTACTGAAAAGGCAGAAACTCATCAACAAAACGAACTTTTTCAGGCATGTGCGGTTTGATAAAGAATTAAAGATACGGATGGATGGGCGGAAGAGAATTGCGGTGGTTACGTGGGGGTAGAGACACGATGCATTGCGTCTCAGAACGGGGAGACAGGGAAGGATAGTGAAGAGTGCCCTTCGGCTTCGCTCAGGGTGAAAATAGTGAAGAGTGCCCTTCGGCTGGCTTCGGCTTCGCTCAGCCGCCGTCGCTCAGGGTGAAAATAGTGAAGAGTGCCCTTCGGCTTCGCTCAGGGTGAAAATAGTGAAGAGTGAAAAATGAATAGTAAAGAATTAATCTATAACTAATATAAGATCAATTATTTATATCAAATCTATGGATGACTCCAAACTGCTGAACAAGAAAACATTGCTGTACCTTTTACTGGCGAGTTTTTTTATCGCCAATGCGATGATTGCTGAATTTGGTGGAGTAAAGATATTTTCCGTTGAAAAGCTATTTGGATTAGCTCCGCTGCAACTAAATATTTTTGGAATGATCACTGATCTGAACCTGAGTGTTGGTGTTCTGATCTGGCCAATCGTTTTTGTTTTTTCAGATATTATAAATGAATATTTCGGGAAAGCAGGCGTAAGGCGAATCAGCTTTATTACTGCCGGAATGATAGCTTATTCTTTTATAATAATTCTGATATGGACTGGAATGCCTCCTGCTGATTTCTGGTTGAAGCTTAATGGAATAGATTCTCAGGGAAGGGCTTTTGATATTAATTTCGCTTACAACACTATTTTCAGAGCAGGCCTTGGAATAATAGTGGGTTCACTTACTGCCTTCCTGGTGAGCCAGCTGGTAGATGCCTATGTATTTCATTATTTTAAAAAACTTACAGGACATAAGTTTCTGTGGTTACGGTCAACCGGATCAACTGTAATTTCGCAAATCATTGACAGTTTTGTAATTCTCTTCATCGCTTTCTATTTCCTTGGCAACTGGAGCCTGGAGCAGGTTTTCAGGGTTGGACTTATTCAGTATCTGTATAAAGTATTTATTGCCATAGCATTAACTCCAGTCATTTACCTGGCGCATGTTGTAATTGATCGCTATTTGGGGGAAAAAACCTCAGAGTTCATAATTGAAGAAGCGGACCAGGAATGGGAGAAGTAAAAAAGGTTTAGGGTTGAATGGAAAAGGGGAAAAGGAAAATAGGAAATAGAAAATGGAAAATAGAAAATAGAAAATAGTACTACATCCCACCTCCGACCTCCGACATCCAACATTCCACATCCCACCTCCGACATCCAACATCATTTTCCCCTTGCCCTCAGCTGGCATGCACATTGACCTGAAAGTTTCTCGGAATAATCCACTACAACCGGCAGACCGGAGTGTTCCCAATCCACAAGCCCTCCCGAAAGGTTGGCACAATTTCCGGCAAAACCATTTTTAATCAGCATTTTAACAGCTTCAGGGCTATGAATACCACTGGCATCAGCAATTATAAGTGGTTTATCAATTGGAAGATTCGAAATGAGTTCCAACATGATTTTTTTGGGGCAAAAGATCAGGTCAGGAACATCAAATATTTTAAAACGGTTCAGGTATTCTTCTCTGACATCAACCAGTATAGCGCCTTCCTGGCAAAGTTTATGAGCCTGTAGGGGCGAGAGATTATAAATTCCGTTTGAGTAATTTGCTTTGCCTTCAAAGTAATTAGTCATTTTTCTATAATTTTTAATCGGGTTAAATGCCATGTAAAAGTACTTGTAAATTCATAAGTGATGCCAACAAAATATCCTGTTGTTGGTAGTATGGGGTTTCTTTGTATTTTTGGAGAAGGAAATCCCGTTTTATCATGTAACTGGATTAAAGTATGCCTTACTTTCATTGAGAACGGTAAAATATATTAATCTTCTCTATTCTTTCAACGGTAAATAAATTTAGTGTTTGCAAAATCAGCTATGACATTTTCTTCACTTCCTGATCGGATTAAAATTGTACACATTATAGTACCTGGCTTTGTATTGGTTGCCATTAATGTGCTGGTTAACCAGTTTTCAATCGAAAGTGCATCACTCAGAATCTTCAACGCATCATTTGAATTGTTCCTATCTGCTTCAGTTTCAATTGTTATGCTGTTTATTTACCGTGAATCAAAAAAAAATCACTTTGTCTTTAGCCGTACTTTGTTTTGGTTGCTGTTAAGTTCTGTTACCTGGTGGTCAGGTGATGCGCTATACCTTTATCTTACTTGTTTGAATGTTGATCCTTTTATATCACCGGTTGACCTTTTTTATATTCCGGCAACTATTCTATTCATTTCATCCGTTATTTCTATAGCTGGTTCACAGCCTGCTTCACGAAGGAGGAATATGGTATTTGTTGAAATCAGTATACTGGTTCTATCGGCAGCTATAATTTTTACAATTCTTCTTCTTTCACGAGGAAATCCAGACTTAAACTTTGATGCTTTTACGCTGTTTATGGTTTTCATTTATCCTGTGCTTGATATTATTTCCATCTGGATAATTATGATTCTATTTTTTACCTATCCGGTGAAAAGCTGCCAAAAGGTATTAGGCCTGTTTTTTATAGCGGCAATCTGTATTTTTCTTAGCGATTTATTTTACCTTGGATACTCTATATATAGTTCTTTGGGAAGAGACTATCTTGTCGATATAGGTTACTATCTTTTTTATATTCTTCTTTTAGTAGGAGGATTAACCGGATATAAACAGATCAGGGAAAATGAATCATGTGGAAAGGATGAACGGGCTGCTGTTTTTAAACAAAATAACTGGATCGTTTTCCTTCCCGGAGTATTCCTGATTACATTGATCGGGTTATTGTTAGTTTTTATTCTGAACCAGTCATTTGTATTGTTTAATGGAATTATCTTTCTGATTGTTTTCGTAATTGTTCTTTTTATTATTCATCAATACCTTGTAGTAATTGATAATATTAAACTCACCAAAGAGATGAGGCAGGTAAACACTCAACTTGAAACCAAAGTGGAGCAGCGAACCGCCGAATTAAGTAAAGCAAATAATGAACTTCAGGATGAGATGAAGGAAAGAGAGAAAGCTGAAGAACACCTTGCAAGGAGTAATCAGGATCTGGCCCTTTTAAACAGAGATAAAGACAAGCTCTTCTCGATGCTGGCACATGATCTTCGAAGTCCTCTGGGATCGATGATGAATCTTTCGGCGCTTTTGGTTGAGAATATTAAAGATTTCGATGAAAGTGAATTAATGGAAGTTGTAGATACACTCAATAAATCAGCGACACAAACGTTTCAGTTGCTCAATGATTTGCTGGCCTGGTCTACCATTCAGATGGGAAGAGGGGAAAGGGAAAAAGAAGAATTTGTACTCTCAGAAATAGTAAATGAAAATATTGTTATTCTCACTTCGGACGTTCTCCGGAAACGGATAGAGATCATGGCAGATATTGATCCGGCTATACATGCATTTGCTGATAAATTTGCGATACAAACAGTGTTGCGCAACCTGCTTAGTAACGCAATGAAATTTACACCTTCCCACGGAAGCATAAATGTTACTGCTTCTGAAAAAAATAATGTGGTGGAAATTTCGGTTAGTGATAATGGACAGGGAATTACTAAGGAAAAACAGAGAAAAATATTCAGGGTTGATACGGTTAGTTCCTCGCCAGGAACTGATGGAGAGAAAGGCACCGGGTTCGGATTATTACTCTGTAAAGACCTGGTTCAGCGAAATGGAGGTAAAATTTGGTTTGAGAGTGAGAAGGGGAAAGGCAGTACTTTCCATTTTACATTACCCATTCATGATGCCGGAGATACTTTAAACATAGCTTCGGACGAAAATATAAATACCATGCTTGAAACAAGAGTTGAATATAAACCGGACGATACCAGGCGACTTGGATTCACTACTCTTATTGGAAATTTTAATTCTACTATTCTGGCTGTTGAATTAAACAAGGTATGGAATAGCCCTCAGTTTAATCCTAACTACTCCGTACTTATTGACATACGTAAAGCTGCATTCAGCGGGGAAAGCAAGGAGTTTCCTGATTTTTTCGGTATTTTCAATAACATGCCTGGCTTACGGACAAACCGGAAATTAGCATTGCTTACTGAAACTCCTCAGCAAGTGGCATATTCAACCATGTTCGGACAATACATAAAGTCGAATTTTCCCTTAACGGTAGAGGTTTTCAGTACTTACGACGGTGCAATGACCTGGCTCGGAGCTTAATCCCGGTCCCCGACAATTATTATGGATAGCATAATAAGCTAACAAAAACACTTCGCCCTTTTAAATTGCCGGAAAATTTTAATAAATTAATGCCGTATTTATACGTCATCTAAAAATATGTCGTATATTTGCGTCATAAAGTTAAAATACCCAATGGCAAAAACTGAATTATTCGATGAACCTCTGCAACAAGCTGCAGCTTATTTTAAAGTATTGTCACATCCGGCAAGGCTTGCCATTATCAATTATCTTATTGAGTCAGGCACTTGTATAACCGGAGATATTACCGAAGAACTGCCGCTAAGCCGTACTACAGTGAGCCAGCATCTGCAGGAACTGAAGGACTGTAACCTCATACAAGGTACCGTAAACGGGGCTAAAGTAAATTATTGCATCAACTCTATTGGTTTAGAGGATATTATCAGTGAACTTCGCAATATGGCGGCAAAACTCGAAAAATCTAAATCCTGTAAATGTTAATTTATGAAGGTACTCATTTTATGCACCGGGAATTCGTGTCGTAGTCAGATGGCTCATGGATTCCTTCAATCGTTTGACAAAAATCTAACTGTTTGTTCAGCCGGTACCGAAGCTTCGGGTAAACTGAACGAAAAAGCTGTTCAGGTGATGAAAGAAGCCGGAATTGATATAAGTCATCATACATCCGATTCAATTGATAAATTTCTGAATCAGGAATGGGATTATGTAATTACCGTTTGTGGCGGCGCCAACGAAGCATGCCCGGCTTTTATAGGTAAAGTGAAGCATAGGTTACATATAGGTTTTGATGATCCTTCGCACGCCGAAGGTACTCCTGAATTTATTATGAGCGAATTTTACCGCGTTCGCGACGAAATTAAAGTCGCTTTCCGCAAATTATACGATGAACAGATAATGGGGAAAATGGGAAAATAGAAAATAGGAAAATGGGTAATGGGAAATAGGACCCTTCAACTTCGCTCAGGGTAACAAAATAGAGAACTAGGGAAATGGAGGGCTAGGAAAATAGGAAAATAGGAGAGACTTTCACGATTAGGTTCTCCCCTTTTTCAAGGGGAGATGTCCGAAGGACAGAGGGGTACTACTAAATTATTGCATTTTTTAAAACAATTAATAATTCACCAATTCAATTACTCATGGACCGCTCCGAAAAGGCATTATCCTATTTTGACAATAAATTTAACTGTTCCCAATCGGTGTTAACCGCATTTGCCGATGAATCGGGATTAACCGAAGACGAATCGCTCAAGGTTGCCTGTGCTTTTGGCGGAGGTATGGGAAGGCAGCAATTTACCTGCGGAGCTGTAACCGGCGCAGCAATGGCATTAGGATTAAAGTTTGGGAAAGGTTTAAGTGATGAAGATGAAAAAAAACAACTTACGTATGATAAAACAGTTGAGCTTTTCGATGAGTTCACCAAACTGAATGGATCAACCACTTGCCGGAAATTGCTGAATGACCTGGATATGAGAAATGAAAATGAACTCAATTTAATAAATGAACAGAATTTATTTCATACCAACTGTCGGAAATATGTTGCTGACGCTGTGAAGATTACAGAACGAATACTGGCTCGGTAGTAGAGTGGGAGGTTGATAGGAGCAAGGTATAAGTTGTAAGGAGTAAGGAGTAAGGAGTAAGGAGTAAGGAGTAAGGAGTAAGGAGTAAGGAGTAAGGAGTAAGGAGTAAGGAGTAAGGAGTAAGGTATAAGGAGTAAGGAGTAGAATATGGACTTCCGTCTTCCGTCTTCGGTCCTCTGTCTCAGTACCATTTTTTTAAAACACCCATAATTGAGAATTCACGATAATCAATCACTAAATAATAATTACAATGGAAGATATTAAACAAATTGTAAAAGACAAATACAGCGAAATCGCAAAACAAACTAAGGAACAGAATTCAACGTCATGTTGTGGCGCAACATCCTGCTGTTCAGATGTTGACTATACAGTTTTCAGCGAAAAATATGATAATCTGGATGGTTATAATCCCGATGCTGACCTTGGCCTGGGTTGTGGATTACCAACCGAATATGCAAATATTCAGCCTGGAAACAGCGTTCTCGATCTGGGTTCAGGTGCCGGAAACGATTGTTTTGTCGCCCGCGCGCTTGTAGGCGAAACCGGTTATGTAGCAGGTATTGATTTTACCGAAGCCATGATTGAAAAAGCAAGGGAAAATGCGCGTACACTCGGGTATACCAATGTTGACTTTATTCAGGGAGATATTGATGATATTCCGGTAAGGTTTGGTGTTGTAGATGTGGTTATAAGCAATTGCGTACTGAACCTGGTTCCTGACAAACCCAAAGCTTTCAGTGAAATGTTCAGGGTATTGAAACAGGGTGGCCATTTCTGTATTTCGGATGTGGTGCTGCAAGGGGAATTGCCCGTAGGAGTTAAAGAAGATGCAACCATGTATGCCGGTTGTGTTTCAGGCGCTCTGCCACGCGAAGAATATCTAAGTATCATTGAGGAAGCAGGATTTATTAATGTGGAGGTTAAAAAAGAAAAGAAAATAGATCTTCCTGACGAACTGCTCTCACTCTACATGTCAGCTGAGGAATTGGATAAATTTAAAAATGGTGAAACAGGTATTTTTAGCATAACGGTAACGGGTAAAAAACCTGAAGGGTGCGGATGTGGTTGCTCGTGTTCGTAATTAGATAATTTGAAAATTTGGGAATTTGAAAATTTAAAAATGAGCAGATTGTTTATTTTAGGAATGTAATTCAGTCGAATGAAAAAATATTAACTGTATGCTGATCAATTGTTTGTTTGGCCTGGTGAGCTTTAATAATTTTGGACTAACCCAAAGAATGAACTCGTTTTCAAATTACTCCATTTTCAGATAATTCTATTTTCGCAACTAATCAGTTTGTCTAAAGTATTGAAAAACAAATATATGCCACAGATAACACAGATTTCACAGACAATTATTCATCATTTTTAATTGAAATTAATTGAAAAACTGCTAAAAGCAGTTTAAAATCTGTGTAATCCGTGTAATCTGTGGCAAAAAAA
>JAURYB010000059.1 GCA_030654075.1 Bacteroidales bacterium | reverse complement strand
TCATATTCACGATCGCAGCCTATATTTTTGAATTTTATGAATATTTTTTTCATCAATAATACCGCCTCTACGAGGCTTTTAATATATTGATGATCTTTTTTCTATCCTAATTTCGCACCTACGGTGCTTTATTAACCATCTCTCAGGTTAAAAAACGGAAATAGAAAGTTTCCAAAAACGTATGGCCTTTCCAAAAAATCCTTCTTCTTCCCCAACTTTTATGACTGACCCTAAAAAACGCGCCATAATCTATCTGCTTCCCAGGGATAAATATTTTCTTGTGGCCTTTGTTTTTGGTGAGAAGGCAGCAAATGAAGCACTGTTGAGTGGAATAAACAAGGACATTAAAACTACCATTGAGTCGGCCAGGGTTTATGCCGAAGGCCGGGGGTTCAGAATTGAAGTAAAAAATACTGCCAATGTTCAGGATATCAGGAAGCGGATTGATATAAAACCAGCAAATTGAAACGTATCAGGAAACCCGTTGAAACAGGTGTTGATGAATAATTCCGGCAACGGAAAACCAACATTACAAAAGGCGGATACGAATTACCTGCTATATCCCTGCCATCTGGCACGCGTTGCAAAAGCCTTATTTTCATACGGATAATCATAAGTTTGGCAAATACATCTTTATAAGAAATATTGTATCTTCGCCCACTCATTCAAATTGATTTTTTACCAAGATATGTGGAAATTACTGGTTAGATTAATCCTGCGCAACCGGCCTGGCATACTGATAGTTATTGGTGTGCTTACCATTGTTATGGCATGGCTTGGAACAGGGGTAGAACTTTCGTACGACAACTCACGCATGCTGCCCGCCGACGATTCTCTAGTGGTTGAGTACGATGCTTTTAAAAAACGTTTTGGCGAAGATGGCAGCATCCTCGTCATCGGGCTTACTAATCCCGACATGTTTAAACTGAATGAGTTTAATGCCTGGTATGATCTCACAATGGACATGCAGAAAATCGATGGCGTCGAAGGTGTTATGTCCATTGCTAAAGCGGCCAACATTGTCAAAAATGACAGTTTTCGTAAGTATGACTTTCTACCGCTTGTTCCGGCAAAACCTACAACTCAGGCTGAAGCTGATTCGCTGAAAAAGAAAATCCTCTCTCAGAAATTTTATGAAGGTCTCTTATATAATCCCAAAACAAGTACTTACCTGCTGGCCATTACGCTGAACAAGAAAAGGCTGAATGATAAAGGCCGGCTTGCCATAACCGATAATATTTCAGCCCGTGCTGCTGCTTACACAGCACAAACCGGGCATGAACTGCATTATTCAGGATTGCCATACATTCGTTCGGTAATGGCCCGAATGATACAGAATGAACTTTTTCTCTTTGTTTTTCTATCTATACTGGTAGCTGCGATTGTACTTTTCTTCTTTTTCCGCTCGTTGAAAGTGGTAGCCAGTTCACTGGTGGTGGTTGCAATCAGTATCATTTTTACAGTTGGATTGATTGGGTTGTTTGGATTTAAAATAACGATTCTTACGGGTGTAATTCCATCCCTCATTGTGGTTATTGCCATCGAAAACTGTATCTATATCCTTAACAAATACCATTGGGAATACAGGCAGCATGGCAATAAAATTCTTGGCCTTTCGCGTGTTGTGCAGCGCATTGGTTTTGCCTCACTCATGGTGAATACAGCTACAGCCACAGGTTTTGCCGCCTTTATCCTGGTGTCGAACCAGATGTTGCGTGAATTTGGTATCATAGCCGCAATCAGCATAATGGTTGAATATATTCTGATAATCTTGCTGTTACCAATCATTTTCAGTTACATGGCACCACCGACTGAAAAACATTTGAAACATCTCGACAATAAAATACTTAGCATAGTGCTGGATAAAATCATATATTTTATCCAGTATAAACGCAAATGGATTTTCACAATCGCAGGAATTCTGCTGGTAGTGGGAATTATCGGAATGCTTAATATGAAGACTTCAGGCAAGGTAGTTGATGACATAAGTCATAAAAGTATTCTATACAAAGACTTGAAATTTTTCGAGCATCAGTTTGGTGGCGTTATGCCTTTCGAAATATCTGTTGACACCAAAAAGAAAAAAGGTGTTATGCGGCTGCCAACTATTCAAAAGATTGATGAACTACAGGATGTTATCCTTCAACATAAAGAATTCTCAAAACCTTTGTCAGTCGCGGAACTGGCAAAGTTTGCCAAACAAGCCTATTTTAATGGTAACCCCGAAATGTACAGCCTGCCTAATTCGCAGGAAAAGAATTTCGTGCTTTCCTATTTCCCGCGAAAAGCCGCCGGCCAAAAACACATGCTGAGCCAGTTTGTAGACAGTACTCAACGATATACACGGGTTAGCTTCCAGATGGCGGATGTAAGTACAAAAGAGATGAACAGTCTTCTCGACAGTATCCGGCCAAAAGTAGCTGAAATATTTCCTGCCGAAGATTACAATGTGCAGATAACTGGAAACAGCGTTGTGTATGCGCGAGGTACCGAATTTCTGATAAAGCATTTATTGGAAAGCGTGCTTATTGCCATCGGATTTATTTCGCTGCTCATGGCTCTGATGTTTTCGAGTGTGCGAATGATCGCTGTTTCGATGTTGCCAAATATTATTCCACTTATTATAACCGCAGCCATAATGGGATTTACCGGAGTTCCTGTTAAACCATCCACGATAATTGTTTTCAGTATTGCGCTGGGAATTTCGGTTGATAATGCCATACAATATCTTTCGCGATACCGGCACGAACTTAAAGTCACCGGTAACGACATTGGCCGTTCAACCATAAATGCGCTTCGTGAAGCAGGTTTCAGCATGATTTATACTTCAATCGTGTTGGTACTTGGTTTCAGTGTCTTCATGGTTTCCAGTTTCGGCGGCACACAGGCTCTCGGCATGCTGGTTTCCACTACCTTATTTATTGCCATGTTTTTCAATATAATGGTGTTACCATCGATGTTGCTTGTTCTTGATAAATATGCAGTAACCAAAGCATTTAAAGGGGAACAGCTAATTGAGATTTATGATGGTGAGGAGGACGAAAACAATAATCACAATGGTAATCACAATGGTGATCACAACCATAACGGTACTCATAATCACGATGAAAATAATAATGGAACGAAACTAAATTCATAAAGGCTTTTCGGATACTTTTAATCGTCAAACTAATTGGGTCAAACAGGAATGGAATTGGTTTAATATGGGGCAGATGACCGAAGTAAATGCTAACCCGAACATACATCCTATGAATTAAAAATAAACTGTACAATACTAATAGACTTACAATGTGATACTTGTTTTGGATAAAATAGTATTCAGAAGACCTTCCGACTTCCAGCAATTTGAACTCACCCACTAAATTAAAAGTAGAATCAACTAATTTAACCTAATCAAATCATTTTCACATGAAAGGTATAATCCTGGCCGGTGGTTCCGGTACCCGTTTGCATCCTCTTACCTTAGCGGTAAGCAAGCAGTTGATGCCAATCTACGACAAGCCAATGATCTATTACCCGCTGTCGGTATTGCTGATGGCCGGCATACGCGAAATATTGATTATAAGCACGCCTCACGATCTGCCCAATTTCGAAAAGCTTTTGGGCGATGGTTCTTCTTTAGGATGTTCCTTTGTGTACGAAGAGCAGGTTATCCCTAACGGGCTGGCTCAGGCTTTTGTAATTGGCGAAAAGTTTATAGGTAAAGATAAAGTTGCTCTTATACTCGGCGACAATATTTTTTATGGCACCGGCTTGCAGGGACTAATACAGGAAAACAATGATCCTGATGGCGGAGTTGTATATGCCTATCATGTTTCAGATCCTGAACGTTATGGAGTTGTTGAATTCGATCAGAATCAAAAAGCGATTTCGATCGAGGAAAAGCCAAAACAACCTAAGTCTAACTATGCTGTTCCGGGACTTTATTTTTACGACAACAGTGTAGTAGAAGTAGCAAAAAACATCAAGCCCAGTCCTCGCGGCGAATATGAAATAACAGATGTGAACCGTTATTATCTGGAGCAGGGAAAACTTAAAGTTGGAATATTGAGCCGTGGTACTGCCTGGCTCGATACCGGCACTTTTGCCTCCCTGATACAGGCATCGCAATTTGTTCAGGTTATTGAAGAACGCCAGGGACTGAAAATTGGCTGTATCGAAGAACTGGCTTATCGAAATGGATTTATTGACAGAGCTCAGCTTGAAAAAATTGCCACCCCGCTTCTAAAAAGTGGTTATGGTGATTACCTCATGAATCTACCCGAAAGAGAATAAAACCCGGATAATGAACCCAATTCAGGAACTTCAGCTCCGCATTGATGAAGCTTTCAGCGCGATCCGGTTTCCATCGGCACCTGCTGATCTGTATACTCCTATTACCTATACATTAGGACTTGGCGGTAAACGCCTTCGGCCGCTGCTTGTTCTTGCGTCATGCCAGATGTTCGGCGGGGACATTGCGGACGCTATTAATCCTGCCATCGGGATAGAGTTGTTCCACAATTTTACGTTGCTGCACGACGACATTATGGACGAAGCTCCTCTGAGGCGCGGTAAGGAAACCGTATATAAAAAATGGAATTCCAATGTTGCCATCTTAGCAGGCGACACCATGTTTGCCGTGGCCAATAAATATATGCTTCGTACAAGGCCTCATGCTATTTCACCGGTGGTTGAACTGTTTAACCAAACGGCTATTGAAGTTTGCGAAGGACAGCAATATGATATGGATTATGAGAAACAACAGACTGTTTCAATTCCGGATTATATCGAAATGATCAGGTTGAAAACGGCTGTATTATTAGCTGCCAGCCTTAAAACTGGCGCTATCATTGCGGGTGCCGAAACCGATGATTGCGATCATATTTATGATTTTGGAATTAACATCGGCCTGGCATTTCAGCTTAAAGATGACCTGCTGGATGTATACGGGGACCAGGTAAAATTCGGGAAAGTGAGTGGAGGTGACATTATTGCAGGGAAAAAGACATATTTGTACCTGAAAGCACTCGAATCAGCCGGGGCTCAGACTGAATATTTCCGTGAACTTTATGCTGCTCACGACCTCCCAAGCAACGAAAAAGTATTGAAAGTAAAAGAATTATTCAATCAGCTGAATATTGAACAGCTTACCAGGCAATTGATTGATGATTACTACCAGAAAGCCCTTCACGATCTTTCATGCATCAGTTTACCAGAAGAAGCAATGGAAGAACTCAGTGATTATGCGGCAGGGTTGATGGAGAGGGAGAATTGACGGGAAGTTTGAGTTATTGAGAAGATGAGGCGATTGAGCGACTTGGCGTTGGGCGACTTGGCGTTGGCAGACAAGATATTTCTGATTTATGATTCTTGATTTGTGATTTGTGATTGAATCAAGATATGAAATAGAGTTGCTAAGTCTTCGACTTGGAATTTGAGATTTGGAATTTGGGACTTGGAGTTTTGTAGTTGTGTATTTTAATTCAGAAATCAGAATTCAGAAATCAGAAATTACGATTCCTCTATTCTTCCTTCTGCATCCCTTCCAACTCCTCATGAGCCTGTTCCCAGACTTCCATTTTTAGTTCCAGTTCCTTTTTCAGTCCCTGGTATTCCTGGAATAAACGGGTGCTTTTTGCTGTGTCTCTGTGCGTATCAGGATCAGCCAATAATTTATCGTAACGGACAATTTCAGTTTCGATAGTTTCAATTTCCTGTTCGGCTTTTTCCACTTTTGTAGCTTGCTTGCGGATTTCCCGATCCAGCTGCTTTCGCCTGGCATAATTGAGTTTATTATCCGAAAGGTTTTCTCCTGCTTTTTGCTGTTCAGTCCGCTTTGCTTCCAATTGAGCAAGGTTAGCTAATTTGCGGGCCTTGATAAATTCATTGATATCGCACATCCATGTTTTGATTGTGTGGTTGCGGAATTCAAAAATTTTATCCGTCAATCCCTGCAGGAAATCGCGGTCGTGAGAAACAATGATCAGCGTTCCATCGTAACGAAGCAAGGCATTCTTCAAAATATCCTTACTAACCATATCAAGGTGGTTAGTTGGTTCATCAAGAACCAGTAAGTTAACCGGGACAAGCAGTAATTTCGCCAGTGCCAGCCTTGCTTTTTCACCCCCCGAAAGCACTTTTACTTTTTTATCAATGGCATCAGCGCCAAACAGGAAACTGCCCAGGATATTCCTGATTTTAGTCCTGATTTCGCCTGTTGCTACATCATCAATAGTTTCAAAAACTGTTTTTTCAGGATTGAGTAATTCGGCCTGGTTTTGGGCGTAATACCCTATTTTCACATTATGCCCTAGTTTGCAAAGACCTTCATGATCCAAACCTCCGACAATAATCTTTGCAAGTGTTGTTTTACCTTCACCGTTGCGGCCAACGAACGAAACAAAATCGCCTTTTTCTATAGCCAGGTCCAGTTTATCCAGAACCAGTTTCTCGCCATAGCGTTTGGTAAGATCTTTACATTCAACCACTACCCTACCCGACGAAGGCGCAGGAGGAAACAAAAAATGAATGGCCGACGAATTGGGATCATCCACTTCCACACGCTCCATTTTATCGAGTAATTTTATGCGCGATTGGACCTGCCGCGCTTTGGAAGCTTTATACCTGAAGCGCTCTACAAAACTTTCAATCTGAGCAATCTCCGACTGCTGATTATCGAAAGCAGATTTTTGCAGTTCCATCTGCTCTTCGCGTAGTTCAACGTACCTTGAATACCCGGCTTTGTAATCGTAAATGCGGGCATTCATTATTTCGATGGTGCGGTTGGTAACATTATCGAGGAAAGCCCTGTCGTGCGAAACTAAAACCACGGAACCGCTGTATGTGATCAGAAAATCTTCGAGCCACTGAATAGATTCGATATCCAGGTGATTGGTAGGCTCATCGAGAAGGATAACATCAGGTTTTTTGAGCAAAATTTTTGCAAGCTCTACACGCATCTGCCAGCCACCGCTGAATGTGCTGAGCGGTCGTTCAAATTCAATCGGTTCAAAACCAAGACCTTTCAGAACTTTTTCGGCATCCTCCTGCATATTTTGCCCGCCAAGCAAATGGAAGCGATCCGTGGCTTCGTTCAGTCGCTGGATAAGCTTTGAATACGATTCACTTTCATAGTCGGTGCGCTCAGCAAGTTCCTCCGAAAATTTATCCATCAAATGATGCTGGTGCCGGGCTTCTTCAAAAGCCGTCATAGCTTCCTGGAGCACATTTAACCGGCTGCCGGTAGCCATTTCCTGTGGCAGGTAACCAACAGAACTTCCCGAGGGACTTGCAACAACTCCGCCTTCCGGCTCCTGCATTCCGGCAATAATACGCATCAGCGTGGTTTTACCAGCACCGTTGCGCCCAACCAGGCCGATACGATCGCGGTCGCCAATCAGGAAACTCACGTTGCTGAACAGGTAATCGCCGGTAAAATGTACTGAAAGATTGCTTACAGAAATCATAAGCGGCAAAGGTACTGCTTTTGGGGAAAAGAAAAAGGAGCTGATGAGGCTCCATATTTTCATTTTTCTATAAAAACAACTTTGTTGACATCAGTTCCGCGTTTCGTCCCCGGCCTAATTTCACTTTTTGGGTTTTGGCAATTTCTTTGTTGCTTTTTCAATTATATTTTCATCACTCGCGACTTTACGTTCCAATTTCTTAATATCTTCGGCTGCTGGTAGTTCTTCCGGTTTAATACCCCGCTGACCTAAAATATCTCGGACACTTTTATTATTTTGCACATGTTCGTTTGTAATAGGCTGTTCTCCGAAAAGATTTTTATTATCCACATTGTAATTAGTGATTTCGGTTGCCAGATTTTTAGCGGCAATGGTCAATGTTGGCAGGAAATCGGCAAGCGGGCGATTTGATTTTATCCCCAAACGAGTTTTCATATCTTCGGTGGTATGTCCGCCAAACAAAGCCGTGTCGCCTTTGGATCGGATTCGCCCAAAACCCTTGTCATCCACACCACGCTCATAAATGTTTTGAGAAAGTTGTTTTTCGGAAGCGCGAAGTTTGTCACGGGTCTCCAAACGGGATAAAAGATTTAATCGCTCTTCAATGAGTTCCGCTTTTCGGGTTTGAACAGCGAAATAGCTTTGAGCAAAAGCAATTTCTTCTTTCTTTGGGTCGCCGTTTTGTGCAATCAGGTAACAGGCATAACGGGTAAGCATAAAATCGGTAATTTCACGTTTTGCACCGCTCCCCAATTCAACCATTTTCGTGACCTCACGAAAATGGTCATCAACATTGATATTCTGTGTTTTACATGAATCTACAGCCCGGTTTATGGCAACAATAAAATTCTCCCAACGGGCATATCCCAAAATTTCCTGCAATTCGCGGGCAAACCATATTTCTACCTGTTCGCTATTATCTTCGTTGTTGATAAAATGACCTATTTCGTCGAACAGTGATTTTAATTGGGTAATTCGTAATTTATCCATTTGTGAGCATTTATTTTATTGGTTAGTGGCCTCTTAAATCATTAAAACATGTAAATCTGAATTTATCATGTTCATTCCAAGCGAACTATGTATTAAAAACCTTTTCTTTTCTGGTTAAATAATACCTAATTTTTCCGTGATTAGCATTATGGCTACAGCAATTAGAAGTGAAAAACCGCATAATAAAGATATTATAACGCCTTTAAAACGCTCTCTCTTCAATTCTTTAAAATCTAGTTTACTCACCTCTTCTCTTATCTCATCAAGGTTAATCTTTCTTCTATAAAAAAGGACGCTACAAATGGGTATGGCGAACATAAAAAACAGACCAAATGGAACAACATTCTTTCGTAAAAATGCTGGATCAACATGCATTAATCGTACAGCATAAAAATTGATAGATCCCAAAATGGCTGAGGTCAATAAAAAAAGCAAGATAATTGGTAATAGGTAACCATCTTTATTTTTTGTCCCTTTGGATATTTCTCCAATTAAAACTACACGCATTAAATAAGTTATAAACCTTTTCATTTTTTATTAAAATTTAGAGTGAAAAAATTTTACAGGGTTACTTTAAGTAACCCGTGAGTATCTTAATAACCACCTGAATTTGACCCTGATCCAGCAGGATCGCCGGGAGTAAATACAGCAGGTGTAACGTTCTTTTAAATAATTAAGAATTTTAAAACAAATATAATCAAAATGCGGAACAGGTAATCGCCGGTAAAATGTACTGAGAGGTTACTTACAGAAATCATAGGCGGCAAAGGAAAAGATTTTGACACCTTGAATCTGGCAATTATTGGATTTTGATGCGCTTTTGTGTAGAACTTTAAAGGAAAAGTGAATTTAGACCCAAAAAAACACCTTAAAGAAAGTCAATCTGTTACCAGACGAATAAAAACGTTAAACTTCTGATTAAAAATTTTCACTCTCACACATTATGAGACACGATTTTGAAAGTGATCCAAAGTATAGCTTAAAGAGAGAATTACTTTCCGGATAAAAAAAATCCCGGAGTATTTACCTGTAGCTAAACTACAGGTTATACTTCGGGATATGGATATCAATATCAGAATGCGTAAAAACCATTCCGTGATACCGATAACTATTTCTTTTCCAACAATTTAAAGAACTGATCCAACTGTGGTAAGATTACGATACGTGTTCTGCGGTTGGCGGCTTTACCGTCAGCAGAACTGTTGGAGGTAACAGGCTGGTATTCGCTGCGACCGGCAGCAATAATACTGGCAGGATCAAGTCCGTATTTAGTCTGAAGCAATCTTACGATGGTAGTGGAACGTTTAACACTTAAATCCCAGTTGTCGATCAGATCGCCTTTCTTAAAGGGAACATTATCCGTATGGCCTTCAACCATAAAATCCATATTAGGCTGATTTTTCAAAACTTTGGCGACCTTGCCAAGTACTTCATTAGCCTTATCGGTTACCTCATAACTTCCGCTCTTAAATAACAGCTTATCGGAAATATCAATAAACACAACACCTTTATCAACTTTAATATTGATATCCTTATCATCCATACTACCAACAGCACCTTTCAGGTTCATAACCAGAGCCAGGTTGAGCGAATCTTTTTGCGCCAGTGAAGTTTGCAGTCCTTGTATATAAGCATCTTTCATACCAAGGTTATCCATCGACTTCTTGATACTTTCAGCCTGTGTACTTGAAATAACAGAAAGTGCTTCCAACTGATTCAACACCACAGAGTTGTTGGTTTTCAGGTATGATTGCTCCTTGCTTAAATCGGCTAGTTGCTTGTTGAGATCCTCAATTTGTTTCAGGTAATTGGCTTTTGCTGTTTCGCAGGCATTTAAATCACTCTGCTTTTTTGTGTATTGATCATTCAACGCTTCGAAACTGCTGACTTGTGATTTGTATTTTTTCTGGCTAACACACGATGACCCTAATATAAGAGCTACAAGACCCATCATTAAAAAGAACTTTGTTTTCATTTTTTTTGTTTTAATTATCGAATTATATTTATTAGTATATGATTTTCATTTAGTTAGTAACATTCAAGTAAGAATGATCAATTCCCAAACTAAACTTTACTCACTCTTGTTTAAGACACTGCAAAATTAATTAAGAATCTGATATTATGAAACGGATTTAAACAATAACTATTGCAGTCATGTAATTTTATCCTCACTAATATACATAACAATATAAACAGGCTAAAAGTTCGTGGTGAATTGTATAAATCAACCAGACTATCTCCCTTAAAACATGAACTCGAAACAACAATCGGATTTAAATGATTGGTATGACAGATTTCGGAACAAACTGATTCATAATTTTTTTTAACTAATCAGCCTGAATAAAAGGCAATTTCGCCACAGATTTATTCATGTATTTCAATTTAAAAAAGGAATTCACTTCGGCAGGCACTTAGGCAGGCTCAGTGCAGCACTCCGTGCATCGCATGATACCGCTACGCTAAATTCGCGGATTTCGCAGATTTAAAGTGCTTTCAGTAGTTTATTATTTGAAATTAGATCATAATCACGGAACAATTATCTGTTTAATCCGCGATATATATCTGTTTGTCAATACGTTAATTGAACTTAATAATCACCAGATTTTTTAAATGTGTATAGTGATGGGATGAGATTGTTATAAAAAGAATAGCAGTAAATTCATAGCAAAGCATTTTAGGATTAGTTTTCAGGTATACTAATTTCAATTTATAAATTTTATGCCTGCAATTCAATAAATTCTAATTGATTTTTTTATACCTGTCACGTAATCAGAAGATTTACGTTCATGAATGAAAATATTGCATGATTTGACTACCTATTTTTGAAAAATGCTATCAACCTATGATTATGAGCCAAAATAGAGTTAACAAAAAAGCATATATCTTATTGACATACAGATATATAGTTGTTAATAAATCGTTTAATAACTTATTAGCAGCCCCCTAATGCTGGCATTTTTTTGTAATAACTTGCACATAAATTAAGCAGTTTAACTGAAAAACTGCTTTCACACATGTATTACAAGGATAATATCGGATTACGCTATAAAACTATATTAAAGATCTCGTACCCTTCAATCAGTAAAAATCTGATGACAAACTGCTTAACTGCTTCCGGAATAATCAAGTTAAAGATTAAAACTACCGACATGAAGAAGTCACTATATAATCGAATCCAAAACAAGGTATCAGTATTGATTTTCATACTTATGCCTTACTTCTTTTGTGCAACGACATTAGCCGGTCCAGCGTCGTATAAAGTAGATTATGGTTCAATTAACCTTACAAACCAGGCTGGGAGCACTTTTCCGTTGACTGTTACACCTAATACTCAGAATGTCATTATCCCTGATTCATCTTTGAATTCATTTGTCGGCAGTTCGCAATATACACTTCAAGGTCTATTAAACAGGAAAACAAAACCAAATATCAGTAACGTTAAAGCGTTCGCTGCGCCTCCAACCATAATTTGCCCGGGAAATAAAACAGCAAACACTGATCCGGGATTTTGCAGAGCCGCACTAAGTGGTCTTGCTGCAACGATTAGTGACACGGACGGCGATATTACAACCCTTACCTGGATAATGAACGGAGCCACACTAGCAGCTTCGCCCATTAGCGGGATAAACAACATCTTGGGATCCTATAATTTTAATACCGGTATAACCTCCGTTACCTATAGAGTAACTGATGCTTTAGGATCATCAGTTACATGTAGTTTTACCGTGACAGTGAGTGATAAAGAAATCCCGACGATCGTTTGTCCGCCAAATGTAAATCTAACAATTCCCAGTTGTGCCAGCATTACTGATCCCAGATCCTTTAGTCCGCTCTCGCTAAGCGACAATTGCGGAATCAGCAGTTTTTCAAGTAACCCTCCACTACCGGCACAATTCCCAATAGGCAGCACTTCGGTAATATGGACAGCAAATGATATTAATGGCAACTCTACCCAGTGTACACAGGTTGTAACTGTTGTGAATGAAGCAGCTATGAAACTCACTACAAGTAGCACACCTGTAAGTTGTTTTGGAGGAAATAACGGCACCGTATCTGTTGTAGTTACGGACGGATCTCCTGCATATACCTATTCGTGGAATACCGTTCCCGTTCAAACCACCTCAACCGCCACAAACCTGCTTCCAGGAACCTACACTGTAACAGTTACTGATTTTTATGGTTGCACGGCAACAGCTTCAGCCACTGTTACTCAGCCTGCCGCGGATCTTGCAGTTGCCGTTGCAAGCCAGGTTAATGTTAATTGCTTCAGCTTTTCTACCGGTTTGGTTACAGTAGCAGGCAGTGGAGGAACACCTGCCTATCAATATAGTATTAACGGGGTAGTATTCCAGGCAAGTGCTACATTTTCGGGTCTTGCCGCTGGCGTTTATACAATAACTATAAAGGATTCAAGAAATTGCATTAAAACTACTTCTGCAACAATCACTCAACCAGCAACATCAGTTTCAGGAACTATTGCCAGCCAAACCAATGTCTCCTGTTTGGGTACTGCTACCGGATCAGTTACAATATCCGGAAGCGGAGGAACACCACCTTATCAGTATAATATAAATGGAGGAGCCTTCCAGGTAAGTGGCACTTTCAACAGCCTGATTGCCGGCACCTATAATGTTCTCGTCAGGGATGCTAAAAATTGTACTTATAGTGTATCTGTAACCATTACTCAGTCAGCTACAGCGTTATCTGCCTCAATTACCAGCTATACTGATATTTTATGCTCGGGCGCATCAACCGGCAGAGCTACTGTTACAGCAAGCGGAGGGATAGCCCCTTACACCTATTCCTGGAATTCGGTTCCCGCGCAAACTACAGCGACAGCCATCAACCTTATTGCCGGGGCCTATATAGTTACCGTTAAAGATGCTGCCGGATGTATAACAACCGCAAGTATTACTCTTACTCAGCCTACTCCTATTGTTGTATCAACCACCCGTACAAATGTCGCTTGTTTCGGAGATTTAACCGGTACAGCCACTGCTTCCGCCAGCGGAGGAAGGTCGCCTTATACGTATCTGTGGCTCACAACACCTATGCAAAATACGGCCACTGCTACAAACCTTGCAGCCGGGTCTTATATTGTCGCTGTTTTTGATGCTTCAGGTTGTTATAAATCAGCTACTGTTACTATTTCCCAACCTCTTACCAAACTCATTGCTGCTATTACTAACCAGGTAAATGTGGTATGCGCGGGTAGCAACACCGGGTTAATTACTGTTACCGGTAGCGGGGGAACAGCTCCAATTCAATACAATATTAACGGAGGTGCTTTCCAGGCCAGCGGCACCTTTAATAACCTTGCAGGTGGCGCTTATACAATAATTGTCAGGGATGCAAATAATTGCACGGTTACTATTCCGGTTACCATTACCGCTCCGGCTGCTGTTTTAACTGCCGCAATTACAAGCCATACCAATGTTTTATGTTCCGGCGGATCAACCGGCAGCGCAACTGTTACAGCAAGCGGAGGTACAGCGCCTTACACCTATTCCTGGAATTCGGTTCCCGCGCAAACTACTGCTGCGGCCATTAACCTTATTGCGGGTGCTTATACTGTTACTGTTAAAGATGCATCCGGATGTACGGCAACCGCTAGTATTACGCTTACTCAGCCTACTCCTCTCGTTGTAGCAACAACAACTACAAACGTAGCCTGTTTCGGAGAGTTAACAGGTACGGCCACAGCTTTGGCCAGCGGTGGAAATCCGCCTTACATGTATACCTGGCTTACAACGCCTATGCAAAATGCGGCCGCAGCTACAAACCTTGCAGCCGGGGTTTATACTGTCGCAGTTTTTGATGCTTCAGGTTGTTATAAATCAGCTGTTGTTACTATTTCCCAACCTGCTTCCAAACTCATTGCTGCTATTACTAACCAGGTTAATGTAGTGTGCGCGGGAAGCAATACCGGGTTAATTACTGTTACCGGTAGCGGGGGAACAGCTCCTATTCTATACAATATTAACGGTGGTGCTTTCCAGGCCAGCGGCACCTTTAATAACCTTGCAGGTGGCGCTTATACCATAATCGTCAGGGATGCCAATAATTGTACGGTTACTATTCCGGTTACTATTACCGCTCCGGCTGCTGTTTTAACTGCCGCAATTACAAGCCATACCAATGTTTTATGTTCCGGCGGATCAACCGGCAGCGCAACTGTTACAGCAAGCGGAGG